>NZ_CP015249.1:4129003-4446619 GCF_001632775.1 Dokdonella koreensis DS-123
GCTGCCGGGTACCTCGCACGCCGAGGACACTTTCGTCGTGGCTACCGATGGAGGCCTGTACGGCTTCGGCCGGTCGGCGAGCAGCGTTTCATGGGAGCTGGCCATGCCCAACGACGGTGCGGCCTACGTGGCCGATGGCGTCGGTGGGCCAGAAATCCTCGTCTTCACGCAAACGGGCCAAATGCGCTTTCTCGATGCCTCGACTCGTACCACGTTGCGCAGCTTCACGTTCGATGCATCCTTTCATGCGGTTCAGGCGCTCGCGGGCGACGCAGGAAGCGTGCTGGCGGCCGCTGATGACACGCTGATGCTGATCGACGGCCGTACCGGCACGCTGAGGACACGAAGCGCAGGGCTGGGGGCGTTCGACGCAAATACGCAGGTTGGTGCCGCCTATCAAGGAGGCGGTGCGTGGCACATTGCCGCGACGACCGAGGTGACGACGTATCGGTACCGGCTGGTGTTGACCGACGCCATTTTCAGCGGCAACTTCGAGGCCGCTCCCTGAGCCCCGCCCGGACGACGAGTCTGCACGATCGCGGGCGGAATGAGGCCGACGCGATCCATATCCTGGCGAAGCGCCATCGATTCGCCCACGTAGGCCGACGCGCACATGATCGGCTCCACTGACCTCGGCTCGTTCCAAATTCGGTGCCATGCCCGGGTTCTGCACGAGATGGGCTATCGCAAATGCAGGCGCTTCGGCTGCCCTGTGCTCTCATACGAAGCAGCACGTACATACAGTGCCCCGCTTCGACCGAAGCCAGCTCCGCGGGGCACGACCCGTACTTCGGAAATGACCGCGCCGCGATCCGGTTGGCGCGAGACTATGCGCCGGGCGAACGGCTGTTCGCGGATGGTTCGACGGCGTGGCAAGCGAGGTGCCGGACCCCGGAGAAAATGCACTGGTTGGGTGGAATCACCATTGACTCCCTCGAACGATATCCCATAGTGCGCGGATGTCCGCCCCCGTCTACCGCTTTGGCGCATTCCGACTCGACCCCGTGCGCCGTGAGCTGTGGCGCGAGGACGTGCTCGTCGACCTCGCGCCGCGCGTGTTCGCCTGCCTGTGCTACCTGGTCGAGCAGCGCGAGCGCGCGGTATCGCGCGCGGAGCTGATCGCGGCGGCCTGGCGCCGCGACAACGTGTCGGAGACGCAGCTGTTCCAGCTGGTGCTGCGCGCACGCCGGGCGGTCGGCGACGATGCCGAGCAGCAGCGCTGTATCCGTACGATCGTCGGCTTCGGCTATCGCTGGGTGGCGCCGACACAGGTAGCGGACTCGTCGGCCGCGGACGCGCCCCCGGCAACCACGGTGCCGGAGCCGGCCCCGACGGCCACGTCCACACCCGCGTCCGCCGCCGGTCACGCAGCCGGCATGCCGACGAAGGTCGGGGCCGTCCCGGCGCGCTTCGGCCGCGCCATGCGGCTCGCCGCGATTGCGATCGCGGTAGCCCTGGCAGCGGGCATCCTCTGGTATGCCACCCGGACACCGGTCGCGCCGGTCACTTCCGCCGGCACACCGGCCCAAACCGCGCCGGCGCAGCGATGGGCGGTGCTGCCGTTCGCGGTCGAGCCCGTCGAAGGCCTGGCCTGGGTCCGGCTCGGCGGCATGGATCTGCTGGCCGACCGCCTCGGCCGCGCCGGCCTGGCGGTGCAGCCCGCGGAAGGCACGCTCGGCCTGCTGGCCTCCGCCGGCGCCGATGCGGCGGCCCAGGACGCACGTCTGCGCAGCGAGGGCATCGACGCCGTCGTCTCCGGTGTGGCCGTGCGACAGGGGACGGCGTGGACGGTGACGCTGACGGCGGCGCTGGCGAGCGTGCCGCCGCTGCGGACCGGCGCGACCGACACGGACCTGATGACGGCCCTGCAGCAGGCCAGCGACCGGTTGCTGACGGCGCTGGGGCGTGCGCTGCCCGATCGCGGCCTGGACGGCGTTCTCGTCGGCCTGCTGCAGCAGGCCCGCACGGCACTGCTCGAAGACGATGCGCCGCGCGCCCGCGCGCTGCTGGATGCGGCACCGCCGTCGCTGCGGGACGATCCGGAAGCCGGCCTGCTGTCGGCACGCGTGGAGGCCCGGCTCGGCCACTTCGAGGCCGCCATCGACCAGGCCTCGGCACTGCTCGATGCGGCCTCCGGCGCCGACGATCCCTACCTGCGCATGCGCATCCTGATCACGCGTGGCGCCGCGCGCATCCCGCTGGACCAGGCTGGCGAGGCCCGCGCGGACTTCGACGCCGCCCTGGCCGTGCCGGGTGCCGCCACCTTTCCGCACACGCTCGGCGAGGCTTATCTGGGCCGTGGCATCACCGCGTCGATGCGTGGCGATGCCGGCGGCGGCGCGGCGGACCTGGGCCGGGCGCGCGTCCTGCTCGACCAGAGCGGCGATGCGCTCGGCGTCGCCCGCGTGGACCTGAGCTGGGCGGTCCTGGATGCCGGCCGTGGCGCGTTTGCCGAAGCGGGGCCGCGCTTCGAGCGCGCGGCCCGGTCGTTCGAGGCCTTCGGCGCGCGGCGGCCGTTGCGCAGCGCACTGATCGGCTTGCAGGACATCCAGCTCGACCTGCTGGACATCCGCGCGGCCCTGGCCACCAACGAACGCGCCTGGACCGCCTCCGCGCCCGGCAACGACCCGCTGCTCAGGCGCGTGCTGACGTTGCAGCGCGCGCGCAGCCTGTTCGCGGTGGGGCGCCTGCGCGAGACGCGCGAACTGCTCGACGCACTCGCGACCGGCACCCAGGACTACCTGGCGCTGTCACGCGACGCCGAGCGCCTGCGCCTGCTGGAGGTCGAGCTGGCCCTCGCCGAGGCGCGCAGCGACGACGCGCGCCGCGATGCGGCCGAGCTGCCGACCGGGCCGCTGCCCGGCGGCGGCGACGACGTGCTGCGCGCCCGCGCGGCACTGGTGCGCGAGCGGACACTGCACGAGGACGGCCCGCCGACGCCGACGCCGGCCACGGCCGGCGACGATGCCGGCACGCGCCATGCCGGTCCGTATCGGCGCCTGGCCGAGGCCGAGCGCGCCGCCCGCCGGGGCCAGGGCGACGCAGCCGATGCGGCCTACCGGCAGGCGCTGGCGCAGGCCGACGCGATCGGCCTGCCGGTGACGATCGCCGAGGTCGTCGCGTCCTACGTCCCGTTCCTGCTCGCTGCCGGCCGCACCAGCGAGGCCGCCGAGCTGGCCGGCCGGGTCGGCACCTGGGCCGAGGAGGACTACGGCAGCGCCGTGGTCCGGCTGCGCGTGGCGCACGCGCTGGGCGCGGTGCCGGCCTGGCAGGCGGCGCTCGATGCCGCCCGCCGCGTCGCCGGCGAACGCCGCCTGCCGGCCGGGCTGACAGCAGCGCCGGCCGCTTTACGTCCTTGATCGGAAAGGCCCCTTCCACGGCGCGAAGACGTTCGTAAGGCGGTCGTAAGGCCGCTGGAATGGACCGGCGCGAACGGCGGTCATCACAGTGTGCGCGGTACCGGCGAACCCTGCCGTCTCCACGTCCGCCCCGCCGGCCTTCCCTCGTGAGCGCATGACGATCCCATGAAACGACGATCCGCAGTTCCCCTATCGAGCACGGCCCTGATCGCGCTGGCGATCACCGCAGCGCCGGCCCTCGGCGCCCCGACGACCCGTTCCGGCGCGCCCGGCAGCACCAGCGCACCCCGGCCAGCCGCCACCGATCCGGTCTTCGCCGACGCGTTCGACCGCCGCGGCAGCGACGTGACCGTCTACACCGATCGGGCGGCGTTCCTCGCCGCGGTCGGCCCCGACCGTATCGAGAAGGACTTCGACGAGCTCGTCCCGGGCCATAGCCCGCCGCTGCACTACACCGACGCGGGGTTCAATCTCTACGTGTTCACGCCGGTCGGCACCCATCACGGCCTCTACAACGGCCCGGGCTTCGTCTCGATCGACCAGGTGGACGAGCCGATCATGATCTGGACCACGCTCGACGACCGGCCGATCACCGCGATCGGCGGCAACGTCTGGCCGTCGGACTTCTCGCTGCGGCCGACCGACGGCACGATCGGCATCGACGTGATCCTGCAGGACGGCACGCTCGGCGCTACCGCGATCATCGACGGTGCCGACCCGGACACGTTCCGCGGCTTCGTCAGCACCGGCGTGCCGATCGCCTACCTGCTGATCGAGGCGCCGGACCTCACCGACCCGCCCGCCGGCACCACGCCGGACCGCTGGCCGACGCTCGACAACCTGGTCTTCGGGAGCGCGCAATGAACGCCCGCCCTGTCTGCTGCCCCACCGCAGTCCACGCAGCCCCGGAGGGCTCCCGCATGCGCCGATCCCTGGCCGCCGCAATGCTCCTGGCGGCGCTCGCCGCCGCGCCGGCCTGGGCCGACATCGCCGTTACCGCCACCGCCGAACCGACCACCTACGCGCGTGGCCGCACCAACAGCTACGTGATCGACCTGCGCGTGATCTCCGAGGCCTTCGGCGGTGCCGACGCGACCTACTTCAGCGTGCCCGAGGGCGTCACGCTCTCGGCCGTGCGCGAGCGCAACACCTTCACCTGGTGCAGCGACGTGGACGTCCTGGTGCTCGGCATGGGCACGCGCGAAGGCGGCTGGTACCAGCGCGGCTATCCGGACCCGGCCGGCTGCGGCAGCCTGTCCGGCTCACCGGCACCGGGCGAACTGCAGGTGGTGATCGTCGACGTCGACGTGCCGGCCGACTATGTCGGCGACCTGCCGCTGACCGTCCACCTGCTCGGCGACGGCACCGGCGGCGGGCCGAACGAGGCGAGCGTCACCCTCAATTTCGCCGACGACGCGACGGCCGCGCTGCGCTGGCATTTCGACGACCTCGCCGCACCGGCGCTGCCCGGCGGCTGGGCCACCGCGGCGACCGGTGCCGGCGTGCCGTGGGTCACGCAGGCGGCGCTGGTCGACACCGCGCCCAACGCTGTCCATGCGCCGGCCCCGGCGGCGCGCGGCGAGTCGGCGCTGACCACGGCGCCGATCGCGGTGCCGGCCGACGGCGGCGAGATCCAGTTCCGCCAGCGCCTGGCGACCGATGCGGGCGCCGACGGCGGCGTGCTGGAGATCGCCATCGACGGCGGCGCGTTCCAGGACATCCTCGCCGCCGGCGGGCAGTTCACCACCGGCGGCTACGACGGCGTGCTCGCCACGCCGGCCGCCTGCGCCGGCAACGCCAACCCGTTGGCCGGGCGGTCGGCCTGGAGCGGCGCGCACGGCCGCTTCGGGGCGGTCGCGGCAGTCCTGCCACCGGCGGCGGCTGGCCGCAGCGTGCAACTGCGCTGGCGCCTCGGCACCGATTGCGCCGGCACGCCCGAGGCACCGAACGGCTGGTGGATCGACGACATCCGCCTGGCGCCGACGGTCCCGCAGGCGGCGCTGCCGACACGCCTGGCCGTGACGGTCAGTGCCGGCACGCAGCGCACCGAGCCGCTCGCGATCGGCAATGCCGGCGGCGGCCTGCTCGACTACGCGGTGGCGGCCGCCACCGCCGACTGCGCGGCACCCGGCACGCCGGCCTGGCTGCAGGTGGACGAGGCCGCCGGCCAGGTCGCCGGTGGCGCGCGTGCCGCGGCCACGCTGACGATCGACAGCGGCGGCCTGGCCCCCGGCGACCACGACGCCCTGCTGTGCGTGACCGGCAGCGATACCGGCACGGTACGGTCGATCCCGCTGCACCTGACGGTGACGGCCGAGGCCTGCGTCGCCGCCGACCGCGTGTTCGCGAACGGTTTCGACGACAGCGGCGACGGCCTCTGCGGCGGCGCGCTGCGCACGTACGACGATGCCGACGCCTTCCTGGCCGAGGTCGCGCCCGGCGCGCACCGCAATGCCTTCACCGGCCTGCGCAGCGGCTACGTCCACGGCCCGCTGGCGTTCGGCGACGGCGGCTTCACCTATACCGTCATCGGCGCGCCGGCGGGTTTCTTCGGCAACCTGTTCCTGTTCGCCGGTGCCGGCATGCTCGCGCCGATGGGTCCCGGCGAGGACAGTTCGCTGACGATCACCTTCACCGGCGCGCCGGTGACCGCGCTCGGCGGCAACTTCTGGGGCCAGTCGTTCTTCGTCTCGGCCAGCATCGAGGAGAACCTGCAGCTGCCCACGCCGATCGTGTTGACGCTGGACGACGGCACCGTCGAGACGTTCACCGCGACCAGCCAGCGCGACTTCCGCGGCTTCGTCGCGACGCGGCCGATCCGCAGCCTGACCGTCACCGCGCCGGTGCCGCTGCCCGACGGCGACCACGCCTGGGGCGTGTTCGACAACCTGGTCGTCGGCCGCACCCGCTGAGGCGCAACCCGTCCTGGGCGCGCGGCGCAGGCCGCGCGCTCAGGTATGCCCCAGCCGCGGGTCGTCGTAGTAGTCGTTGACCTGGTTCGGATTCGCGCAGCCGCCGGTCGAGCCGAGCATGCGTTCGCCCTCGACGCGCTGGAACGCCGGGTCCTCGTTGTAGACGTTGCGGTAGATCGCGATCACGGTCAGCGGATCGGTCGCGAACGAGGCGGTCTCGCCGTCGTACTCGGCCGCATCGCGCGCCGCGGTGTCGGCCGCGTCCTGGCCGTGATGGACCACCGTATTGGTCGTGTTGGCGAACCGCAGGTTGCGGTCGCCGTCGTAGATCGCGGTTTCGAGGACCAGCCCCTGCGGACCGACCGCATGCATCGTCAGCTTGGCACCGCCGTCCAGCAGTACCGAACGCCGGGAGCCGTCCCATTCGGGCTCGCCGCCCCAGTCCTTGATGTGCTTGCCGTTGAGGTTTTCGTGCGGGTCGCCCCAGTGCTCAACCGTGTTGAAGCCGAACGGATCGGTCACCGTGATCGTGTGGTGGTCGATCTTGATCGTGTAGCCGGCGCGCGTCACATACGCCATCGGCGAGCCGGCGCCGCCCGGCTGCGCCAGCGTGCCGCGCTCGAACGCGTCGCGGAACAGCGACCGCGGACACTCGGTAGCGGCCATCAGCGGCACGCCGCCGAGTGGGATCCCCAGCGTCCAGCGTTCCGGCACCGCGGGCTGCGCGGCTGTCGCGGCGGTGCCGCTGCCGCAGAGGGTCGCGACCAGCAGCGCCAGCGCGACACCCTGGCGCCGGCCGGACCGAACCGGCCGGCGGCGGGTCGTGCCGGGGTAGCGGGTGGAAGCGAACGAGCACGCCATCATCATCGGACCGGTCCTCATACGGGGCGCGCCGCGCTCGGCGCCGTCGGTCTCTCTGCGCAGAACGGCGGCCGATCGGCTCAGGCCGGCGCGAGGCGTCCCGGATGTCGATGCGAACGGGGCGGCTCGGGAGCCGCCGGCGTCCTGCGCGGCCGGGCGCTCAACCGATGCAGTGCGCGAGGAAGGCCTGCAGCGCCTCGGACAGGCGCTTCTTCTCGTGGTGGACGAACGAGAACGGCCGGCTCAGCCGCGGCAACGTCGTCGGCAACACCACCAGCCGGCCCAGATCCAGCAGATCGCGCACGACGCTGCGCGAGAGGCAGCTGACGCCCAGCCCTTCGGCGACCGCGTACTTGATCGCCTCGGAGCTGCCCAGCGTCATGTCGGCCGGCAGGTGGTCGAGGTGCGGCAGCAGCGCCTGTTCGACCGCCTCGCGCGTGCCGGAGCCCGGTTCGCGCAGCAGCCAGCGCACCTCGCGCAGGCGACGCAGCGGCAGGCGCCCCTGCGCCGCGCTGCGCGCCAGCGGATGGGTCGGTGCCGCGACCACCACCAGCTCGTCCTGGCGCCACGGGATCACCGTCACCGCGTCGGCACGGCAGGGCCCTTCGATGAAGCCCAGGTCCACCTCGAACGCGGTCACGGCGTTGACCACCTCCAGCGTATTGCCCACGCGCAGGCCCAGCCGCGCCTCGGGCCACTGCGCCCGAAAGCCGGCGAGCAGGCCCGGCAGCACGTAGTTGCCGATCGTGGTGCTGGCCGCCAGGCGCAGGTCGGGCCGGCCGGCCCCGCCGAACGCGGCCTCGATGTCGCGCGCATCGTCCAGCAGCGCCACCGCCGCCGGCAGCAGAGCCCGGCCGCGATCGTTCAGCAGCAGGCGGCGGCCGATGCGATCGAACAGCCGCGCATCGAGCGCGCGCTCCAGCTCGGCCAGCGCGACGCTGGTCGCCGACTGCGACAGCGCCACGCGGTCCGCCGCCGCCACGGTGCTGCCGGTCTCGGCCACCGCACGGAAGATCTGCAATTGACGCAAGGTCAGCCGCATACCGCCATCTATCGATAAAGTACATAGATTCTATTAGAAGAATCCGTTTTATGGATATGAGGCAAGCTGCCAGAGTGCGCGCCCGCTACGTCCAACCGCTCGCGCACCCATGTCCTCCGTCGTTCCCGCCCTCCCCGCCCGCCACCCCTGGCTGGCGCGCCTGCCCGGGCTTGCCCTCGCCGCCGCGATCGCCGCGGCCGCCACCCTCGCCGCCGGCCATCCCTGGCTGCAGGGTCACGGCATCGGCGCGCTGACGCTGGCCATCGTCATCGGCATGGCGGTGGGCAACCTTGCCCCGGCGCGCTGGCTGGGCGCCTCCGCATCCGGGCTGGCGTATGCCAAGCAGACGCTCCTGCGCCTGGGCATCGTGCTGTACGGCCTGCGCATCAGCTTCCACGACGTGGCGGCCATCGGCGTCGCCGGCGTGCTGATCGACGCACTGGCGCTGGCCAGCACGTTCGCGCTGGCCTGGCGGCTGGGGCCACGCCTGTTCGGCCTGGACCCGACGACGTCGATGCTGGTCGGCGCCGGCGGCGCGATCTGCGGCGCCGCCGCGGTGATGGCGACCGCACCCGTCGCGCGCGCACGCGACGAGCAGGTCGCCGTCGCAGTCGCCACGGTGGTGGTGTTCGGCACGGTGGCGATGTTCCTGTATCCGCTGCTGTACACACTGGCCGGCTCGCTAGGCGCCGATGTCTCGCCGCTGCACTACGGCGTGTATGCCGGCTCCACCGTGCACGAGGTGGCCCAGGTGGTCGTCGCCGGCCGCGCAGTCGGCGAGCAGGCCGCCGACGTCGCCGTGGTCACCAAGATGGTCCGCGTGATGATGCTGGCGCCGTTCCTGCTGCTGCTCTCCGCCTGGCTTGCGCGCAAGGCCCCGGAGCCGGCCGCCGGCGCCAGCCCCGCCCGGCTGCACGTGCCGTGGTTCGCGCTCGGCTTCATCGCCGTCGCCGGCATCCATTCGCTCGGCGTGCTGCCCGGGCGCGCGGTCTCGATCGGCGTCGAACTCGACGCGATCATCCTGGCCACCGCAATGGCCGCCCTCGGCGCCAGCACGCGCATAGCCGCGATCCGCCGTGCCGGCCTGCGTCCACTGGCGCTGGCCGGCACGCTGTTCGCGTGGCTGATCGTCGGCGGGCTGGCGATCAATGCGGCGGTGTGGGGGCTGCTGGGCTGAGCGAAGACCCCGTACCGGTTCCACACGGTTGCCCGCCGGATCCAACGCAGACCTGCTCGTTGGATGAGGCGTCGCCGGGAAGGTCGTAGATCGATCCGCTCTTGCGTCACCTTCAATCTGGCACCGACGGCAAGGCCGCTGCCCGGGCAACACATCCCGTAGCCCGCCACGTCGAACGGGATGCCTGGTGTCGCGCCGCCGCCCGAACTCGATCGCGTGCTCCGCGGCTGCGAACGCGCAGGCGCGCAAGCGACGCCGCTGCTCCACCCCGCTGGGCTCGTGCTGCAGGGCAATCGGCCGCCGCCACACGTCAACGTCCTGGTCCGCCCCGTCTTCAAAGGCGGGCATCGACCTTGCAGGGGCGTCATGATCGACCGTCGCTCTCCACCACCGCACCTGGCTACCGCTCCGGCCAATACCACGCCGGCGCATCCAACATCCCCTGACCCACGATCCCGGTCTGGCTGAACTGCTTCTCCAGATGGATGCTGTTGCAATCGGCTTGCGCCTCCAGGGCCGCGATCAAGCGCGAGGCATGCGACACCACCCAGACCTGCGTGCTGCGCGCCCCATGCGCGATCAGCCGTGCCAGCGCCGGCAGCAGGTCCGGATGCAGGCTGGTCTCGGGTTCGTTGAGCACCATCAGTGGCGGCGGGCGCGGCGTGTGCAAGGCGGCGATCCACAACAGATAGCGCAGCGTGCCGTCGGACAATTCCGCCGCCGACAACGGCCGCAGCAATCCGTGCTGGGAGAACTCCAGCGCGAAGCGGTCGCCGTCACCGACCACCGCCACGCGCGTTCCGGGAAAGGCATCGTCGACCGCCGCCGCCAGCGCACGCGCATCGCCGATCTCGACGATGGTCTGCCACGCCGCGGCCAGATCACGGCCGTCGTGGCTGAGCACCGGCGTGCGCGTGCCCAGCTGCGGCTGGCGCGCCGGCGCTTGCAGGTCGCTACGGAAATGATCGTAGAACCGCCAACCGCGGATGGTCTCGCGCAGGCTCAACACTTCCGGCGCGGCCTGCGGGTCGGCGAGCTGGGCGAACACGCTCTCGAACAGGCTCACGTGCTCGGCCGCCACCCGCCAGCCGCGGCCCGCACGCACCCGCGCCATCGGTCCGCGCCGGTCCAACAGCACGTTCGACTGGCGCAGGAACGGCCCGCTCCAGATCACCTCGCGCTTGATCTGCGGATCGTGGGCGAAACGCGACAGGCTCGGCTCGGGCAGGCCCAGGTCGATCGCGTAGCCGTAGTCGTCACCTGCGAAACCCAGTCGCAACGACACCGGCGCGGTGCGCGGACCGCCCTGGATCGGCACTTCGCCGCGGCGCATGCGCGCACTGATCGTCTCCGGCCCGGCCCACAGCGTCGACTGAAGCCCGCCTTCACGTGCGAGCGCCGGCACCACCCCGCCCTGCGCGGTTTCGGACAACAGCCTCAGCGCGCGGTACAGGTTCGACTTGCCACTGCCATTGGCGCCGGTGACGACGTTCAAGCGCCCCATCGGCAGCACCAGGTCGCGCAGGGATCGGTAGTTGGCGACGGCGAGCGTAGTGAGCATTGGCGATGAACCACGAGATGGGCGGGCCAGCCTGCGCGGCGCGCGTCTCACCGGTTGCGCCGCGACGCCGGCCTGGCACGATGACAACGATTCGAGACGCGGCCCGGCAAGCGGACAGGGCGCACCGCGGCCCCCTTCAGCCGCGGTTGTACCCGCACCCACCGCGTGCGTCTACGCTCGCCTAGGTGCAAATCAGAGGAGCGTCGAGTTTTCCCGGGCGACAAGACGACGCTACCCCCGAGCGCGCTCCCCTGTTCTCGATTCCCCGCCCTTCAGACCTTCGCCTGCTTCCACCGCCCGCGCGTGAACAGCCACAGCGTGAACAGGCCGACCGAGGTCTCGGACACGAACACGCCCCAGAACACGCCCAGCTCCTTCCAGCCGAAGTGGATCGCCAGCAGGTAGCACAGCGGAATCTGGATCAGCCAGAAGAACACCACATTGATCTTGGTCGGCGTGATCGTGTCGCCGGCGCCGTTGAACGCCTGCACCGTCACCATCCACCAGCCGTAGACCCATAGCGCGTACGACAGGATGCGCAGCCATTCCGCGCCGACCTTGACCACCTCCGGGTCGCTGCTGAAGAACGCGACCAGCGGCTGCGGGAACGCGAAGAACAGCACCGACACGCCGATCAGGTAGGCCATGTTGTACCAGCCGATGCGCCACACCGACGCCTCGGCACGATCGGCGTGGCCGGCGCCCAGGTTCTGTCCCACCAGGGTCGCGGCCGCATTGGACATGCCCCAGGCCGGCATCATCGTGAACATCATGAGGCGGATCGCGATGGTCGCGCCGGCCACTGCCGTGCTGCCGATCTCGGCGAGGATGCGCATCAGGAAGATCCACGCCGTCATCGCCACGATCATCTGGCCGATGCCGCCGAGCGAGGTGCGCACGATGTTCCACAACGCTGCACCGCGCCAGACCAGCTGCGCGAGGCTCACGCGGATGTGCTTGCCGCTGTGGAACAGCATCCAGAGCTGGTACAGCACGCCGCAGCCACGACCGATGGTGGTAGCGATCGCTGCGCCTTCGATGCCCAGCGCCGGCACCGGGCCGAAGCCGAAGATCAACAGCGGGCACAGCAGGATGTTGAGGCCGTTGGACAGCCACAGCACCCGCATCGCGATCGCCGCGTCGCCGGCACCGCGGAAGATCGCGTTGATCACGAACAGCAGCACGATCACCGCGTTGCTGCCGAGCATCCATTGCGTGTAGCGGTAGCCGTGCTCGATCGCCCAGGCGTCGGCGCCCATCAGCCGCAGCAGGTCCTGCGCGTAGAAGATGCCGACCAGCGCCGGCAGCACCGACACCAGCAGGGCGACGAAGATCGCCTGCACCGCCGTGATCGCCGCCTCCTCGCGCTTGCCCTCGCCGATGCGCCGCGCCACCACCGCGGTCACCGCCATCGCCAGGCCCATCGCCACCGCATAGAGCAGGAACAGGTAGCTCTCGGTCAGGCCGACCGTGGCGACGGCCGAGGGGCCGAGCTTGGAGACGAAGAAGATGTCGACCACCGCGAAGGTCGACTCCAGCACCAGCTCCAGCACCATCGGCACGGCCAGCAGGAACACCGCGCGGCGCAGCGGGATGCGGGTGTAGTCGGCGTCGGTACCGCGGACCGCGTCGCGCAGTTCGCGCCACAGCGAGTGCGGCGGGTGGGCGGCGGTGGCGGAACCGGATGCCGGTGTTTCAGGGGTCATTGCTTGCTCCTGGGCTTCGGGCGCCCCGACGCAGGGTACGGCGCCGGGCGGAAAATCGGGGGTGACGCCGCCACGACGTTCGGCAGGGCGCGGAATCGACAGGGCACAGGAGCAGGGTCACGCTTTCGACGGTACCGGCGCCAAACATTCGCCGCGGAGCACTCCGCGTTGCCGCCCGCTCCCAGATCGCCTCGGACGGCTAAGCTGGTCGCGGGCGGCCGACAAGGCAGCGCGACAGATACCAGCCCAGCCTCAGCTCTGTCCAGAACACGCTCCGTCCGAAGAGGGTTGTCACTTGACACATTTCGATGATTAGCTAACTATCGCACCATGAGCCAGGTCTTCAGAGCCCTTTCCGACCCTACCCGCCGGCGGGTGCTGCAGCTGCTACGCGACGGGCCGATGAGCGCCGGCGAGCTCAGCGACCAGTTCGACGTCTCCAAGCCGACGATGTCGGCGCATTTCGCGGTGCTGAAAGAAGCCGACCTGGTGCATGCCGAGAAGGCCGGCAAGTCCGTCATCTATCACCTCAAGCTCTCGGTGCTCGAAGAAGCCTTGCTGGGCTTCGTCCATTCGTTCGGCCTGGGCACGCAGGCGCCGAAGCTCAAGAAGGAGACTGCACGATGAACAGGGAGCTGCTCTCGGACCTCGCCTGGGGCGGTGGCATTCTCGTTCTGGCGCTCGGCGCGAGTTTCGCGCGCAAGCTCGGCTATATCGATGCCGACACGGTCACGCGGATGGTCATGGGCGCCACGGGACTGATGGTCGCCTGGTTCGGCAACCGGATGCCCAAGCGGATCGTGCCGAGCTCACGGGCTCGTCAGGCTGCGCGCGTAGGAGGCTGGACCATGACGCTGAGTGGCCTCGTCTATGCCGGGCTGTGGCTGTTCGCCCCGATTCAACTCGCGGTAGCGGGCGGATGCAGCGCGGTCATGGCAGGGATAGCCGTGACGCTGGGCTACTGCCTGTCGCTGCGGGCCAAGGCAAAGGCCTCCTAGTTCCGGATGGTCATGCAGCCGGACAACTTCACCGCTGCGAGCGAAACCACGTGGTCATTGATTCGAACCAATGCCACCTCGCAGTGCGGCCTCGCTCAAACGTCAGGTATTTCACGTGCCAGCAGGCACATTCATGGGAGCGTGAACATGACTGCATCCGATGACAAGACTCAGGAAAAGAAGCCTCTTGCCGGCGCCGGGATCGCTGTCGGCATCGCCATCGGCGTGGCACTCGGCGCGGCCTTTGACCAGCTTGCGCTCGGCACGGCGTTGGGCGCCGCGTTCGGTGCGGCGATCGATGCTGTATCGCATGCAAGGCGCAAGAAGGAACGGTAGCTCCGCTCGCCCGGCCTGCTACCCGCGCACGCTCTCGGCCGGCTGGCACACTGTTCCCGGGCTGATCGTCGGCGGTACGATCCTGCGCGGGAAATCCCCGGTGAAGGTCCACGAGCTTGAGAGGAATCGACTAGATGGTAGTGAATCGTCCCATCCTCGTTATCGTCGCCCTCGGCGCCATGCTGATGGCGGGACCGCTCCTTGGACAGAGTGCCCCGGAACCGGTCCCGTCCGCAGAGGTCCCCGGCGTCGCGTTACCCGCTGACCTGGACCGCGTGCTTCGCGACTACGAGCGCGCATGGCGCGCGGGCAACGCGGCAGCCCTCGCCGCGCTGTTTGCCGAGGATGGGTTCGTGCTGCAGAGCAACCGTCCGCCGATCCGCGGACGCTCCGCCATCCGGACCGCCTATGAAGGCAACAGCGGCGGTTCTCTGCGGCTGCGCGCGCTCGCGTTCTCCGCCGGAGAAACGACCGGCTACATCATCGGCGCATACGGCTACGGCGACGGGCCCGGCGACACGGGAAAGTTCACCCTCACCCTGCGCCGCGCGCCCGGCGAGCCGTGGCTGATCTTCTCGGACATGGATAACGCGAACGCGCCACCGCGGCAGCGCAGCGCACCGGGCACACCTTCGCCGGCCGAACTCCCGGCGGCAGGAAACTGATTCCGATCCAGAGTTGCCCTGACCCAGATTTTCTCGACCTAGCTCAGCCACTTGACCACCTTGCCGATGAACAAGCAATACAACTGGCAATACCTCGCCTTTTGTTCGTTGGTTGGTTTTGTGATGGCAGCCATTTGTCTCGTGAACCTAGACCCCAAGGCTGGCATCGCAGCGGAAGACACATTGCTAGAAGCGACTGGCAAGGTGGCTTGGATAGAGGAATACAAATATGGAACCCGCTTCAGGTTAGCGGGGATCAGCGAGCGCTTTGACTACTTATCCAAAGCCAAGGGGATGGGTGCGGTCCGGAATGCACTGAACCAAGCGGGCGATAGGGTTGTTTCCATCCGCTATGAGCGCAAAACCCACGGGCCAGTATATTCAGATGACCGGTACCATAACGTATGGGAACTGACCGTTGGAGATCGTGCGATCCGCACGTACGCTGCGTCCGCAGCCGCCTGGGAGTCTGACAATCGGCTGGTTCCATGGCTGGGGTCTGCAACGGGCTTCTGCGGCTTAGGTCTGGGCTATGCCGCTTGGCGTATGCGCCGGACAGCCCAACAGCGCACCTTAGTCGATGATCCCCGCCTTGCGAGCTCCCACCGAGCAAAGTGACCCCACCCCGTTTCCGCCAAAAGAAATAGTCGGGCCATATAATAAATCAATATAAATTAGCAGTGTGACTGCCGCGAATCGAGAACGCATTCTTCAGGTCGTGTAAGCCGAGACCTACAAGCTACTGGCGGCGCGGCCTGTGCCTGCAAATCACGAGAATAGGTACAAATTGGCTAGAGGGTCGACATGACAAGAGAAAGGATGGACCTAAGCTCGCTGAACAATAATGTCAGAAAATCCCGCTTGATTGTTGTCCTTGCCATTGTATTTACTTTTAGCTTTTATACGATCTGGTTTTGGATCATCCATGGCGGCAATATTTCAAATAGCGCAGATGCTTGGGGGCAGTTTGGAGACTATGTTGGCGGAATCCTTAACCCATTAGTTGCATATTTCGCTTTTTATTGGCTAACGCACTCTATCTTATTGCAAAAAGAAGAGTTGCAAGATACGCGAATGGCGTTGCAGGAATCCTCGAAGTCTCATGCAGCACAAGCCGATGCCGCGCAAGTATCTGTTCGCGTAGCGGCCATCACTGCGCTAATAAACTTAATTGCGGCTGAGATCCAAATTAAGCGACTTCACATCCAGTTTCTGTCGGAACAGGCCTTAAGTGGAACTCGCCCATCTTATCGCTCGCTCGATGGCGACATCTTGGATGGCAATGGTCTAAACAAGACTATTGCTGGCCTCAGTAAAGAAGTCTCCGTGCGCATAGAAGAAAGTTTTGTTTACGAATCCGAGCTGAAGAAACTAATACCCCCTGATAATTTATCTCAATAAAATCATGTTCTTATAATATAACTATGGAAGTAAATGTCTCGCTCGAGTCGAAGGTGACCAGCCTCGTGGCGATGGCAGCTGCATCTAAGGGCGACATGGCAAAGGGTGAGCAGGCTGCCGCCTGATACTCCTGACAAGCTCAAGCATCTCACGAGTATCAGCTGTTCGTTTGGCTACTCGGCGAGCAGCAAGAAGTTGCGGGCCATTGCCCCAGAGGGGAAACTAGCCAGGCCGACAGCGACTGTCCGTATCCGACAACATTGGGTAGTTCGCTGCCCGGCAACGCACTATTTATCCATGCGGCGGCTTTACCGCTCGCTCAATGATTCTAGAGCCCGCACTGCTTCACGGCGCGGCCCAATACTTACTTTGCAATGACCCGCCCTCGCGAACTGAAGCCTTGGGAACGATACGAAGCTCTCGCTAAGGAGCTATTGAACCGCTTTGCCTCTGAGTTCGGGGTGGAACGATTTGAAGGAAAGCAGCGGATATATGGTTCAAGCGGCACTGAGTGGGAAATTGACGCTAAAGGTGTCACCTCTGGTAGCGCGCGGGTTGTGGTTGTGGAATGCCGCAGAACGAACAATCGGCAGTCCCAGGCTAACATTGGCGCTCTCGCATTTGTGTTGAGAGATACTGGGGCGGACGCGGGAATTATTGTTTCGCCTCTTCCACTCCAGGCTGGGGCTAGGAAAGTTGCAGAGTCTACGAATATTTATCATGTGCAGATAGATGCTTACAGCACATCGGAAGATTTCGCCATGAGATTTCTCAATAGACTTTTTATGTTAGTCACAGACTCTGCAACCATGCGAGCCGAAACATTTTGTGTCGTTCATCGCTTATGCAGCTTATGTGGCAGGACCTTCGAGGTTCGAGAGAATGAGAAGCAATGTAGTGTATGCGCGGACGCCCGATCCCCGGATAAATTTCGTAGAGGGATTTGAGAGGCGGAAGACAGCATGTCTTTCCAGTTCCTTTATGAGCGCGCTCTCTCACGAACTTGCTCCAGGGATTCCTCTAGCAACTCAAGAACATCCACCATATGAGTGTCGCCCAGCTCGCTATGTCGATCAGGCGTCGTATAGTGAAGTATTAAGACGGTAACAAGCGATCTTGCTCGCGAAGCGATTTGATCGATTTGCTCGAAACGTTCCACCACGGAAGAGGACGACATGAAGAGCTCCTTATCTTTTGAGCGTACCTTGCACTTACCGACATTGATGAGCGGAACTCAATGCACGATTAAAGGCCTTCGCCGCTTCTCGGCGAACCTTTGATAGGCGCACACATTCCGCAGAACGCTGATTCCACCAAGCACCTCCAAGGCCCTGGTTTGAACACTATAGGTTGTAGCTCTATAGATATCAATAGGGTGTTATCCCTCTTTTCTGGGAGACCACCTCATGGCGGCGAAGAACTCATTGGCGGCTGCACTAAGAATGGTCAGAAAAGCGCGCGGCTTGAGCCAAGAGTCATTCTCTAACGTGTCCAGCCGCACGTACTTAAGCGCCTTAGAGCGCGACCTGAAGAGTCCAACTCTAGGAAAGTTAGGTGAGTTGTGTGAGGTTCTAGATATTCACCCTCTTGTGCTCGTCGCGTTGGCCTACGCCGATGCCAATCCACGCAAGGCAGGTCAGTTGCTGACGCAAGTGCGCCAAGAACTCGATAGCCTAGCCTTAAGTGGGTAAGTAGGAGATTTCTTACACCGAGATTCGGCCTTTAGCCATAGCCACAATTGCCAGTTGCAGCACATAGTATTTGCCACCGGAAGCATGCGCCGCGCTTGTGGTGCTGGCCAGGATGGCTTAGCTGCGCCGGTACATTAGTAGGACTTCAGTCGGAGCCGGCTCTTTGGCTGCTCGACGTCGCTACTAACGGCACTTTCGCTTCTGAAAGCTTCAGCTGTCACGCCGGCATTTGCTAACAAGGATCACCGATGCCGGCCGCTGGGTCGCCGGATGCACCGGCTCGCACAGCGCCTCCAACGCCAGCCCATACCGCACAAACAGCACCACCCAGCTCTCCAACGTCCGGAAGTACCACGGCGGCGCGTCCACGAAATCTCCGTCGATGCCGCTCCAGGAACCCTCACGCCAGCCGTCGCGATAGGGTGCCTCGCCGCAGGCGACGAGCGGATGCAGCGTCTGCACGATGAAACGCCCGCCGGCCACCAGCAAGCCCGGTAGCGCCGCGAATACCTGCTCCACCGACTGCTCGCCCAGCAGCGCGAAGTTGCAGACCACCGTGTCGAACGGCCCGCCGGGCACGCCGGCGGCGAGCTGCTCGTAGGCGACGACGTGGAACGGCCCGTCGCCCTGCTGGCGCGCGGCCTCGACGAGGGCGGGCACGGCGTCCACGCCGGTCACGGCGATACCCTCGGCGGCCAGGGCGCGGGCGAGCCAGCCTTCGCCACAGCCGAGGTCCAGCACGTAGCGCGGTGCAGCCTCTTTCACGGCGGCGACGATCGCGTGGTCGGTGACCAGGCGGCGGCTCTCGATGCGCTGCTCGCGCACGGCGGCTTCCCAGGGGGCGGCGTTGCGCAGCCAGGCGGCCAGGATCGCCGCGTCGTGGGGTGAATCGCTCATCGGGCACTCCGGGGCCGGCACGGCCGGCCTGGCGAGACCGCCGAGTCTACTGCGCACGGCCGGTGGCGCGGGCCGGCTAACCGAATCGCCCCGAGGTGCATCCTAGGGGGCATGGCAGATGACGAAGCGGCCTGGCTGGAGCGGGCCACCCAGGGGGATACGCAGGCATTCCGGCGGCTGATCGACCCCCAGGTCGACCGGCTGTTCCGCGTCTGCGCGCGCATCACCGGCGATCGCGCGCTGGCGGAGGACGCCCTGCAGGAGGCCTTCATCAGCGCCTACCGCCACCTGGGCCGCTTCGACGGGCGCGCAGCGTTCTCGACCTGGCTGCACCGGATCGCGGTGAATGCGGCGCTGGAGCAGATGCGCCGGCGCGGCCGGCACGAGGTGCTGCAGGCCGATAGCGACGAGGACGACGTGCTGGCGGTGATGGAGGCGGCGCCGGGCCCGGAGCGCCATGCCGCCAGCGCGCAGATCGGCCGCGGCATCCAGGCGGTGCTGGCCCGGATGAGCAGCACCGAGCGCACCGCCTTCGTGCTGCGCCACCACGAGGGGCAGTCGCTGGAGGACATCTCCGCGGCGCTGTCGCTCAACGTCAACGCCTGCAAGCAGGCGATCTTTCGGGCCGTGCGCAAGCTGCGTGCGGCGATCGAACCCGCGGGATGAACACCATGACTCCGATCAGCGACGACGACCTGGTTCTCTACTTCTACGACGACGGCCTCGATGCGCCGCAACGGGCCGCGATCGCAGCGGCGCTGGTGGCCTCCGCGCCGTTGCGCGCGCGGCTGGTCGCGCTGGAGGCGACGCTGGCGCTGGCCGATGCGACGCCGGTGCCGGTGGCGGACGTGGATCTTGGCGAGCGGCTCTGGCGCCGGATCGAGCCGCGCCTGCGTCCGGCGTCGGTCCGGCCCACCTGGCTGCGCCGGCTGCGGGCGGCGCTGGCGCTGCCGGCGCCGCCGCGGCTGGGCTGGGCCGCGGCCTGCGCGCTCGCGCTGGCCGTCGGCGTCGGCTTCTTCGCCGGCCGCCAGAGCGCACCCACGCCCGATGAAGCCGCGCAAGCGCGTGCCAACGCCGCGGCCGCGCGCGTGCTGGACGCCTATGTGGCCGCCCACCTGCGCACGACGGAGGGCGTGCTGCTGACGGCCGGCAACAGCGCCGATGCCACCCTGCTGGCCGGCAATCGCGAACGGGCCGCCGCGCTGGTCGCGTCGAACCGGCTCTATGCCCGCGCCGCCGCGCAAGCCGGCGACCTGGTGCTGGCCGATTTCCTGCAGCGGCTGGAGCCGGTGCTGCTGTCGCTGGCTAACCGCGCGTCATCGGCGCCCGTCGAAGTCGATGAAGGCCTGCGTGACTACCTGCGCGACACCGACCTGCTGTTCCAGGTGCGCGCAACCCAGGTCCGGCTCGATCACCAGCGCGTGCAGCGCACCTGAAACCCTGAGGACCCCGGCATGACCCGATTCGGAACCCCCCTGCTCGCCCTGGCGCTGGCCCTTGCTGCCGGTCCGGCGTCGGCCGTCCTGGACGATGGCGCCATGGCGCCGACGGACCAGGCGGCCAACCGCCTCTACTGGCAGGCGCAGTCGGCATTGCGCGATGCGGACTGGACCACCGCGCTGCAGCGCTTCGAGCAGCTCGAACAGCAGCTGCGCGAGCGCGAGCCGCGCAGCGCCGATGCCGCCCTGTACTGGCGTGCGCATACGCTGGTCCAACTGCGCCGCACCACCGAGGCCCGCGCGCTGGTCGAGCGCCTGCACCGGGAGTTTCCGGCCAGCCGCTGGGGCAAGGACGCCGATGCGCTGGTCGCACCCGGCAAGCCCGCCGCGGCGGCGGCGGGTGCAGCGACCGTGAGCGAGCAGGACGACCTAGCGGACGCCGCCGTAGAGGCGCTGCTGACCGCACCGCCCGATCGCGCGATCCCGCTGCTGGGCAAGGTCCTCAAGAGCCAGCGGCCGTTGCGCACCAAGCAGCGCGCGTTGTTCGTGCTGAGCCAACTCGGCGACGCGCGCGCGCTCGACGCGGTGATCGAGGTGACGCGCAGCACGGCCGATCCGGCCCTGCGCGCCGAGGCGATCCGCATCCTCGGCATCGGCGGCGACCCGCGCGGTGCCGAGCGCCTGCGCGAGCTCTATGCCGGCAGCACCGACGCGGCCGAGAAGCGCCAGGTCATCGATGCCTGGCTGATCGCCGACCGCAAGGACCTGATGCTGGCGGCGGCACGCAGCGAGTCCGATCCGGTGGTGCGCGAGCACGCCGCGCAGATGCTCGGCGCGATGGGCGCGACGGCGGAACTGGGCCAGTTGTTCGACGCGACGACCGACCCGGCGGCGCGCAGCGCGATCGTGCGCGCGCTCGGCATCGCCGGTGACGGCACACGCGTGGCGGCGATCGCCGGCGATACGAAGCAACCCGAGGCCGTGCGCGCTGCCGCGCTGGAAGCGGTGGGCCTGTCCGGCCACGGTGCCGAGCTGCTGGCCGGCCTCTACGCCAAGGCCGACACCGCCGCGCTGCGCGACGCCACCCTGCGCGCGATGCTGATCGCCGATGACAGCGCCGGCCTGAAGCGCCTGTACGGCGAGGCCAAGACGCCGGACGAGAAGAAGGCGGTGCTGCGCGTGCTCGGCATGGTCGACAGCGATGCCACGCTGGACCTGATCGAGCGCGCGCTGGGCGACTGAGCGCAAGTCCGCCCACCCGGGATGGCCGCGTCGAAGCGGCGGTCCCGGCGCACACCGGGCGGCCGCGGACGATGCGGCCTTCCCCACCCCTGCCCAGCGGCCGCACCGCTGCGGCCATCCACGACGAGGAGAACCCGATGAACACCCTGCAAGCCAGCCTCTGGCTGCTCGCCGCCGCGTGCGCGAGCGGCAGCATTGCCGCCGAACCCACGCTGAAATCCCAGGTCGCCGCCGCCGACGGCTGGGTCGGCTACCGCGTGGCGGCGGTCGCCGGCGCCGGTCAGTCGTGCTGCTACACGATCGCGCGGGGCGGCGCGCGCACGGCCGGCTGCCGGTTGGACGGCGGCACTGCGCACGGCAGCACGATCGTGACCGCGGCCCCGTCGTCCGCGGACGCGGCACTGGCGGTGTACCTGCACGTCAAGGACGGCGTGGTCGACACGGTGCGCGCGTGGTCGGCCAGTTGTCCGATCGAGGATGCCGCCGCGGTGCGCTGGATCGATCCGGTCGTGCCGGCCGAGAGTGTCGCGCTGCTGGCGCAGGCCACCGACGGCGACGGCAAGGCCGGCGAGCAGGCGCTGGTCGCGATCGCCCAGCACGCCGATGCGAGCGCGACGGCCGCACTCGAGCGCAACGCCGAGCCGGGGCGCCCGCGCGAACGGCGCGAGCAGGCGCTGTTCTGGCTGGGCCAGATGCGCGGCGCGGCCGGCCTGGCCGCGATCCTTCGCCACGCGCGCAGCGATCCCGACGCGGACCTGCGCGAGCATGCGGTGTTCGCGGCCTCGCAATCGAGCGCCGAGGGCGCCTATGCGGCGGTCCGCACGATCGCGCGGGAGGACGCAGCCGACGCGGTGCGCAGCCGCGCCTTGTTCTGGATGGCGCAGATGGATGCACCGGCGGCGGCCGACGACATCCTCGCCGCCCTTTCGCGCGAAGCGTCCGAATCGGTGCGCGAACAGGCCGTGTTCGCGTTGTCGCAGCTCGACGACGGCCGCGGCGAGGAGGCGCTGATCGCGGTGCTGCGGGGCGACCAGCCGCGCGAGGTCAAGCAGCGCGCGCTGTTCTGGCTCGGCCAGTCGGGCTCGCCGCGGGCGCTGGCGTTCTTCGACGACGTGCTGCGCTGATCGCTGCCGCAGGCGGTCAGGGCCGCCCGCGGCAGCGAGCGTGGAAGCGCGTGCCGCTCCAGCGGTACGCGCAGGCGTCGTCCCGCCGGGGGCGCCGCCGGTTTCCCATCCGCGCGGCGATGCTCAATCGGCGCCGGTCGTGCGCAGGCCCTCGCCGCTCCAGCGGGCGCCGGGCAAGGTCCACATCGGCGGCAGCTTGGCGAACGGCGGCCGCCGATGGATCGCCAGCGCCGCGGCCAGCCGGTCGTCCACGCCCAGCTTGTCGTAGACGATGCGCAGATGGCTTTTCACCGTGTCCAGGCGGATGCCGAGCAGCTGCGCGATCGATTCGTTGGACTTGCCCTCGGCGATCCAGCGCGCGACGTCGCGCTGGCGCGTCGTGAGATCCGGGCACAGGTGGATCAGCCGCTCCACCGGCGGCATCGTGCGCGCGGTCCGTTCCAGCGCCTGGCGATAGAGCCGGGCGACATGCCCGCGAAGCTCCTGCATCCGGTCGCGCTCGGTGTCCGAGAACGCCGGCTCCCCGACCACCCGGTGGGCGGACACGGACAGCGCATAGCCTTCGTTGACGATGAGGAAGGCCATCTGCCGGTGCGCCCCGCTCGGCAGGTAGGCCTCCTGCGCGATCGGCAGCGCCATGTACTCGGCGTCGCTGAAGAAGTCGGACTCGCGCAGCACGCGCTCGCCGAAGAACACCGGGTCCCGGGCCCAGAAGGGGTGGCTGCGGGCATGCCGCATGTACGCGGCCGCCAGCCGCGTACGCCGTTCCGGATCGGGGTCCGGCCGCGAGAACTCGGCGCGGAACTCGCCGGAACCGGTATGGAACTCGGTATAGGCGACGATCTCGCTCCGGGCGGCCACGGACACGCAGTCGAACACCTCGCGCGGCAAGACATGCAGGTCCGGCTCGGCCGCGTACAAGGCGATCACCCGGCGCATGAAGCCGGCCTCGGATTCACTGTGATCGGCTTCTGACTTCGTCATCAACTCACCCCAACGTGTGATAGCCCGGATCGCCGTGTAGGCCTACCCTCGCCTCCGTAGCCGATGCCGCATTTGCGCGGGTTTCCACATTCGCACCGGGCAGCCGTTGCGCGGCATCGCCGTGGGCGCTCGCGCGGCCGCGACGTGCCTGCGAAGCGTATCGGCATTCGGTTGCGGCCGGATTCGAAGTCGGTCACGGCTTCGCAACGGTTGCCCGGTGCCGCGTTCAGCCTGGGGCCGCGGTCCGGGCCGAGGGCGTGATTTCCCGTTGACCCGGTCCCGAGGAAGCCGACGATGGCCGCGCCGAACACCCGATCCCTTCGACGTGCCCCGCTGAGCGGGGCCCTGCTGCTGGCGCTGGCGCCGCTGGCCCCGCCGGCGGCGACGGCACCCGTCACCTCGCCGCCGCCCGGCCCGAGGGCGCGCACTGCGACATCGGCGCGGTCGAGCCGGACCTGATCTTCCGCGACGACTTCGACGGCGCGAACGCATGAACCCCAGGACATCCCCCATGAGATCGATCGCGCTCCTGCATGCCGTCGCCGCGCTCGCGGCCCTGGTTTCCACGCCGGCCCTGGCCGACTACGTGATCGCGCCATCGGGCGGCGACATCACCGGCGCGCGCCTGTCGGCGCAGCTGGCCGAGGGCGACGTCACGCTCACCGCCGCGTCGGGCGATGTCGTCGTCAACGATACGGTGAGCTGGAGCGCGCACACGCTCACGCTGTCGGCGCCTTCGGGCAACGTGAACGTGAACGCGGTGATGACCGCCGCAGGCTCGGCCGGCCTGTCACTTGAAACCGACGCGTCGGAAGCCGACGGCGGCGTGGCCATGGCGCTGACCGGCGGCGGCTTCACCGGGCGCGTGGATTTCACGGGAACCGGGCAAAGCTACCGCGTCAACGGCACGCCCTACACGCTGATCCATACCATGGCCGAACTGGAAGCCATTCGTCCCGCCAGCGGCACCATCAACGGCGCCTACGCGCTGGCGGCCGATGTGGACTGGAGCGATGTCATCAGTACCACGCCGCTCGGTATTCTCGGCGGCAGCGATCGGTTCGACGGCCTCGGCCATCGGCTGCTCGATCTCGTCATCCCCGGGAATACCGACGATACGGGACTGTTTTCCAGCGCTGACGGGGGCGCCGTGATCCGCAACCTCGGCGTGCGCGGCGGCAGCGTGTCGGGCGGCGGGTGGGTCGGTACGTTGGTCGGCAACAGCTCCGGCGTCATCGCCCGCGTCTATTCCACGGCCGACGTCTCGGGCACTCTGTTCGTCGGCGGTCTGGTGGGCTTCCACAGTGGCAGCGGCAGCCTGATCGCCGATGCCTGGGCCGGCGGCAACGTGACCGGCACGGGCGCGGTCGGCGGCCTCGTGGGCACCACCTATCCCGGCAGTGCCGTCGACAACGTCTGGGCCAGCGGCAACGTGACGGGCACCTCGTCCAGCATCGGCGGGCTGGTGGGAGCCGCCGACGTCGGCAGTACCCTGCGCAACGCCTATGCCACTGGCAATGTGGCGGGCAGCCTCGAGGTCGGCGGCCTCGTGGGCTACAACCGGGGCCTCGTCGAGCATGTCTTTGCCACCGGCGGTGTTTCGGCCAGCAGCAACAGCTATGTCGGCGGTCTGGTGGGCCACAACCCAGCCGGTGCCGGCGGCAGCGTCAGCGACGGTTGGTTCGCCGGCGACACGCCCGGCGCGCACCCGGACAATGGCGCCGGCACGGCGATTCCCCTGGCGAACCTGATTTCGGCGTTGCCGGGCGGTTTCGACGCCGCCGTGTGGGCCAGCCAGAACGGCAAGACCACGCCGTACCTCAAATCCGTGCCCGGCGCGGTGTACGTGAAGGCGGAAAGCGCCAGCGCCGGCAGCGCGCGGGTCTACACGCCGGTGACCACGCTGGAGCAGTTGCAGGCGGTCGGCAGCGATCTGGCCGGTCACTTCGCGCTGTTCGACGACATCGACGCCACGGCCACCCGCGACTGGAACGGCGGCGCGGGCTTCGTGCCGATCGGCAATTGTGCCGGCGGCTTCACCGGCCGGTTCGACGGCCTGGGGCACGTGGTCGGCAACCTCGCCATCGACCGGGGCGACACGCTCTGCGTGGGCCTGTTCGGCGCCATCGACGCCGGCAGCGTGGTGCGCAACATCGGCGTCGATGGCGGTTCGGTTACGGGGATTTCCATGGTCGGCGGACTGGTGGGCTACAGCGCGGCGGGGACCATCGACCATGCCTTCGCCACGGCCGAGGTGGCCGCGGACACCCAGTACGGCGGCGGCCTGGTGGGTTTCACCACTGGCGAGGTGAGCCACGCCTACGCCACCGGCCGCGTGACGGTCGCGGGCGACGGTGCCGGAGGACTGACCGGCGGCAACCGCGGCGCCATCAGCCGCACGTGGGCCAGCGGCCAGGTGACCGGCAATGGCACCTACGTCGGCGGACTGGTCGGCCTGGCCATGGACGGCACCGTCAGCGACGCGTACTGGGACCGCTTCAGCACCGGCCAGGCCAGCGCGGTCGGCTTCGTCAACGCCAACGCCACCGTCACCAACCTCAATCCCGTCACCAGCGACCCGGCGCAAAGCGGTGCGGCCGACTACGCGTTCCGGCAAGGCGCCTACGACACGGCGTCGGGCCAGGCGCTCGGTACGTTCGGCAACACGCCGGGCAGCGCCACCTGGACGATGGTGGACGGCGCTACGCGCCCGTTCCTGCAGATGGAACATGCGACGCGCATCGGCACCGCACATCAGTTGCAGTTGATGTACATGGCACCGGACGCGCACTACACGCTGGCGCGCCACGTCGACGCCGGCGAAACCGGCCGCAGCGACGGCACGCCGGCCGGCGGCAATGGCATGTGGCCGGGCACCGGCTTCGTGCCGGTGGGCAGTGACGCCACACCATTCAGCGGCAGCTTCGACGGCCGCTACCACGTGATCGGCGACCTGCGCATCGCCGCGCGCAGCGCGGCCGACTTCGGCGTGGCCGGCCTGATCGGCGAACTGAACGGCGGCACGATCCGCCGCATCGGCCTGTTGCGTCCGCGCATCGAGCTGACCGGCAGCGGCAGCTACGCGATGGCCGGCGCCCTGGTGGGCTATATCAAGGACGCAGGCGACGTGGAAGAGAGCTTCGCGCTCGATGCCGACGTCAGCGCCGTCAACAGCAACCCTTTTGCCAATGTCGGAGGGTTGGTCGGCTACAACCAGGGCACGATCCGCAATGCCTATGCCACCGGCATCGTGCGGGCAACCGCCGCGGACCTGGCGGCGGCAGGCGGCCTGCTCGGCGTGCACCAGGGCGCGAGCCTGGATCGCGTCTATTCCACCGCCACAGCGTCTGCATCGAGCACCACGCATGCGCCCCATGTCGGCGGCCTGGTCGGCAGGAGCCTCGGCGGCGACACCACCAACAGCTTCTGGGACACGGACGCCAGCGGGCAAGGTGCCAGCGCGGGCGGCACCGGTCTTTCCACGCTGCGCTGGCTCTCGCAAGGCCCGATCGCCACCGGCCTGTGGGACACGGCCGCGACCTGGGTGGCCGGCTATCCATATCCGGTGCTCAACGGCTTTCCCCACGTGCGCGTGGTCGCGCAGGGCGCGCACGTGATGCAGGGCGTGCCGGCGGTGAGCGTGGATGCGTACGCCATCGTCGACCAGGATGGGCTCGATGCGAGCGCAGGGGTCGATGGCGCGCCGTCATGGTTCGCCGATCCGGCACTGGCAGCCGGCGCGACCGCCAACGTCGGCGGCACGGGCGTGACGGTGCGCGATTCGGTCCATCAGCGGACCTACATCGGCTCGGGCGTGGTGACGTCGACGGCCTACACGGTCGGCGGCACGGTGGCGGGACTGGCGAGCGGCCAGACCGTGCAGATCCAGATCAACGGCGGCGATACGCAGGTCGTCTCGGCGGATGCGCCGGCATTCACGTTTGCACCGCTGGCCAACGGCACGGCGTGGACGGTGACGGTGTCGCAGCAGCCGGCCTCGCCGCTGCAGCGCTGCGCGGTGACATCACACGCGAGCGGCGTCCTGGCGGGTGCGGACGTGGACGACGTCGGGGTGACGTGTACGACGGCTGTGCTGACGCTCACGCTGACGCAGGCCGCCCCTGACTACGTGACCTACGGCCGGATCGTCGACTACATCGTCACGCTGTCCAACAGCGGCAACGGCCCGGCGGTGAACGCCGCCGTGAGCGCCCGCTTCGGCGGCGGCGCGGACGTGGGCGCGGCGACGTGGCAGTGCATCGCCGGCAGCGTCGATGCGAGCTGCACACCCTTGGGCAACGGCGCGATCGACGACCACGTGACGGTCCCCCCCGGCGTGTCGATGACCTGGTTGATTCACGTCCCGGTCGCTACGCACACCCCCGCCGGAACGCTCGACTTCCGCTTCGAGGTCGAAGGGCTCGATCCGGTCGTCGACGTGGCGACGGTCGTGCTGTTCCGCGACGACTTCGAGGGGACGCCATGATCCGCTCCTTCGCGAACCGCCCGTCCCGCCATCCCCTCAATGCATCGATCCGGGAGCATGCCATGCACCTCGCCATCCGCGCCGCATTGATCGGCTGCACGCTCTGGATGCCTGTCGCCGCCGCCGGCGAGCCGACGCTCGTGGCGACGATCGACGACGCGCACGCCTATGCGCGGTACGGGCAGACGATCACCTACGTCATCACCTTGACCAACGAGGACCCGGCGACCGCGGCGACGGTTCCGGTTGCCGTGACGCTGTCGCCGGCCTTCGACGGCGATGCGGCGACGTGGCAGTGCTTCCCCGGCGTCGACGGCGTGGTCTGTGCGTCTGCGGGATCGGGCCTTCTGGCCGATACCGCCGTGCTGCCGCCCGGTGCGCGGGCAACCTGGCTGTTCAGCGTGCCGATGCAGGCCACGCCCAGCGAAACGACGGCCACGCTGACGTTCGCTGCCGGCGACATCGCGCCGCTGACGGATACCAACACCTTGGTGATCTTCAAGGACCGCTTCGACGTGCCCTATGCCGACGGCACCGAGGCCCTGCCGCTGCAGGACGGCGTGCGCGATGTCTTCGCGCTCGCGCCGGCGCAGGGCACGGCGATCGAGACCGTGCGCCAGTGGCGCCTACCGGACGACAGCCGCGTTCGGGCCGATCGCCTGCGGCTCGATACGCAGGACCTCGTCCGCCTTCGCCTCGCGCCGCGCGCGGGCGCGGCACGGAGCAGCGCCTGGGCGGCCGTGCATCCGGGCGCGGCGCTCGCGCTGGTCGGCGGCGATGGCGTGGTGCTGCTCGAAGGCGCCGAGCATGCGCTCCTCGTCGACCGAGGTGCCGAAGCGCAGCGGTGAGGTGCATCCATAGAAGGGGCGTTCCGGCAGGGACCGGCCCGTGCAAAAAAAGCCGGGCCTGCGTGCGCTGGCTGACCCCGCGTACGGCCCCTGCCGCACGCGGGGTCACGCTCAGGAGCGCGTACCGATCAAGCGGAACGAAAAGTCCTTGCCCTGCTGGATCGCACCGAGGCAGTGCGTCAGCGTGTTCCAGGTCGGGCACGGCGCGACCTGGGCGAGCACGCCGCCGCCCGGATTGCGCCAGACCGCCTGGCGGCCGCTGATCGGCAGGTTCGGCTGCCAGAACGAGTAGTCGTTGACGAACGAAACACCGAGCCAGTAGCTGCCCGGCGCCAGCGTGCACGGCGTCGGCAGCGGCGCGGACACCAGGGCGCGCGGACCGTCCGGCGGATAGGTGAACGGCGTCGCCGCGGCGGCGCACGCCGGCGTCTCGCCGGGCAGGCCGCCGGCATCCGGATAGATCGCCAGGTCCACCTGCTGGCTGGCCGCGCCGCCCATCAGCTGGATCTCGGTGATCGTCCAGCCGGCGCCGTCGACGCTGAAGTCGTCGGCACCCTCGGACGACCAGGTCGGGCCGGGGCCGACGCCGGCGTCCCAGCGCACCGCATAGGCGCCGCCACC
Organism: Dokdonella koreensis DS-123; assembly: GCF_001632775.1. NCBI lineage: Bacteria > Pseudomonadati > Pseudomonadota > Gammaproteobacteria > Lysobacterales > Rhodanobacteraceae > Dokdonella > Dokdonella koreensis. Next base: position 4,158,354 of record NZ_CP015249.1, read on the forward strand.
CTCGCCGATGTAGTGGATCTGGTCGTAGAGCACCGGCGAGACCACCGCCGGGCTGGCCACGAACACGGTCGTCGCCGTATTGCCGTTGCCGCCGTTCTGCGTCTGCACCGCGCGTTCCGGCACCGTGATCGTATGGTTGCCGGCCTGGGTCGCGCGGATCGCGAACTCGATCGTGCAGGTCAGCTCGCTGCGGACGCGCACGCCGGCGCGGACTTCGACCTGGGAGGCGCCGGCGTCGGCCCGCACGAACGCGTCGGGGCAGTCGCTGTGCACGGCCGGCACGTCGGCGACGGCGACCGAGGCCGGCAGCGTGATCGTCCACGGCGCGGTCAGCACGATCTCGCCGCTGCCGAAATTGCTCAGGCGCAGCAGCAGCGGCGTCGGCTCGCCGGCCGGGACCGGAGCGGGCTCGGCGATGTCGACGGCGAGGCGGAAATCGTAGGCGTCCGCGCCGTTGAAGCCTTCCGCGAACAGCACGTCGGGGCCGCGGTTGGCTTCGGCAATCGACAGATGGTGCACGTTGACGAGGCCGGCGTCGCCGGCCAGCGTGCCGCGCGCGGTCTGCCGGTCCACCGTGAACGCATAGCTGTGGTAGTAGGTCGACTTGGGCTGGACCTCGGCGTCCCACCGGGTGCCGACCAGCCAGAGCGTGCCGTCGGCCGAGAAACCCATGTCGGCGCCGGGCAGCAGGCCGCCGGGCGGGATGCTCGGCGCGAGGTCGAGCGTGCCGATGACGTCGTAGGCGCCACTGCGCTTGTCGATCTCGAGCAGCTGCCTGCTGAGCTCGTCGTAGCCGACCATGCGGCCGTGCGGATCGATCGCCATCGGCCGGACGATGAGGCCGGTCAGCGGCTCGCCGACCGGACGGGCAGTGCCGGCGACAGGGTCGATCGTGTAGATGCGGCTGGCGTACGGCGGCGCCCAGGGGTCGATCGCCATCGCGAACAGCGTGCGCGTGGTCGCATCCCAGTGCAGCGCGGACCAGCACGGGGTCGCCATGGTCTGGTAGCACCACAGCCACGGCTGGTCGGCCGGCTGCAACCGGTCGGTGAGCGGCGTCAGCGCGCCGGTGCCGGTGTCGAGCGAGGCGAAGCGGCCGCCCGGCCCGAGCAGGAACTGCAGGCCGAAGCTGTCGTCGATGAACGTGCCCATGCCGTAGTTGAGGAAGCGCTCGGCGGCCAGCGCGATCGGCAGCGATTCGATCACGCTGAAGCCGGTCGGCCAGGCCGACAGCGCACGCAGGTCGAACGCGGCGTAGGCATCGTCGAGGGCGGCGCTGCGGTCCTGGTCGATGCCGGCATAGGCCCGCAGCGCGGGTGGTGCGCCGAGCGCGGGCTCGGCGGCGGTACAGACGGCCGATGAGCCGGCGGACAGTCCCGCCAGCAGCATGATGATGGCCTTGTTCATTGCACTCCCCAGTGTCGTTTTCTTGGATGAAGGTCTGATGCCGGATGCTCGGCTGTGGGCGCGCCTCGGCGCGTCACGGCCTGCCATGGCCTCGCGGCAGCCTGGGCCGGGGCCGTGTGACAGTCATTCGGTGGTGGCGACAAACCAGTGACGGAGCAATGACACGCCGACGCCACGGCGGCGGGCCGCCATCGGCCACGCGGACGCGAGCGCGTCCGGGCCCTGTCCGTCATCGAGAATGCCGGGCGCGGCGCGCCGATCCGGCGTGCGCCCCGCCACCGATCAGCGGTCCGCCGGGGCCGGCAGGCGCCGGCCGGCGGGACCGATGGCCGGGCGACCACCGGCGCGACGTGGCCCTACCGGGCGGGGACGGTCGCGTCCTCCGGCGGCCAGGTCGTCCAGGCCGCCGGCAGCGTGCGCTCGCCGGCCAGCGTGTGCGCCGCGGCGAGTGCGGCGGCCCAGGCCTCGCGCTGGCCGCGCGCATGGAACACGGCCACCTGTAGCGCGGCGCAGCCGTAGTCCTCGCCGGCCCAGGCGGCGGCGCGGCCGGCCAGCGCGGCGGCCTCGTCCAGACGCCCGCGCGCGAGCAGCCAGGGGACATAGGCGCCGGCGACCCAGGCGATCTGGGCCGGCGTGCCGGCCGCGTCGACGCGGCGCCAGGCGGCCTCGTAGAGCGCGGCGGCCGGATCGGGCCGGTGCGCGTGGTCGTTCCATTCGGCGGCGGCCAGCGTCAGCAGCGGCGAGGCCTCGGCGGTGCCGGCCACGTCATAGGCCGGTTCGCGCGGCAGCGGCGCGGTACCGAGCGCGATGCGGGCCTGCTGGCGCAGCCGCAGCAGGTGGGCGTAGCGGTCGTGGCCGGGGCCGGCCGGCCAGGTCGCCAGCGCGCGATCGGCGGCCGCCAGCGCGTCGGCCCAGCGGCCGCGCCGCGCGGCAAGGTCGGCCTCGAAGTCGTGCAGGTAGCGCAGCACCTCCGGCCGCACCGTCTCGCGCCGCGCGGCGGTCTCGGTGAACAGGGCCTCGGCTTCGCCGTAGCGGCCGAGTGCCAGCAGCACGCGACCGCGCCGGCAGGCCACGACCAGCGAGAACGCCGGATCGGCGATGCGGTCACGCAAGGCCCAGAGCCGGTCGCTGGTCGCCAGCGCATCGGTCCAGCGCAGCAGCGCCGCCTGCGCGTCGTAGGTGGCGGTCAGCACGAACAGCAGCCGCTCGGCGGCACCGAATGCCTCGAAGCGCTCGGCCGCGATCGCCAGGTACGGCAGCGCGCGCTCGGGACGGTCGCGCTGCGCTTCGAGCACGCCGAAATTGGCCTCCACCTGGGCGGCGCCGAGCGGGTCGGCCGCCTGGCGCATCGCCAGGCGCGCCTGGCCAAGGTCGGCCGAGGCGGCCTCGTAGCGGCCGAGCGCGACCCGTGCCGCACCGCGCGTGGCCAGCGCATCGCCGAGTTCCTGCGGCCAGGGGCCGGCCGCGAGCGCCGGGAGCGCCGCGTCGAAATCGCGCTCGGCGCTCTCGAACCGGCCACGCCGGAAGTGGATCTTGGCGCGCAGCGCGATCGCGCGCGCCTGCTGCACCGGATCGGCCTGGACCTCCGGCAGCGCCAGCAGGTCGGCCAGGGCCGCTTCGGCGGCGTCGAGCCGGCCGGCGCGGAAATCGATCTCGGCCAGGCGCTGGCGCACCTCGGGCCGCTCGGCATCGGCCGGGGCGAGCTGCTGGAGGATCGTGCGGGCCGTGTCGAGCGCGTGCGCGAGCACGGCGGCCTGCGCCTGGGCCAGCCGTTCGCGCAGCGCACCGTCGCCCGGCAGTTCGCCGGGCGGTGTGCGGCCCAGCGCGGCGAGCAGACGGTCGCTGGCCTGGCGCGCCGCCTCGACCACCTCGCGGGCGCGGCCCTCGGCGCGCTGCGGCAGGCCGTCGGCCGGCACCGTCGCCAGCGTCACCGTCCAGGCGCCGTCGGCCCGATGCGCACGGCCTTCGACCAGGGTGCCGGCCTCGAGCAGGCGCGCCAGCGCGGCCCGGTCGGGTGCGGCATCGGTCATCCGGTGCAGCGCGGCGATCACGGCCTCGCTCGGCGCGACCGGCAGCGCCGCCTCACGCAGGCGGCCGGCGACCAGGTCCATCACGCCGAGCCGGACCCATTCCTCCGACGGTCCCGCACTGACCGCGACCGGCAGCACCGCGATGACCGGGGCGGCCGCCGGCACCGGCCGCGGCGCGGTAAAGCGATGGAGCGCGCCGGCGGTAACGATCAGCAGCGCCAGCGCGAGCAAGGCCCAGCCGATGCGGCGCGGAATACGCGACGTGCGCGGCACCGCGGCGGGCGTCGCCTGCGCAGGAGGCGGCGGCTCGGACTCCGGCGCGATGGGTGCGGCCGGCACGTCCTCCACGTCGCTGGCGATCACCGGCATGATCCAGCGATAGCCGAAGCCCGAGACGGTGCGGACCACGCGTTGCGTCTGCGCGTCGTCGTCGAGCATGCGCCGCGCACGCACGATGGTCTGGTTGAGGTGGCCGTCGGAGACGTCGACCCGGCCCCAGACCGCCGCGACCAGCTCGTCGCGGCCGACCGCGCGGTCGCGATGCTCGACCAGGTAGGCGATGCAGTCGAACACCGGCCGCGTCGGCGCGCACAGCGCAGCGTCCTTCCACAGCTCGCGCGCGGCCGGGGACAGGCGAAACGGGGGAAAGCGGTACTCGATGCGGCTCACGCCGGCACCTTATCGCGTCTGCCGGCGGCGGAGAAATGACGGTGCAGGCGGTCGCGGCGTCAGCCGCCGGCCAGCGCCTCGACCTCGGCGATCAGCCGCGCACGCACCTGGTCGCGGCTGTAGTTGTCGAGCACATAGCGGCGCGCGAGGTCGGCCTGGCGCGCGCGCTCGGCGGCGTCGAGCGCCATCGCGGCGTCGAGCGCGGCGTCGAACGCGGCCTGGTCGTGGTAGACGAAGCCGGCACCGCTGCGGGCGACGTGGTCGGCGAGGATCTCGCAGCGGCCGTTGACGATGTTCGGCGTGCCCTGCGCCATCGCCTCCAGTGCGACGATGCTCAGGCTCTCGTACGGCGAGGGCTGCACGAAGGCGACCGCGCCGGCCATCAGCGCGAACTTGCGGTCTTCCTCGACGAAGCCGAGCACGCTGACGTTCGCGTCGTCGGGCACCTGCATGATGTTGTGCCCGGTCAGCAGCAGGCGCAGCGGCGAGGCCAGCCGGGCGGCCTTGTAGGCGGCGAACCACTGCAGCAGGTGGTCGCAGCCCTTGTTGATGTCGATGCGGCCGCAGTAGAGCAGGTACGGCGTCGCCTCGCGCGCCGGCGGCGCCGGCTCGGTGGCGACGGTCATCGCGACGAGGTTGCCCGAATCGCGATTCCACAGCCGCCCGCCGAGGTGCCGTTCGGCCTGCGTGTTCCACAGGATGCGCGGCACGTTGCGCGCCATCTGCCCGACCGCGCGCAGGTAGGCCGGCGGCTCGTCGTGCAGGGTCGGCACCAGGCCCCAGCGGCGGTGCGGCATCGCGCGCACGCCGTCGAACGTGGTCGGGTACAGGTAGGTCAGGAAGATCACCGCCGCGTAGTCCTCGCCGTGCTGGCGCAGGTGGTCGTAGAGGTCCGGGCAGACCGGCCCCTGTGAGCGGATGAACTCCTCCTCCAGCGCCTCGGGCCAGCCGTAGCGGTCCTGGTCCGGTGCACCCGCGGTGGCCTCGAAGCGGTCGAGCACGCGCCGGTGCAGGCGGCCGAAGTACGGCTTGCGGCCGTGCTCGACGCGGAAGCGGCGGATCGTCACGCCGTCGCGCTGCTCGACGCCGGCCGGCAGGTCGTTGTCCCAGCGGATGTAGTCCATCGCCGTGGAGGTCAGCACGTCGACGGTGTAGTCGTCGGCGAGCAGGGTCGCATACTGCCAGGCATGGGCTTCGGCGCCGCCGACGAGCTTCTCGTGGCAACGCTGGACGACGATCGCGACGCGGCGTTTCACAGGGCCGGCTCCAGGTAGCGCAGGAACCGCTCGCGCAGCACGCGGCTCGCATAGGTGGTCTGGTAGCGGCGCAACGCAGCGCCGCGCAGGGTGTCGCGCAGCGCGCCGTCGCCGAACAGGCGCGCGGCGCTGGCGGCGAACAGGTACGGGTCGTTCGAGGCCCATGACAGGCCCGCGTCGGCCAGCGTCTCGGGAATGGCGCTGGTCGCGCGCGCGACGATCGGCGTGCCGAGCGCCATCGATTCGGCCAGCGGCACGCAGAAGCCCTCATGCTCGCTCAGCAGCATGAAGACGTGGCTGGCGAGGTAGGCCGCCTTGAGCTGGCCCTCGCTGGCGCCGTTGATCCAGCGCACGCGGCCGCCGAGGCGGTGATGGTCGATGCGCGCGCGGATACGGTCGGTGTAGACGGCCAGGCGTGGATCGATCTTGCCGAGGATGACCAGCCGCGCCGGATCGCCGTAGGCGTCCACGTAGGCGGCGAACGCGTCGACCAGGTCGACATGGCCCTTGTTCGGCGCGATGCGGCCGACCATCAGGATGTTCTTCGCGCCGTCGGTCAGCTCGTCGACGAGATCGAGGTCGGCCTCGGCCTCGGCCAGCGCGTCGATCCGGTGGAACGGTGCCAGCACGCCGCCGCGCGCCGGCGTCAGGCCGGCCTCGACCAGCTCGGCCAGGTTGTAGCCCGAGGCCCCCAGGTACAGCTCGCAGCCGAGCGTGGCGATCGCCGCGATCTCGGCGCGGCCGCCGCGGCAGGCCTCGACGTAGTCGCCGGCGATGCCCTCGAAGAAGGCCGGCGGCGTGACGTTGTGGTACTTGACGACGCGAAAGCCGCGGCAGCGCCGCAGCAGGTCGATACCCTTCTTCCACCCCATCGAGTAGTGGTAGATCACCAGGTCGTCGCTGCCGCCGGCGAACGCGGGCAGGCGCTCGGCCGGGTAGGTCTTCTCGCCGATGTCGCCGGCCGCGTCGCAGAAGATGCGGGTCTCGATGCCGGCGTCGACGAGGATGCGGAACATCGCCATCGCGTCGGCGCCGACCGCGTCGCGGCTGGCGATGTTGGGGATCAGGATCGCGGCTTTCATCGGTACGGGCTCCGCGCGCGGCGGGAGGATCGGTTGGGGCGGCCGCTGTGCGCAGCGCGTCCGCGCGAGGCGCCGGAGCCGGTGGCGGACGGATCGCGCGGCATCGTCGTCAATCGAACCGGCGCATGACGGCGGCCAGCTCGCGCTCCAGCACGGCGGGCGCGAACGCGTCGCGATAGCGCGCGCGGCCGTGGTCGACGAGGTGTTCGCGCAAGGCCGGATCGGCGTAGACGCGGCCGACCGATGCGGCGATCAGGTGCGCATCGCGGTCGTCCCAGACCAGGCCGGCGTCGCCGAGCGTCCACGGGATCGCGCTCGACCCGTAGGCGACCGCCGGCGTGCCGAGCGCGAGCGCCTCGATCAGCGGCACGCAGAAACCTTCGTGCGCGCTCAGCATCACCAGCGCGGTGGCGGCCTCGTAGGCGGCACGCAGGGTCGGTCCGTCGGCGTCGTCGATCAGGGTGACGTTGCCGCGCAGTCCGAGCTGGTCGATACGGGTCCAGAACGCATCGCCGTAGCTGGCCAGCGCCGGTGCCAGCTTGCCGACCAGCAGCAGGTGCGACTGCCCGTCGACCTCGCGCACGCAGGCGGCCAGCGCCTCGGCCAGCTCCAGGTAGCCCTTGTTCGGCACGATGCGGCCGACCATCAGCAGGAGCGGCGCGCCGCCGTTGTCGGGCAGGCGCCGCGCATCGGGCACGAGGGCGGCCAGGTCCTCGACCGGATGGAACGGCGCCAGCACCGCCATGCGCGCCGGGTCGACGCGCTCGGCCGCGAAATCCTCGAGATTGAACGGCGAGCAGCCCAGGTACAGCTCGCAGCCGAGCCGCGCGAACGCGCTGATCTGCTTGCGGCCGTTGCCGCAGGCGGAGACGTAGCCGTCGGACCAGCCGCGGAAGAAGTCCGGCGGCGTGACGTTGTGGTAGCGCACGACGCGGCGCGCGCGGATGCGGCGGAACAGCTCCAGCGGAAAGTCCCAGGCCGTGCAGAAGTGGTAGATCACCAGATCGTCCGGCGAGCGGATCCAGCCGGCCAGGTCCTCGTGCGAGAGCACCGGCTCGTCGATGCCGTGCGCCTCCATCGCGAACAGCGCCACCTCGTGGCCCTGCGCGCGCAGCGCCGCGGCCATCTGGCGGGCATCGTTGCTGACGGCATCGTAGGCGCGCAGCCCCGGCACCAGTACCGCGATTCTCATGCGGCGCATCCGGTCATGGACGGCGCGCGAGCAGGGCCGGCGTGCCGTCGGCCGCGTCGACCCGGCGCACGTCGAGGAAGCCGGCCGCGGCGAGTGCCTCGGCCACCAGCGCCGGTTCGATCGTCGCGCCCGCGGCGCCACCGTCGAGCCGGTCGGCGATCGCCGCCGGACTGTCGGTGAACGCCAGCAGCAGCACGCCGCCGGGCTGCAGCGTGCGCTGCGCCGCTGCCAGCAGGCCGGTGACCGGCAGCCGGCGCAGCACGCCGGCGAGCCCGAGCGCGGTCAGCGCGCCGAGCGCGCCGTCGCCGGTGCGCACCAGCGCGGTGGCCGGATCGTCGAGGAACGAGGGCAGGTCGCCGGCGTCCGCGGGCTCGATCGCCAGGCCGCGCTCGGCGAGCGCCGCCTGCCAGTCCTGGCCGCTGGCCAGGTCGAGCACGCGGCCGGTGCCGGCCGCGGCGGCGAGCGCATCGCGCCAGCCGGCCAGGCGCGGCGGGCGCCCGGCGTCGCCGGCCAGGTGCCGCGCCACGACGGTCGCGGCCAGCGTGCGGGCCGAACGGTTCGCCGCGTCGTCCGGATTCTCCAGCGCGGCGATCGTCTGGCGCAGCGAGGTCAGCCAGTGGTTCATGCTGAGCACGTGGTGGCGCAGCTCGTCGAGCTGGCCCTGGATGCGCGTGCCGGACAGGTCGCGCACGGCATCGAGCGCAGTGTCCACCGCCGCGAAGCGCCGCTGCGTGGTGGTCGCCAGGCCGCCGAGTTCGACCTGGACCCGACGCAGGTCCTCACCGGCGCGGTTGATGCGATCGAGGTGCTGCTCGATCAGGCGCTGGTGTTCGGCGATGTCGCGGGTATGGTCGTCGAAGCGCGCGTCGAAGGCCTTGCGCAGGTCGCGGGCATGGGCGACGTGATAGGTGTCCGACGCACGCAGGTGGTGCATCAGCTTGGGCAGGCCGGCCAGCGCGAACAGCCACTCGGCGACGTAGCCGAGCACCGGCACGCGGAACAGCTTGGTCAGCAGGTAGCGCGGCCGCAGGCCCGGGATCGGGACGCCGACCTCGCGGCCTTCCGGCGAATAGCGAAGATTGCCGAGGATCTCGACCTTGCTGGCGCCGGCGGCCAGCAGCCGCAGCTGCACCAGTTCCCCGGGGCCGTCCGGCGGGCGCTTGAGCACCGCGCGGAACGCGTTGTGCAGGAACTCCAGGTGGTGCAGGCCGGACAGTTCCGGAATCGTGCGCACGCGCGGCGCATCGGCAGGGGCATCCGGCTGGGCCGCGGCCGGCGGCGCTTCGCGTCGCGGCAGCGGCGAGCGCCGGCGCGCCGCCTCGGCTTCGGCGCGGATCTCGTCCTTGATGCGCGCCAGGTAGGTGTCGTCGGTCTGTTCGGTCACGGGCGGTCGATGAGGTTGGAAAGCCGGCGGACACGCGCTCGCGCGCTGTCCGGGCGAAGCTCGGATCGGAGCATCGGCTCCGGCGCTCACTCGCGGGACGGCACGCGGCCCTCGCCACTGCCGGCCCCGACGGCGAGCGGCATGATGCCATAGGCCCGCGCCGCGGTTGTATCGATGAGGACGTAGCCGGGCCGGGCGCCGGCGGTCAGGTGCGGCAGCGCATCGCGATAGCGCGTGCGGCCGGCGGCCCGCGCGGCCGCGAACGATGCGGCGGAGGTGCCGCCGGCCGCCAGCAGGGTCGTCTCGACGAACTCGGCCTGCCGCCGCTCCGGGTCGACATAGAAGCCGACGAAGGCATGGCCGGGGACCAGCACCAGGAAGGTCGGGATACCGAGCCGCTCGAGCACCGAGGCGATCAGCACGCTGGCGTCCAGGCAATGGGCGCTGCCCCGCTGCCAGGTCTGGCCGGGCAGCTGCACGCGCTGGCTGTACAGGTGCGGGCCGGCCTCGATCGCCAGCACCTCGGCCGAGTAGCGCAGCCCGCGGCGCACCAGCTCGGTCCAGACCGCCTCGGCCAGGGCCAGCCGACGGCTGCGTCCGCGGGTCCCCGGCACGGCCTGGGCCGCCTCGGCCAGCAGGCCGGCGCGGCCCAGGATCGCGTCGACCGCGGGACTGTGCGGGTCCACGTAGGCCGCGAAGATGCCGGCGAGATCGACCGCCTGCCCGTCGCTGGACACGTAATAGAGCGCCTCGTCCAGCCCGTGCAGGCGCACGTCGACCTCCTCCGCGGCGGCGGCGCCGGCGCTTTCGAGCCGGACCGCGAGCACCTGCCGGCGCGGCGCCGCCAGGGCCTGCACCGCGGCGGCGTCCCAGGCCAGGCGCGGCCACCACTCCAGCGACTGGCCGGCCGCCAGCCCGGTTTCCAGCACGGCCGGCGCGCGCAGGCCCGGCGTCTGCACACGCAGGCGTACGGTGCGGGCCGCACCGGGATTCTCGACGTGGATGCGCAGCAGGCCGGTGCCGCCACCGTGCGGGGCATCGCCACGGACCGCCTGCGACAGGTCGAGCGCGGGATAGAGGTCGCCCGGCGGCGTCAGCTCGACCCGCAGGCGCGGTTCGGCCGCCGGCAGCGGCGCCGTCGCGCCCAGCCAGGCGCCGAGCACGAGCGGCAGGCGCCGCAGACAAGTTGCCAGCCAGCACATCGGGCGACTATCGTTGCCGCCATCACCCGTTGTCCAGCCTGCCTGCCGCTGCACGGCGGCGGATGCCCGTCCCGACTTCCCGGAGGCTTCGATGCAACGCTCTGCCCTGCTCCTGCTGTCCCTGTCCATCACGCTCGGCCTCGCCGGCTGCGAGCAGAAACCGGCCGAGGCGCCGACGGCCGCGCCCGCTACCGAACCGGCGGCCGCACCAGCGGCAGCGCCCGCCACCGCTGCCACGCCGGCACCCCCTGCCGCGCTGCCGGAGGGCGAGTGCGGCGACCAGAGCGCGCTGCCGGCCGAGGAGCGCGTCGCCAACACGCCGCGCTGGAGCACCGCCAGCGAACAGGACAACTTCGGCTTCGAGGTCTTCCGCAGCGACAGCGAGACCGGCGAGTTCGCGAAGCTGACCAAGGACCCGATCCTCGGCGCCGGCACCACCGACGAGTCGCACAAGTACTCGTTCCGTGACGACACGATCGACCCGTGCAAGGAGTACTGGTACTACGTCGAGTCGATCTCCACCGCCGGCGTCCGCGAGAAGTTCACGCCGACGTTCAAGGCACCGGCCAAGCGCGTCGCGAAGAAGACCGCCACGCCGTGATCCGGCCATGACCGTCCCGCCCGCGCAGCTTGCGGCGCGTCGGGCGGGACGGCGCCGCTGGTCCCTGGCGGCGCTGGCGCTGCTGGCCGCCTCGCAGGCGCTGCTGTGGTGGGCGTACTACGCTGGCGGCCCCAAGCAGTTGATCGGCGACGAGGGCGGCTACCTGGCCGCCGCCCAGGCGATCCTGGCCGGCGGCCCCTGGCATGCCAGCACGATCTGGCCGCCGCTGCAGCCGCTGCTGATCGCCGCGATCACCGCGGTGGCCGGACCGCACCTGCTGGCCGTGCAACTGGTACAGACCGCGCTGCTGGCCGGCTGCGCGGCGCTGCTGCGCAGCCTGTGGCGGCGCATCGACGGCCGCGTGGCCGCCGCCAATCTCGCCGCGGCGCTGTTCCTGCTCAATCCCGGCACGGCCGCCTACGCGCACTGGCTGTGGCCGGAGGTCGTGCACCTGTTCCTGGTGCTGGCCGTGCTGCGCCTGCTGGCGAGCGACGCATTGGTTCCGGCACGCGCCGCGCTGGCCGGCGTCTGCACCGGCCTGGCCCTGCTCGCCAAGAGCCTGCTGGCCGCGTTCTGGCCGGTGCTGCTGCTGGCCTTCGTCGGTCGCGGCCAGGCGCGCGCGCGGCTGCTCGCGATCGCCGCGTTTCTCGCCGGCGCCGGCCTGGTCACCGCACCGGCGCTGCTCCAGGGCTGGCGCGACTACGGCACGCCGATGATCGCCGACAGCTCGGTCTACAACCTGTGGATCGGGCTGACCGATCGCTGGCGCAGCGACTACGTCGAGGACATGGGCGGCCTCACGCTGCCCGCGTTCATGGCAGCCGGCGACACGCCGCAGGCGCGCAACGCCGCCACCCGCGAGAAGATCGACGCGCTGGTCGCCGAACGCGGCCTGCTGCGGATCGCGGCCGACCAGCTCGGCCGCCAGTATTTCCGGCTGTTCAACGCCAAGACGCCGCTGGTCTCGCAGCTGCCGGGGCCGGCCTGCGCCGGTCACCTGGCGGCCTACCGCACGGCACCGTGGCTGACCGGCACGCTGACCGCGGCCAATGCGCTGTTCCACACGCTGATCCTCGCCGGCGGCGCCTTCGGCCTGGTCGCGTGGCGGCGGCGTCCGGACCGGATCGCGCTGCTGCTGGTGCTGTTCGCCGGGTACCAGCTCGCCTTGATGCTGCCGCTGCACGTCAAGGCGCGCTTCCTGTTTCCGCTGCTGCCGATCGCCTGCGGCCTGGCGGCCAGCTGGCTGGTCTCGCTGGCGCGCCGGCGCGCGGCCGCGGCCGGCGCGGGTCCGATCGCGTTCACGCCGCTGCGGCTGGCGGCCGGCGCCGTGCTGGCCGCGCTGGTGCTGGCGCTGGCGTGGCTGGGACCGGTGCTGGACCGGACATGCCCGCCGTGATCGTGCTTCTTCGCTGATCTGCGGGAATCGATCGGCCCGTCGCTCTCCCTCTGGTCGTTGTTGCCGTTGCCGTGCTCTCGCCCTTGCTGTTGGCGCCTGAAGCGAGCCGAGCATCGCAGGTCGGCCAGGCCGCAGAGCTGCCCCGTGTCTGAGCGAAGCGAGTTGGGGCAGCGTGCCTGGCTGGCCGAGAAGCGCAGGGGACCGGCGCGGCGCAGCCGCGGCGGCTCGCGCCGGCGACCACGGTTTTGGTTACTTTTGCCAAGACAAAGAATTTCCAGGAGAAATTCTTGTCGTCGCGTAGCGACGGCCCGGAGGGCGGCCGCCAGGGATGGCGGGCCGCAAAAGTGACCCGCGCGCGCAGCGTGCGGAAGCCGTTGCTCTGATCTTCTGCTGTGGTTTTCCGATGAGGATCGCTGGCACAGAGAAAAGCCAGATCAACATCAAGAGCTTTCGTCCGCTGCGCGGCCGAGTCCCTTTTGCGGCAGCCATCCCTGGCCGCCGCCCTCCGGGCCATCGCTGCGCGATGTCAAAAATGTCTCCCGGACATTTTTTGATGGGCCAAAAGGAACCAAAAGCCCTCTGCCCGGCGCAAGCCGATCCGGCTGCGCCGGACCGGTTCCCTGCGCTTCTCGGACGAGGAGGCACGGCGCCCCAACTCGCTTCGCTCAGACACGGGGCGCCTCTGCGGCCTCCTCGCCCTGCGATGCTCGGCTTGCTTCAGGGCGAAAAAAGCAAAAGCCACAGCCACAGCAACAGCCGAAGCCGAAGCCAGAGCCGGAGCTGATCCGAAGCCCAAGGATCCTGCAGATGGGCGAACCCCCTCCCTTTTTCGGTATCCTGCGCGGCCTGACCTCACCGGTTCGCGCATGCGCCAACACGTCATCGAGCTGATCCTGTTCAGCACCTACGCGGAACTGCGCGCCGAACGCGCCCGCAACTACCTCGGCATCATCTGGTGGCTGCTGGAGCCGGCGATGATGATGGGCGCGTTCTGGCTGGTCTTCGACGTGATCCTGAAGACCGGCGGCCCGGACAACCTGGCGTTCCTGCTGACCGGCCTGACGATGTGGCAGTGGATGAAGTCGTGCATCACGCACGGCGGCTACGCGATCTGGTCCAACCTCGGCCTGATCCGCCAGGCACGCCTGCCGCTGATCGTGTTCCCGCTGGTGCAGATGCTGGCCGACACGGTCAAGTTCTTCTTCATCTTCGCGCTGCTGGCGGTGATCCTCTGGCTGCTCGGCCATCCGCCGACGGTCGCCTGGCTGGCGCTGCCGGTGATCTTCGTGGCGATCTTCCTGTTCGCCGCCGGCGGCGGCTTCATCCTGGCGGCGGTGGTACCGTTCGTGCCGGACGTGCGCTTCGTGATCGAGCAGGTGCTGACCGTGGTGATGTTCCTGTCCGGCGTGGTGTTCGCGCTGACCAACATGCCCGAGAAGGTGCATGCGGTCATGCAGTGGAATCCGGTGGCCGGCCTGGTCGACGCCACCCGCGGCGTGGTGATGTACGGACGCTGGCCCGACTGGGGCGCGCTGGCCAAGGTGGCCGGCGTCTCCGCCGCCGTCTGCGCGCTCGGCATCACGATGATCGTGCGCCTGACGCCGCGCTATCCGAAGCTGGCGGCCTGACATGTCCGACGAAGTCCTGATCGAGCTGGAGAACGTCGGCGTCGCCTTCAACGCCACCCGCAGCATGCGCGGCGGCCGCTACTGGGCGCTGGAGGACGTCAGCCTGCGCCTCAAGCGCGGCGAGCGGCTCGGCGTGATCGGCCGCAACGGCGCCGGCAAGAGCACGCTGCTGCGCGTGCTGGCCGGCATCCTGGAACCGGATCGCGGCCGCGTGCGGCGCGGCCCGGTCTCCTGCCAGCTGCTGTCGCTGGCGCTCGGTTTCATGCCGTACCTGACCGGCCGCGACAACGCCGTGCTGTCGGGCCTGATGCTCGGCCTGCGCCAGCGCGAGATCATCGCCCGCCTGCCGGCCATCCGCGAATTCTCCGAGCTCGGCGATTTCTTCGACGAGCCGATCTCCAGCTATTCCAGCGGCATGGTGATGCGCCTGGCGTTCTCGGTCGCGATCCAGGTCGAACCGGACGTGATGCTGATCGACGAGGTGCTGGCCGTGGGCGATGCCGAGTTCCAGCAGAAATCCGGCGCCGCGCTGCGCGAGCGCATGCGCCAGGGCCACACTGTCGTGCTGGTCAGCCATTCGGAGCCGGAAGTAGCCAAGCTGTGCGACCGGCTGCTGTGGATCGAGCACGGCCGCAGCGTGATGGAAGGCGACCGCGACAGCGTGTTCGAGGCCTACCACCAGCAGCTGCACCTGACCGGGGCGGCCGCGTGAACGCGGAAGCCGCCACACGCCTGGCCGGCGCCGCGCGCCGCCGCGGGCTCTCGCCGCGGCAGCTGCTGGTGCTGGCGATGCACCAGATCGAGACCGGTACCGCGCCGGCGGCCGCCGCGCCGGTCGAGGCGGCCGATCTGCTGCTGACGCCACCGGCGCGCTACGCGCGCGACGACCTGGCGCGTCTCCTGGCCCGGCTCTGGCCGGACACGCGCACGGAGCCGTGAGGTGCGCGGCGCGACGCTGATCGTCCTGGCCTGGAACCAGTGGCCGCTGACCCGGCAGTGCCTGGACTCGCTGCTGGCCAGCGCACCGGCCGATGCCGACCTGCTCGTCGTCGACAACGGATCGACCGACGAGACGCCGACCGCGATCGCCGCCTACGGCGACCGGTTGCGCTACCTGCGCCTGCCGGAGAACCTCGGCTTCGTGCGCGGCATGAATGCCGGCATCGCCGCGGCGCCGCCCGACAACGACGTCGTGCTGCTCAACAACGACCTGATCTTCACCCAGGCCGACTGGCTCGACCGCCTGCGCGATGCCGCCTATGCGGCACCCGAGCACGGCATCGTCGGCTGCCGCCTGCTGGGTGGCGAGGGCGAGCCGCGGCTGTTCCACACCGGCGGCTTCATCGAGCCGGAAGACCTGTGGGGCCAGCAGAGCGAGTCGGGCCTGCAGGAGATCGACATCGGCCAGTACGGCCGGACGCGTCGCGTGCAGGCGGTGGCCTTCGCGCTGGCCTACCTCCGGCGCGACTGCATCGATCGCATCGGCGTGCTCGACGAGGCCTTCCACAGCTACTACGAGGACACCGACTACTGCCTGCGCGCGGCCGATGCCGGTATCGCCAGCGTGGTCGCCGGCGCGGTGACGCTGCACCACGTCCAGCACGGCTCCACCCAGGACGACGGCGGCTTCCGCCAGCGCCTGTGGCAGGACAGCCGGCGCAGCTTCGCCGCGCGCTGGCAGCAGCGCCTGCGCGCGGGCTACCGCGGCACGGTGCTCTGGCAGGGCACCACCGCCACGCCGCAGGCCCATGCGCACCTGGCGCGCAAGCTGGTCTGGCGGCTCGACGCCCGCGGCCTGCGCATGGCCTATGCGCCGGTGCGGCGCGAGGTGCTCGATGCCCAGGACTTCCGCCTGGAACTGGCCGCCCGGCGCAGCCTGCCGGCGCGTCCCGAGGCGGCGCTGTACTGCGCCGCCGAACCGCCCGACAGCGCAATCGTCGGGCGGCGCCGGCTGGCGCTCGCCTTCGGCGACTGGGACCGCGTGCCGGCGGCCTGGGCCGAGCGCTACGCGCAGTGCTACCGGCTGCTGGTGCCGGACCGGTTCCAGGCACAGGCCTTCACCAGCGCCGGCTATCGGCGGCCGATCGACGTGGTGCCGCTGGGCGTGGATCGCGCGTACTTCCATCCGCAGGCCCGGGCACTGGCCCGGGCGCCGGACCGGACCGTGTTCCTGGCCGTCGTCGAGCGCTTGCGCCGTGACGCTCCGGAGCGTCTCGTCGCGGCGTTCCGCGCGGCGTTCCACGCCGACGATCCGGTCGAGCTGCTGGTCTACATCCGCCCGGGCGACGACGAGCTGGCGATCCGCGAGGCCGTCGAGCGCCTGTCCGCCGGTGCCGACGCGCCGCGCATCACGGCGCTATCGGGCTGGTCGTTCCCGGCCCAGCAGCGCGCCGCGCTGATCGCCGCGGCGGACGTCGTCGTCAGCGCACGCCGCGGCGCCGGCTGGGATCCGCTGGCGCGCGAGGCGATCGCCTGCGGCCGGCCGCTGATCGCACCGGCCTACGGCAGCCAGCAGGACCTGGTGGAGACCTACGGCCATGCGGTCGAGTACCGGATGGTCGCCGACCCGGCCGAGCGCGGCGCCTTGTGGGCCGACGTCGACGGCGAGGCCTTGACGGCGCGCCTGCGCGAGGCCTTCGCGCAGCGCGAGGCCTGGCGCACGGCGGCCCTGGCGCAGGCGGACGGTTTCGCCGCCGCGCACGACCTGGACGCCAGTGCCGACCGGCTGCACGAGCAGATCACCCGCGACGGCACGTTCACCGCGCCGCAGCCGGCGCCGCCGGTCTTCGGACCGGTCGACCTGGCACGGCCGGCCGGCGGCCAGCTGGTGGTGCTCGGCATGCACCGCTCCGGCACCTCCAGCGTCGGTGGCCTGCTGGCCACCCTCGGCGTCTGGCCGGGACCGGACGAGCGCCTGCTGCGCGGGCCGGACAATCCCAAGGGCCACTACGAGCACGCCGACCTGCACATGGCCTGCGTGCGCCGCCTCGCCGCCGCCGGCGGCGACTGGCAGCGGCCACCGGTGACCGCACCGGCAGCGGCGATCGATGCGTTCCGCCGCGAGGCCGCCGCCGTGCTCGACACGCTCGAGCCGCGCCGCCCCTGGTTCATCAAGGAGCCGCGGCTGTGCCTGCTGGCGCGTGAACTGCTGCCGCTGCTGACGCGGCCGGTCTTCATCCACGTCGTGCGCGACCCGGTCGAGGTGGCCGAATCGCTGGCACGGCGCGACGGCATGCCACGCCACCAGGCATTGGCACTGTGGGAGCGCTACACGGTGGAGGCCTTCAACGCCAGCCTCGGCCAGCCGCGCGTGCTGGTCGACTACGCCGCCCTCGTCGACACGCCGCTGGCGACCGCGCAGGCACTCCATCACGAGCTGGTCGCGCTCGGCGTCGCCGGCCTGGCGGCACCGCAGGCCGAGCGCGTGGCCGACTGGATCGAGCCGGGCCTGCGCCACGGCCGCTCGCATCCGGGCGCGCTCGACGTCTTGACGCCGGACCAGCGCGCGCTGCAGGCCGCCATCGCCGACGGCAGCATCCTGGCCGAGCGCACGGCACGCCCGCTTCCGACCGACCGCGACGGCCTCTCCACGCGCCGCGCCGGCTGACGATGGCGGCATCGCGCCTGCCGCTGCTGCTCGACGCCGACTGGGACGGCCATCGGCTGGTGCTGCGCTTCGCCGCCGATGCCGGCCTGCCGCCGGACCGGCGCGTCGCGCTGGACCTGGACGGCACCTATTTCACCGACCTGCCGATCGACGCGCGTGGCATCGCCGCGCTCGCGTTCCCGTTCGCGCCGGCCGGCCGGCGGCGGGTCGCCCTGCTGCCGCGGCTCACGCGCGACGGGCCGCCGCTGCTCCGGCAGCCGCTGACGCTGGTCCTGGCGACCACCGACGACGGCGCCCAGCTGCTGCCGCCGGGCGCCGATGCGATGGCACCGGCGGTCGCCGTCGTCGTGCCGGTCTACAACGCCGCCGACGACGTCGCGCGCTGCCTGGCCTCGGTGCTGCGCCACACCACCGGGCGGGCGCGGCTGATCGTCATCGACGACGCCAGCACCGACCCGGCGGTCGCGCCGCTGCTCGCGCGCTACGCCGGACTGGCGGGCGTCAGCGTGCTGCGCAATCCCGACAACCGCGGCTTCACCGCCACCGCCAATCGCGGCATCGAGGCGGCCGATGACGCGGACGTCGTGCTGCTCAATGCCGATACCGAGGTCGGGCCGCACTGGCTGACCGGCCTGCGCCGCGCGATCGCCAGCCGTCCCGACATCGCCAGCGCGACCGCCGTCTCGGACAACGCCGGGGCGTTCTCGGTCCCCGAGCTGGAATGCGAGAACGCGCTGCCGGCCGCATGGAGCTTCGAGCAGTCCGCGCGCGCGCTGTGGCAGGGTGCGGGGCTCGCCTACCCGATGCTGCCGACCGGCAACGGCTTCTGCCTGTACCTGCGCCGCGCCGCCCTCGATGCGGTCGGCCTGCTCGACGCACAGGCGTTCCCGCAGGGCTACGGCGAGGAGAACGACTGGTGCCAGCGCGCCGCGGCGGCCGGCTGGCATCACGCGGTCGCCGGCAACGTGCTGGTGCGCCATGCGCGCAGCCGCAGCTTCGGCCACGCGCGCCGCATCGCGCTGGGCCAGGCAGGCATGGCCGTGCTGCGGACGCGCTGGCCGCGCTACGAGGACGAGGTCGGCGCGACGCTGTTCTCCTACCCGCGGCGCGTGCTCGACTGGCGCGTGCGCCGCCTGTTCGCCGGCGCCACGGCGGCCAACGCCCCGCGGCCGCGCGTGCTGGGGCTTGCCGGAGCCGCGATGACGGATGCCGGCGCCGAGGCCTGGCACATCGAGCCGGTCGCGGCGGACGGCTGGCGGTTGCTGCGCAGCGACGCCGGCGGCGGCCGGACCGCAGTGGCCGAAGGCACCGGCCCTGCCGCGGACCTGCTGTGGGACTGGCTGCAGCGCCACGCGATCGAGCAGCTGGCAGCTGGCGGTGCGCCGTCCGCGCTGGCCGAGGCGGCCCGCGCCGCCGGTGCGCGGCTCGGCATCGACTGGTCGGACGATGGCCGCATCGCCGACAATCCGCGCTCCTTCGGAGACCCGCCGCATGCCTGACCCGGTAGCCCCGCTGCCCTACGCCCGCGCGCTCATCACCGGCATCGGCGGCCAGGACGGCGCCTTGCTGGCGCAGCACCTGCTGGCCGCAGGGGTCGCCGTGGACGGCACCTACCGGCCCGGCGGCGCGACACCGGCCTGGCGGCTGGCAGAGCTGCGCATCGGTGCCGATCCCGGCCTGCGCCTGCATGCGCTGGACCTCGGCGACGCCGCCGCCTGCCGCGAGCTGGTCGCCGCCGTGCGCCCGCAGGCGATCTTCCACCTGGCCGGCCAGTCGCGCGTGGCCGATTCGTTCACCGATCCACTGGCCAGCATCGCCGCCAACGGCGGCTCGACCCTGCACCTGCTCGAAGCGTTGCGCAACGAAGCGCGCGACGCGCATTTCGTGCTGGCCGCCAGCGCCGAGATCTTCGGCCGGCCACGGCAGGCGCCGCAGGACGAGACCACGCCGCCGGCGCCGGCAACGCCCTACGGCGTCTCCAAGCTGCTCGCGCACACGGCGGTCGGTGCATGGCGGGCCAGCTACGGCCTGCGCGCGAGCAGCGCGATCCTGTTCAACCACGAGTCCGAATGGCGCGACGAGGCCTTCGTCACGCGCAAGATCACACGCGCCGCCGCGCGCATCGCGCTCGGCCGCGAGGACGCGGTCGCGCTCGGCAACCTCGATGCCGAGCGCGACTTCGGCTATGCGCCCGAGTACGTCGCCGCCCTGGCGGCGATGGCCGCCCAGCCGCACGGCGACGACTTCGTGCTGGCGAGCGGCCGGGCCGCGCGCATCCGCGCGTTCGCCACGCTGGCCTTCGCCGCCGCCGGCATCGCGCTGACCTGGCGCGGCAGCGGCGCGGAGGAAGTCGCCGTCGACGCGGCCGGCCGCGTGCGCGTGACGGTCGACCCGGGCCTGCTGCGCCCGGTCGATGCGGCGTTGCTGCTCGGCGACGCGGCCAAGGCGCGCCGCGTGCTCGGCTTCGCACCGCAGGTGGACCTGGCGGAACTGGCCCGGCGCATGGTGACGGCCGACCTCGAGCGCGAGGGCCGCGCATGAAGGTGATCTTCAACGTCGATGCGATCACTGCGCCGCTGACCGGCATCGGCCGCTATGCGCTGGAGCTGGCACGCGGCCTGGCGCGCCACCGCGACATCGAGACGCTCAAGCTGTTCTCCGCCTACCACTGGGTCGACGATCCGGAGCACGCGCTGCGCGCCAACCGCACGATAGCGACCTTGCGCAAGCGGCTGCCGTTCAAGACCGCGGCGCTGGAGCTCTACACGCAGATGCGCGGCACGCTGTTCCGCGCGCATACGCGGCGCATGCGCGGCTTCCTGCTGCACACGCCCAACTACGTGCTGATGCCGTTCGACGGGCCGATGCTGACGACCGTGCACGACCTGTCGTGGATGAACTACCCCGAGACGCACCCGGTCGAGCGCGTGCGCTTCATGGACCGGCACCTGCCGCCGTCGCTCGAACGCGCGCGCTTCATCCTGACCGACTCGCAGTTCATCGCCGACGAAGCCGTCCAGCGCCTGGGCGTGCCGCGCACGAAGCTGCGCGTGATCCCGCTCGGCGTCGATCCGGTCTATCGCCCGCGGCGGCCCGACGAGCTCGCCACCGCGCTGGCGCGGCACCAGTTGGAAGCCGGCCGCTACCTGCTGGTGGTCGCCACGCTGGAGCCGCGCAAGAACCTGGTCCGCCTGGTGCGCGCCTATGCGCTGCTGCCGGCGGCGCTGCGCGCTGCGTATCCGCTGGTCATCGTCGGCGCGCGCGGCTGGCTCAACCGCGAGCTGGAGCGCGTGCTCGGCCCGCTCGAAGCCGCCGGCGTCGCGCGCCGGCTCGGCTACGTCGACGAAGCGGACCTGCCGCTGATCTATGCCGGTGCCGGCGCCTTCGCGTTCCCGTCGCTGTACGAAGGTTTCGGCCTGCCGGTGCTCGAGGCGCTCGCCAGCGGCGTGCCGGTGCTGACGTCGAACGTCTCCTCGATGCCGGAGGTCGCCGGCGACGCCGCGCTGACGATCGATCCGCTGGACGAGACCTCGATCCGCGACGGCCTGGTCCGTCTGCTGGAGGACGCACCGTGGCGCACGCATGCAGCGCAGGCGGGCGTCGAGCGCGCACGCGCCTTTCCGTGGTCGCGCTGCGTCGAGGAAACCATCGCGGTCTACCGCGAGGCCTTGGCCGACGGCTGACCGGCCTCGCGCGCGTCGGGTGTTCCTGCGTGCCGTACGGCGCCGCAAGGTGTTCGCTACGAGGCTGCCTGCAGCGAAGGCCGTCGGCATCCCGGCGTGCCCTGTAACGGGAACCGTGCCCGGCCTGACTCGGCGACGCTCGGGTCGATGAGAACCCCCGGCGATGCCTGCCGGACGCGCATGCGTTCTCCCGGATGCGCGAGGCCAGGCGCCGGATGGCGCCCGCGTCGGGATCCGACCCGGGTCCGGCCCGGGGCGTCCGGAAAGCGCAGGGATGCGGCCTGTTGACACTCAAATGAGAATCGTTATCATTCACGACACCTCTCGCAACAGGAACGGTTCCATGCTCACGACGTCCAGCCTCTCCACGGGATCGGCGCACGATGCCGCTCCGGTTCGCATCGCCACCGCCGACAGCCCACGCCCGCCGCGCGCCGAACAGCGCGCCCCGCGCATCGACAGCCAGCGCCTCCTCTCCGGTGGCCGTGAGCTGGTCATCGATCACGCCGGCCAGGAATACCGGCTGCGGCTGACCCGCAACGACAAGCTGATCCTCACCAAATAGGTTCGCCCGGCCCGCAGCGGCCGATGTCCCGGATCTGCGGCGGCGCTCCCCCGCGCGTCCGCATACGCTCCAACGTCGCCTAGCCAGCCGGAAACCGTCCCGCCATCCACGGTTGCCATGCCAGCCAGCGCTCCGTTCGGAACTCCCCGGCGTCGCCGGTCCGCGGCCGCGCGCGCCATGCCCCGCCCGGCGGGGCGGCGCTCGATTCGATCCGCCATCGACCGGCCGGACCCTTGGCCTCCAGGCAGGAAACACGCATGAGCGACGGCTACCCGCTTCACGATCCAGCGCTGTCGTGGGAGCCGGCCACGACCGGCTTCGACCCGTTGCCGGCCGCCAACGACGCACCCTCGCCGGTTCGCGACGACGACCTGGTCCGCCTGGCCGACTGGCTGCCACGCCTGGGGCCGGTGCTGTGGATCCATCGGGATCCGCGTCCGTCGCCGCACGAACGCGCCTGCATGACCGCGCGCGGCGTGATGCTGCTCGATCATCCTGCGTTGTCCGCGCTCGCGCGCAGCACCCAGGTCGTCGCCGGCTCCGCCGTGACGCCGCAGGGTCCGCGCGAATGGCTGGCCGTGCGTGACGTGCAAGGCCGTGCCCAGGCCAAGCTGTTCCTGCTGCCCGACACCGACTACCTCGCCTGGGATCGCCTGCTCGCCGATCTCGGCAACCGGACCGACGAGGAGCCGATCGGCAGCGGCAGCCGCTGGCAGGCACCGATCACCTACCTGCGCGGCGCACTGGCACGGCTGGGTACGCCGTGGCGCGCGAGCGTCCTGACGGTATCGGTCAACCGCCTGCCGTGGCTGCACGCGCTCGGCGCGCGGCCACCGGCGGCGATCTCGCCGCTGGGCCTGGCACTCGCCCGGCTGATCGCCACCGACGAACGCGCCGACTGGGCCGGTGCCCCGGTGTCCGTCTGATCGTGCATCGTCCGTCGCGCCCCGGCGGCCGCCCGGTCGCATCACGCCACCGCTCCCTGCGCCCCTTGCCGCCGGCGCAGGAGCGTCCTTTTTCGTTCCCCGAGGATTGAACATGCGCCTGCTCGCCATCGCCGCATCGGCCCTAGCCCTCACCGCCTGCGCCGGCACCGCCCCCAAGAAACCGGCCGGCGCGACGGCCGCCACGCTGCCCGCCGCACCGGCCGTCTACACGCGTCCCTGCGCCGGCCTGCCGCCCACCGCGCAGAACACCTTCGAATGCGACCGGCGCAGCATCCTGGCGATGGCCGGCGAGTTTCGCGTGCGCTTCACGTTCGACGAGACCGCTGCGCTCGCGCCGGGCTACCAGCCCAAGGCACCGCAACGCTCGGGCGGCACCGAGCTGGTCGAGGTCGTCAGCGACGACGGCGCCAGCATCGTGCTGCAGCACATCCTGGTCATGAAGATGGGCGAGGATGTCCACGTCATCAAACACTGGCGCCAGGACTGGCACTACCAGCCGACGCAGATCCTGCGCTATCGGGGCAACGGCCGCTTCCAGACCGAGCCCGTCGCCGCCACCGATGCCGAAGGCGCCTGGTCGCAGGTGGTCTATGAAGTGGATGACGCGCCCCGGTATGCCGGCATCGGCCGCTGGCGCCACGACGCGGGCGTGGATGCCTGGGAATCGGACCTCACGCGCCGGCCGCTGCCGCGCCGCGAGTTCACCAAGCGCAGCGACTACCAGGCGCTGGACGTTATCAACCGCCACACGCTGACGCCGGCCGGCTGGGTGCACGAGCAGGACAACACCAAGGTCGTCCTGCGCGCCGACGGCACCGAACAGGCGCTGGCGCGCGAGCACGGCATCAACAGCTACACACGCATCACCGACCACGACTTCGGCCCGGGCCGCGCGTACTGGCGCAAGACGAAGGCCTACTGGGCCGACGTGCGCGCCGAATGGGCACGCGGCTTCGCGCTGCACCCCAGCTTCGTGCTGAGCCCGGAGCCGAACGGCGAGCCGCGCATCACCGAATTCTTCGCGCAGGCCGAGCGTGCCGGCAACGGCGAGACCGTCAGCCGTGCCGAGATCGACGCGGTGATGACACGCTACGGACTGGCGCTGACCGAAGAATCGATCACGCCGTAACGTCGGCTGCCGTCGCGCCAGCCGGCACGGTACGGCGCGACGGTTCTCTTCGGAACGGCGGCGCCACGGCGTCCTCGGCTACACCGGGGGTCGATGCGCGACCGCCCGCGCAAGCTCCGGCCCGGTGCGCGATGCGGTACGACGCCTTCGTCTCGCGCGCATGACCTGAAGCCCGCCGCCGGTATACTCGTGCACGGACGACCCGTGGCAGCGCGATCGCCTGCCGGCACCCGTCCGCCAACTGGGGGAAAACTCATGTCGCATCCGATTCGCAGCGCATCGATGCTGCCGCTCGCATTCGTCCTGGCTGCCACCGCGGCACTGGCCGCCAAGGGTGATTCGAAGGTCATCTTCGTCAACCAGTCGAACTGGTCGATCAACGAGCTGTACTTCGCGCCGACCAGCGACTCGGACTGGGGCGAGGACCATCTGGGCAAGCACACGCTCGCCAAAGGCGATCAGCTGACGCTGACGGGCGTGGCCTGCGGCACCTGGGACGTCAGGGTCGTCGACGAAGACGGCGACGAGTGCATCGTCGAAAGCGTCGATCTGTGCGGCGACACCGACAAGTGGGTCATCAAGGACAGCGACCTGCTCGCCTGCCAGGCCGCGACCGAATGATGTTTCGGCGCCGGGCGCCGGCAGCCCTGGGCCGCCGGTGCTGACCGATTCGAGGAAGACCTCCATGCCCTCTTTCACGCGCGCGATCCGCCCCTACGTCGACGCCGAACTGCAGGCCGCGGATCGCGCGCTTGCCGAGGACGATGCGACGCGCGCCTTCGTCCATCTGGAACGTGCGCATGTACTCGGGCAAGCCTCGACGATCGAACACGTCCGTGTGCACGTGCGCATGTTGTACTGGGGCTTCGCACAGCGGAATCTGCGCGAAGTCCTGGGCCAGCTGCTGCGCATCGCCGGCGCGGCGACCAAGACCGTATTCGGCCTGGTGCCGCACGGCAATACCGGCGGTGCCGACATCAGCCCATTCCGACGCATGCCGGTTCCGCCCGATCTGGACGCGCTGATCAGGCACGCTCGCGAGCGTTGATTCGGCACACGACCGCCGTATCGCCGCTCCAATCACTCAACGTGGCGCCGATCCGACACGGCGCGCCAGAATACGCGGCGAAACCGGGTGCCAGAAACGCACGGCAACCCGAGGATTGTCCTGTTCGGCTGGTCTTGCACGGCGAGCTTCCGGGCTGCCGTGACGATCGGGTCGCTCGTGCGAAACCTTGCGTGCATGCGGGTTCATCGGTCGCACGGCGACCTTCGACGAGAAGGTATGTCCCGGCGCTTCCTCGGCGTCCGGCAGCCGCTTGGACCGGGACGGGGCTTCAGCCTGGACACCTTCCGGCGGCCGCCTGGTCCAGCGCACGCGGCCGACTGACCGCGGCAATGAGCGTGTAGCTGACGACGAGCAGCAGGAACCACGAGCCGAGCTTGCCCAGCCTCACCATCGACCAACCATGGGTCTGGTGCGGATACGTCCACGTGCGAGTCCACGTGCCGAGATTCTCGGCGATCCAGACAAACAGCGCGACGAGAAAGAGACCGAGCAGGAGCGGCATGCGTCGATGCACCCGCCAGATGCGGTAGTGCACCCAGCAACGACCGAACAGCACGGCGCTGGCGGCGAACAGAGCGACCCGCAGGTCGATGAACCGGTGATGCGTATAGAAGTTCACGTAGATCGCGAGAGCGAGCAGGCCGAGCGCCCAGATCGGCGGATGTCGCGTGAAGCGGAAATCGAACAGGCGCCAGCATCGCGCAATGTAGCTGCCGATCGCGGCGTACATGAAGCCCGAGAACAACGGCACTCCGCCAATGCGGAACAGGCCGGCCTCCGGATACGACCAGGAGCCGACCTCGGTCTTGAACACCTCCATCGCGGTACCGATGAGGTGGTACATCAGGATCACCTTGGCCTCTTCGACGGTCTCCAACCGGCTGCCGAGGAGAATGCCCTGGATCGTGAGCGCCGCGAGGAACAGGAAGTCATAGCGCGTCACGTACGCGTCGTGCGGGTAGTACAGGTGCGTCGCCACGATCAACGCGACCATCGCCCCGCCGAACACGCAGGCCCAGGCCTGCTTGCAGCCGAAGATCAGGAACTCGGCGATACCCTCGGCAAGGCGATGACCGCGGGTGTGTGGACGCGGGCGCTTCCGGGCCGCGAGAACGCGCGCAATCGACGACCGCGTCAAGGCAGCGGTAAAACGCGGTTCGCGCATTAGGCGCATGTGGAAGGTCCGCCCGGTTCGACCGCCGCAGTTCAACGCGAATCTGCGCGACGGCGGCGACGGTGAAATGGCGTTCTTCTGACATCGGCGGGCAGCGCGCGGGCAATTGCGTCTTCACCGGCCCGCGCGCCGGTTCGTGGATCGCCTGCTCTGGCAGACGTGGGCAGGTTGCGCGCCCGCGTCAGTACCACTCCAGCAACGAAATCCCCACGCCGAAGTACCAGGCGCGGTGGTTGTAGTCGATCAGGCTTTCACCGTAGCCGTGGAACACCTGCACGTGGCCGCGCAGCTCCTCGGCGATCGGGAAGCCCCAGTCGAACTGTGCCGCACCGTGCCAGTCGCCCTTGAACGAGTTGCGGACCAGCAGCGACAGCTGATGCCGGTTCGTCACGCGGATCAGCTGCACCTCGCCGCGGCCGATGTAGTCGCTGATGTCGGGGTTGTCGTCGTCGTGGCGGCTTTCGGGAATGCGGTACCAGGGACGCAGGTTGAGGGTCCAGCCGTCGCGCTCGAAGCCGACGTTGCCGACGATGCGGTTCCAGCTGCGCGAGAACGGATCGCCGCGGCCGTTGGACTGGTGCACGGCACCGATGCCGAGCAGGCGGCCCTTCCAGCCGAACAGGTCGTAGTTGGTGCGGAAGATCAGGTTGACGTCGGGCTCGTAGTTGGTCTCGCGGAACGGGCGCGAGGTGGCGCTGTTGAAGACCTGCCAGTGCGAGACCTGGGTGTAGCCGGTCCACAGGTCGCCGTTGTCGCCGAAGATGTTCTCCCACAGCTTCGCCTTGAAGCTCAGCTGGAACTTGAGCTCGGACCGGTCGATGTCGAGCGCGTCGGTGACCTGGTTGTCGGGCGAGGGAGACCCGGGCTCACGGTTGAGGCTGGTCGCGTAGAACGCCGGCAGCAGGTAGACGGGACGGTAGGCGCGCAGGTGGAACGTGCCGAGCTTGGAGTCCGGATCCAGCTCCCAGCGCGAGTCGAGCAACGAGACCCGGGGCTTGGGTTGCAGGCCGGTGTCGTGCCGGAAGACCTCGGGTGCGGCCTTGGCGGTCTTCGATGCGGGCTCCAGGGCTTCGGGCGGCGCGTCGGCGATCACGCCGGGGGGCAGTTCCTTGCGCCCGGCGGCGACGTCATAGCAGGCCAGGCGCGTGCTGGCGTCGGCGATCCCGACGCACTGCGAAAGATCGACTTCGGCCGCAATGGCCGGCCATGCGGCGAGCGCCAGGGCGCCGAGCGCGGCGGAGGGGACGCGGCAACGCGCGGTACTCGGGGACATCGCAGCACTCCGGCATGAACTTGCAGGCGAGGGCGTGGCCTGCATAATGCGACGCTATCGACTTCGCAGGGACAGGGCAAGCAGGCTTGCAGCGGGTTTGCGGCCGCACCGCCCATGCCGATCCGTACCGGATCGCGATCGAAGCCGGTCCAAGGCGCGCGCCCGGCGCGACGTCATCCCCAGGCCCTGCTCTGCCCCTCGCGGATGCGGCCGCCCGCCCCAAACGACGGAGGACCTCCTTCATGGACCCCGCCATCGGCTTCCGCGCGCACGCGCATGGCCCACGCATCGCTTCCCGCTGGCTCTGGCTGGCCCTCCTGGCCGCCGGCTCCGCGGTCGGGACGCAACCACTGCCGCAGCGAATCAACGACAGCGGCCTGGACCTCTGCTACAGCGGCGGTGATTTCACCGCCCTGGTCGCGTGCGACGATCCGGACTGGCCCGGCCAGGACGCCGCCAGTGGCCGCGACCACTCGGCCCTGACGGGCGCCCTGGTCAAGGAGGGCGCCGGCCGCAACGGCTTCGATTTCAGCAAGGTCTCGGCGCGCGGCGACCTGCTGCCGCTGGATGCGGCGGCAGGACCCGGCATGGACGACTGGGCCTGCACGCGCGACAACGTGACGGGCCTGGTCTGGTCGATCGACGGCGCCACCGGCGACTGGCTGCAGGCCCGCCGGGCGGCCGGAATCGCCAATGCCGACGGCGGCCTGTGCGGGCGCTTCGGCTGGCGCCTGCCCAGCGTCAAAGAGCTGCAGCAGCTGGTGGACTACGGTTCGTCGGCACCGGCGATCGATCCGGACTTCCTTCCCGCCACGGCGACGGCCTTCCACTGGACCGGCGAGCGCGCGGCGCGCGAACGCAGCTGGGTCGTCAATTTCCACGGCGGCCAGGTCAACACGCTGGCGCGCCACCGCACGGCGGCCATCCGCCTCGTGACCGGCGGCGAGGCGTTCGGCGCGCTGATCGACAACGGCAACGGCACCGTGACCGACCCGCGCAGCGGGCTGATGTGGGACCAGTGCTCGATCGGCCAGTTCGGCGGCAGCCAGTGCCAGGGCATGCCGCAGGAGATGACCTGGCAGCAGGCGCTGCAGCGCGTGCAGACGCAGAACCAGCAGGCCTGGCGTGGCCACGCCGACTGGCGCCTGCCCAACGTCAAGGAGCTGGCGAGCCTGGCCCGTCGCGACGGTGCCCGGCCGGCGATCGACACGACGCGGTTCCCGAACACACTCGACACCGCGTACTGGACGTCCACCACGAACTGGCACGTCGGACGCATGGCCTGGGCCGTGTTCTTCGGCGAAGGGGCGGTGTTCGCGATGGACAAGACGGCGCTGGCGCGCACGCGGCTGGTCCGCACGGCGTCAGCCGCTGTCGAGGGCCGGCCGCGCGATGCCGTGTTCGCGGACGACCTGGAAGCGCCGCCGCCGCCGGCGCCGCCGCAGGCACTGCCGGTGCTGGCGATCACGACGGCCGGCGGCGCACCGATCGGTCGCGACGACTATGTCGACGCGCAGATGACGCTCGAGGGCGACGGCTTCAACCATGCCGGCGCCTTGCAGATCCGCGGCCGCGGCAACAGCACCTGGCTCATGGACAAGAAGCCCTACCGCGTCAAGCTGGACCAGAAGACACCACTGCTGGGCATGCCCAGCAGCAAGCACTGGGTCCTGCTGGCCAACCACGCCGACAAGACGCTGTTGCGCAACTATGTGGCGTTCGAGGCCGGCCAGCGCCTGGGCATGGCCTGGACGCCGCGGTCGCGCTTCGTCGACGTGCAGCTCAACGGCGCCTACCTCGGCGTCTACCAGCTGACCGAGCAGATCCGCATCGATCGCGACCGCGTGAACATCCCGGAGCTCACGCCCGGGGACATCACCCGGCCGGCCATCTCCGGCGGCTACCTGCTCGAGCTGGACGGCCGGCGCGACTGCGCGCCGTCGGTGCAGTTCGACACGCTCCTGGTGCCGTTCTGCATCGACAACCCGGACGAGGAGACACTGGCGCCGGAGCAGTACGCCTACATCGCCAGCTACGTGCGCAATACCGAGGCGGCGATCTACAGCCCGTACTTCGCCGACCCGGTCAACGGCTACGCGGCCTGGATCGACACCGCGAGCTTCATCGACTGGTACCTGGTGAACGAACTGCTGAAGAACCAGGACGCACGCGACGGCAGCAGCATCTGGAACTTCAAGGATCGCGGCGGCAAGTTCGCGCGCGGTCCGCTGTGGGACTTCGACATCGCGGCGGGCAACCTGTTCCACGGCGTCAAGAACGATCCGTACGGCTGGTGGATACGCGGTGGCCATTGGTACGTGCGCCTGTTCGAGGATCCGGCGTTCCGCGCGGCGGTGCGGGCACGCTGGGACGCGCTCAAGGCCAGCCAGATCGACACGCTGCTGGACGCGATCGACCAGCAGGCCGATGTCTACGGCACGGCGTTCGGCGCCAACTTCGGACCGTGGCCGGTGTTGACCGAGATCCTCTGGCCCAATGCCGTGGTGGCCGGCTCCTACGAAGGCGAGATCGCCTATCTCAAGGACTGGCTCACGCAGCGCATCGCCTGGATGGACGCGAACCTGTAGCCATCGCGCCGCGCACGGTCACGGCGGCGGCGCGGACCCGGCCAGCGTGCTGACCAGCACGCGGTCGGTCTGCCGGTCGGTGCCGACGAAGTAGTCGGCGACGCCGACGTCGACGAAGGCGGACTTGGCGTAGAACGCGATCGCCCGGGCGTTGCGTTCCCATACTTTCAGCCAGAGCGTGGCGCCGCCGAACTGCACGGCGGCGACCGTGCGCACCTCGGCCAGGAGCCGCTGGCTGACACCGCGGCCGTGCCACGGACGGTCGATGTAGAGCCGGTGCAGCTCGATCGGCGCGCGGCCGGCGACGCAGGGCGGCGGCACGGCGCGCCGGACCTGGGCGTAGGCAGCCAGCTGTCCGTCACAGTGCGCCAGCAGCGTGACGACGTGCGGATCGGCCAGTTCGGCGGCCTGCTGCCGCGGCCCGAACGCGGTCGCCAGGTGCAGCGCCAGGTCCTCGGGCCGGTTGTCCTTGCCGTAGGTCTCCTCGAACGTGCGGGCGGCGAAGATCGCCAGGGCGGCCGCATCGACGGCTGTCGCCTGACGGATGCGAAGCGTCGGCAGCACCGCCGTCCCGGGCACGGTCATCGTTTCCATGGGGGTATTCATAGTGTGGTGCGGGTCCCTCGGCACGAAGCGCAGGCACGGCCTGGCGTTCGACCGGTAGCGAAGGAGACAGGCGTGCATGCTGCGCGATCCGCCGCGACGGCGGATCGGCAGAACGCAGTGCCGGCCATCAAGGATCGACCGTGAACGTCACCGGTACGATCAGGGTTGGCTGGTACGGATCGTTGCTGTCGATGCACAGGCTCGCCCGATGCGTACCGGGCGCGAGCTGGCGCGGATCGAGCCGCAGCGTGACCGGCCGCGCGCTGCTGCCGGGCACCTGTCCCGACGCAGGAGCCAGCTGCAGCCACGGCGCCGAGCAGTCGACCGCCGCGCCGCCGATGCGCCCCTCGATGGCGAAGGCGGTATCGTCGAAGGACACGCCGATGACCCCGATCGGCGACCAGCTCGAGACGCCGTAGATCACCGGCGAGATCAGCTGGGCGCCCAGGTCGGCCCGCGTCGCCTGCAGCCAGCGCCAGTGCGCAGCGGTACCGGTCACCGGATTGGCGTAGGTCGGAAACACGCTGAGCCAGTACACGCCGGCCGCCAGGTCCACGCTCTGGCCGGCGGCGGCGAGGTCGAGCGCGATCGTGCCGCCGTCGATCGACACGCCGGCACCGTCGGCCGGCGCGGTGTAGGTCCAGACCGCGGCACCCGGCCGGGTTTCCGGATCGCCGGCCGGCCGGCCGCCGTCGTCCGGATAGATCGCCCAGGTGACCGGCTGGTTCGTCAGCGGCGCCGCCATTGCCAGTCCCGGCGTGCGGATCACCGTCAGCGCGGTGCGCGCACGCAGGCGGAAATCGTTGGCACTGTAGACGCCGCCGTTCTGCGTCGTCGAGCGGCTGGAGCGCACGCCGGCGCCGCCGCTGGCCGGCTGATCCCAGAGCACCGCCGCCTGATGCACGCGGGTCTGTTGCCAGGTCAGGTCGCCGCTGTCGTCGTTGGCGACGACCAGTGTGCGGCTGACGATGCCGTCGCCGATGGACGCGTGCGCCGTGACCGCCGCCGGCAGCGTCGCGATCTGCGGCCGGCCGGTGCCGGCCCGGCGGCCGGAGGCGACGACCGTCAGGTGCTGCGGCGGCGCGCGTCCGCCGACCTCGGTCAGGATCACGCGGCCGAACGCGAGCACGCCGTCCTCGGGCGGCGTCGCGGTGATCGCCAGCACCTGATCGCGACCGGGCGCCGGCGGATCGAAGCCGTCGGCGAACAGCCGATCGGCCACACCGCCGCCGGCCGGTGCGCCGGCCAGCGTGAAGGTGGCCGGCGATACGCCGATCCGCAGACCGGGCGTCTGCGCCTCGACGCTGACGGTCCATTGCCCCGGGTCGGCCAGCGTGCTGCGCAGGCCGCGTACCCAGGTGCAGCTCGGTGCGCAGTCGGTGTCGCGCAGCGACGGCAGATTGAGATCGCGCAGGTCCAGGGCGCCCACGGCCGGATCGGCGGCCAGGAAATGCTCGACGCTCTCGTCGAACACCAGGCCGGCACCGACGGCGGCGGCCACGTCGATGCGCCCGCTGCCGGCCTGATCCCAGGTCCAGGGCCGCGACCAGCTGTCGTCGACGCCGGCGGCCCTGGCGGTCGTCATCAGCGCCGAGGCGATCTCGGGCACGGTCCAGTCCGGATGCAGGCTGCGCAACAGCGCCGCGGCGCCGGCGACGTGCGGCGCCGCCATCGAGGTACCGTCGAGCGTCGCATAGCCGGGTGGCTGGCTGGACGCGGCGAAGATGCGTACGCCGGGCGCCGAGAGATTGGGCTTGGTCAGATCACGGTACGGACCGGGCGTCGGGCCGCGCAGCGAGAACACGCCGAGCGCATCGCCCTGCACCGGCGCGAGATCGGCGCGAACCTCGGCGTTCGCGGCGACATGGGCGGCCAGCGCCTCGCCGGCGGCCAGTGCGATGCCGTAGGCCGGAATCGCCGGCTGGCCCTGGCTCTGCAGATCGGTGGCGCCGAGCGAGGGCGTCGCGCGGATCAGCACGAGCTCGGCACCCGCCGCGAACGCATTGGCGATCTGCGTGGCCGGCGCGCAGCCGGCATTGCGCACCAGCGCGGCCGCACCGAGGAAGTAACCGGGCGGGAACGCCGGCAGGTCGGCCGGCGCGCCTTCCAGACCGGCACTGCAGCCCTCGAACATCGTCGGCTGCGCGTCGTAGTGGCGAATCGCCAGGCTCGATCGCGGCGTCAGGTTCGGCGCATCGCTGGCCTTGTAGAGCTGGATGCCGGCCAGTTCGGCCGGCGCACCGGCATCGGCGACGTCGAGCAGGCCGTCGGCCCAGACGTCGTGCGTGGTCGCGGCCACCGTCGTGACCCACGGCCCGAGGTGATTGACGCGGCCGACCGGATACGGCTGCGACGGCGTCGTGTTACCGGCCGAGGCCGCGACGAAGATGCCGTTGGCAACCAGGTCGAGCTTGACGCGGTCCGGATCGTTCCACGGATCGGTGCCGCCGGCGATCGAGAAATTGAGCGCATCGACGTCGCCGTCGAGCAGGATGTTGTCGAGACTCGCGTAGATGCCCGAGAACGTGCAGCCGAGTCCCGGACAGGCCTTGTAGGCGCGGATGTGCGCGCACGGCGCGACGCCGGAGACCGCGGGCCGCGCGCCGTCGGCCGCGACGAAGCTGCCGGCCGCGGTGGCGGCCGTATGCGTGCCGTGTCCGATCGCGTCGAGCGGCTCGGGACCGTTGCAGCGGCCGTTCTCGTCGGTGCTGCCGCAGTCGACGTGGCTCAGCAGCTTGGCACCGAGCCCGTCGGCCGGACAGCTCGGATCGTCGGCGAAGGACGGGTGATCCGGCGTGATGCCGGTGTCGATCACCGCGACGACCGTGCCCTCGCCGCGGCTGCCCGGTAAGCCCGGCACGGCGAGGCCGTCCCAGACCGCATCGGCGCGGATGAAGGCCGGCGTGCGGAACGTGTCCAGATACTCCACGCCGTCCGGCCGCACGTCGGCGACACCGGGCAGGCCGCGGATACGCTCGGCTTCAGCCGGCGTCAGCTGCGCGGCGATGCCGCTGTGACTGGCCAGGTAGTGATGCGTGACGATCGGCGTACGACCGAGCGCCGCGCGCATCGCCTGCGTGTGGGCACGCTGCCCGGTCACCAGCTCGACGCGCGCCTGCTCGATCGCGGCACCCGTGCGCGGTGCGCCGCCGCCGGGTCGCGACTCGAACAGGCCGGGCTCGGCGTAGCGGATCAGATAGCTGCGCGGCGCGTCGGCGTCGGCCGCGCGTCCGGGCGTCGCGCCGATCGCGGACAGCACCGCGGCGAAGAGCAGCGTCGTTCGAAGGGTGTCACGCACGTGTGGAATTCCCGATCGTGTGGGAGAAGGATGCGGCTCGGCATCGAGCCGCATCCGGAATGCCGCGTCCGCGGCTGACGTCCGGAGAGAAGGCACGGCGCCGCCTCTCCGGCTGTGCGTCAGTCGCGCGGCGCCGCGCGGCAGGCGCCGGGCCCGCCGTCGAAGCCGTCGGCGAACAGGACGTCGTCGCAGACGTCGAACACGCGGCCGTAGACGGCGAAGCCGAAGTCACGCGCGCTGGCGTTG
The DNA here is from genome assembly GCF_001632775.1 of Dokdonella koreensis DS-123. Classification (NCBI taxonomy): domain Bacteria; kingdom Pseudomonadati; phylum Pseudomonadota; class Gammaproteobacteria; order Lysobacterales; family Rhodanobacteraceae; genus Dokdonella; species Dokdonella koreensis. The sequence continues at coordinate 4,192,386 of NZ_CP015249.1, forward strand.
AACTGGTCCGGACACTGGCCGAACGTCGACCAGGCCGTGCAGCCCGCGCTCAGCTGGCCGCCGGGATTGCGCCAGACCGCCGGCTGGTTGTGCTGCACCGTGGTCTGTCCCCACAGGCCGAGCACCGGCGTGGAGATGTCGACGTCGGCGAACGACCAGACCACCCAATAGGTGCCGGGCGCGAGCACGCACGGCGAAGCCAGCCACACGCCGATCTGGTTGGCCGGCTCGCCGAGCACGTAGGCCGGCACACGCGGCGCCAGACAGACGATCTCCTCGCCGGGACGGCCGTTGCCGTCGTCGGCGTGCACGCGCAGGTTGACGTGCGACGGGAACGTGCCGTTGTTGCTGTAGGCGGTGAAGTTGAAACCCGAGACGCGCCAGCCTTCGGCGGCGGTCACGACGAAGTCGTCGGCGCCCTCGGAGGACATGCCGGTCACGACGACCGGCGCGACGACGGTGTTGTTGAACGCGCGCAGCGGCGTATCGGCGATGCCCTGGTCGTACAGGAGCGCGTCGGCGACGATGAAGCTCACCGGCACGGCCACGTCGGGCCGGCGCGGATCGTCGCTGTGCACGCAGATCGACGCTTCGTAGCGGCCGGCCGACAGGCCCGTGCCGTCGAACGTGACGGTGACGTCCTGGCCCGGTGCACCGGCGGCGATCGCGCCGGAGGTCGGCGTCAGCGAGAGCCACGGCACGTCGCCCGGCGCCGCGCAGCCGACGGTCGGCTTGGCCAGCGCGATCGTGCCGACCTGGGTGCCGGGGAAGCCGCCGGTCGGCGGATAGCCGCCGATCGGGGTGGACAGGCCGCTCAGCGGGTCCATCCGGCGCAGCTCGCCGACCATGACGCCACTGGAATTGACGTACGCGGCCGAGTAGTAGAGGACGCCGGTCTGCGGGTCGAACTCCAGGTCCTGGAAGCCGCCCAGTTGCAGGCCGAGCGATTCGATCGGATGCGCCTGGCCGGTCGACTTGTCGATCGCGACGAACATCTGGCCGTACAGGTCGATGCCGTACATCAGGCCGCCCGGCGAGATCGCCAGCGTGTGCACCGAGTACGGCGGGTTGAGACCCGGCCCGGTGATGTCGCCGACCTTGGTCGCGCGGCCGGTGGCGAAGTCGATCGTGTAGAGCTTCGCGAACAGGCCGTCGTTGCTGTTGAGCGCGTAGACCGTGCCGGTCAGCGGGTCCTGCGTCAGGCCGCTCCATGTCCAGCTGTCGCCACCGGAGATCCGGCCCAGCTGCGTGAACGCGCCGGTGGTCACGTCGATGGTGCCGTAGGTGCCGGGCGGGTAGGTCCAGCTGTCGTAGACGATCACGTAGAGCTTGCTGAAGTCGTTGCCGATGAACTGGCTGCCGAAGTACCAGGTGTCGACGTCGGGATTGATGATGCTGAAGGTGCCGCCGGGGTCGGCGCCGTCGAAGCCGAGGAAGCCGGCGATCGGACTGGTGCCGAAGAACGGCAGGCCGCCGGCCGGGGCCAGCGGCCGCTGGCCGGACAGCCACGGCAGGCGCGCGGCGCCGGCGAAAGCGGTAGCCAGCGAGCCGGTGGCCGCCTCGGTGCCGTTCGTCAGCGGCGGCCGGATGTAGCGCTGCGTGCGCGGGAAGTGCGCTGCCGTGCCGCCCGGTGCCTCGCCGAGATTCCAGGCCAGGTCGCGCGCGCCGACGTTGTCGATCGTCAGCGTCTTGACGACGGTCTCGCCCGGTCCGGCGACCGCCGACAGCTCGCCCGGCGCCACCGCGATCGCGGGGACGCCCGCATCGACGTGGACGGTGTTGCCGGCCGCGGTGCCGCCGATCTCGGGCGTGTAGTTCCAGAGGATCGACTTGCCGGGCGCGAGCGACGGCAGCCGGTAGGAGTACTGCGTGTAGAGACCGGCCGGGTCGCCCTGCAGGCCGATGGTGGCGAAGGCGCCGTGGTCGGCTTCGTTACCGAATGCGGTGGCCGCGTACTCGAAGCGGATCGTGTCGCTCCCCTCCTGGAACACCACCTGGAACCGGGCCGCCGTCTCGCTGGCGATATTGGTATTGAGGTCGTTCCACTGAACGATCAGACGCCGGTTGGGCGTCGTGCCGAGCGTTTGCGCGTAGACACCGCCGGGAGCACGGTCCAGGTCGAACCACATCGGCGCGATCACGGTGGGCACCAGCACGCGACCGAAACCGACCTGGACCGGCAGCGGCTCGTTGTAGGCGTAGCCGTAGTCGGGCTTCGAGCCGGCCTGCGGCGAGCGGCAGTCCGGATCGTCGAACAGCACGACGCCGTCGTTGCTGACGCACAGCGCCGAAGACGTGCGTCCGTAGAAGCGCAGCGGGAACGCGCTGTTGTAGGACACCAGGTCCGGCGCGGCGTCGAAGCCGATGCGCGTGCCGGTGGCGGCGATATCGACGAAGCCGGAGGCGCCGGTGTCGACGTAGTCGTAGCGCGGCAGCGTCGAGTAGCCCTTCCAGCTCGCGGTCCGCTGCACGTCGCCGACGGCGACGATCGTGCGCACGCGGCGGTGGCTCTGTCCCGGCGTCAGCGTGATCGGCTCGTAGGCCAGGATCGTGCCGTCCAGGCTGTCCTCCAGCGACTGGTGGGTCAGCGTGGTCGATCCGTTGTTGGTCAGCGTGTAGCACAGCAGCACCTGATCGCCGGTGGTCGCCTCGATCTCGGTCTCGGTGCCGCAGTGGTTGGGATCGCCAGCGAACGCGGCGACGGTCAGCGCGAGCTGCAGCCCGCCGCCGGTCACCGCGGCAGGGGCATGCACGAAGACGTGGGCCGCCGGCGGCGCGGCCTGCAGCGCGCCTCCCGGCAGCAGCAGCGCCTGGCCGACGGCCAGCGCGGCAAGGCGGGCAAACGAGGATCTGTTCATGACGGCGATTCTCCCGAAGTCGAAAAGCGGACTCGGCCGGAGCGTTCCGGCCGCTGTGGCGACGCGAGGGGACCGCCGCGCACGGCACGCCCCGGAGCGGCGCGGCCGGCAGGTGGTCGAAGCGGAGAACGTGCACGATCGGCTCGCCGCGTGCCGCCGCCGGCGAATGCAGGCGGCGGACCCGGCGGCCCTCGGAAGTGCGCGCGTCACGTCCCCGCGCATGGCCGGATAGACGTCTATCCGCCTATCCGTCGTTGTCCCTTGTGCTGCACAATGTCGGCATGTCACCGGGAAGTAAAATATTAAAAACATGCCTGCCCCATCAGGAAATCGAATGACCCTGACCCTCAGGCAGCTGCGCTACGCCCAGGCGGCGGCGCGCTACGGCAACGTGACGACGGCGGCCAAGGTGCTACACGTGTCGCAGCCGTCGGTGTCGATGGCGATCACCCAGATCGAGGACCATTTCGGCAAACCGGTGTTCGTGCGCCAGCGCGGCTCGGGCGTCTCGCTGACCGCGTTCGGCCACGTGGTCATGGCCAAGGCACGCCAGCTGCTGGCCGACGCCGAGGCGCTGGAGACGCTCGGCGATGCCGACAGCGGACTGCGCGGGGAACTGGTGCTCGGCTGCTTCGAGGACCTCGCGCCGTACTGCGTGCCTTCCATCCTGGCGCGACTGCGCCGGCGCTGCCCGGCGATCGACGTGGTCGTGCGCGAGGAGGGCTTCGACACGCTCGGCCGCCACCTGGACGACGGCGCGACGGACCTGGCGATCAGCTACGACCTCGGCCTGCCGGCGAGCGCCACGGCGACCATCCTCTGCGAGCTGGCGCCGCAGGCGCTGCTGCCGTCGGACCATCCGCTGGCCGCGCGCGAGACCGTGACGATGGCCGAACTCGGCGGCGAACCGCTGATCCTGACCGACCAGGCGCAGAGCTGGCAGCACGTGCTGGAGCTGTTCCATCTGTGCAACGTGCGGCCCACGCAGGCGATCCGCACCGGCTCGTTCGAACTGCAGCGCGCGATGGTCGCCAACGGCCTCGGCGTGGCGCTGGCGTACTCGCGCCCCTACGGCGACTTCAGCTACGACGGCCGCCCGCTGGTGCGGCGGCCGATCGCCGACCCGCTGCCGTTGCAGCGGATCGTGATCGCACAGAAGGCACGCAATGCGCTGGCGGCGATCCAGATGGTCTTCGTCGAGGAGACCAAGCGCTGGTTCGACGAGGTCTGGCCGACGATCCACGCCGACCGCCCGGGCCGCTCCGGCGCGGCGAAACGCTAGCGCGTTTCATGGACGTTGAGGTGAGTTGAGGTGAGCTGCGTTGCGCCGCCGCGTCGTTCCGGCAAGGCGCCCGTCGCCGCCTTGGGGGGTGCCCAAGGCAAGATGGGCAACGCGGCCGGGGCGGCGCGGCGGCGCAACCCGTCGGGAAGGCCCCTGGCGCGGCGCCCGGCGGCGTTGCAACCCTTGGCCAGACGGCCAACCGGATCACCGCGCCAGAGGCCTTCGCACCCAGCTCGACGTCCATGACACGCGCTAGCAGTCCGGCGGCGGTCCGGCGGCGCCGGACACCGGCACCTGACGCCCGCTGATCAGGCAGAACCCGACGATGCCGGCGACGATCAGCAGCGCGCCGCCGAGCGCTGCCCCGCTCGGCCAGGCCTCGCCGAGGAACAGCACGCCGAGCAGCGTCGCGAACAGCAGTTCGGTGGCCTGCATCGCCTCGACCGCGGCGAGCGCCGTGGGATCGGTGCGCACCTGCTCGGTCGCGGCGAAGAACAGCACCGTCGCGATCACGCCCGAGGTCACGGCGACGCCGGCGGCCGACAGCGTCTGCGTCGCCGACGGCGGACCGGCCTGCTGCCAGCCCCAGACGGCCAGCGCCAGCCAGGCCGGGAGGCTCATCACCGTCATGCCGAACACGCGCTGCAGCGTGCCCAGCGTCGTGCCGGTGCGCTCCAGGTGCAGCAGGATCATCCGGTTGCCGAGCGGATAGGCGAAGGCCGACACGACGACGCAGCCGAGCGCGATCCAGCCGGCACGGTCCAGCCGCCCGTCGGCATGCGCCAGTTGCAGCAGCAGCACGCCGGCGACCACCACCAGTCCGACCGCGAAGGCCGGCAGCGGGATGCGGCGACGTGCGTCGTCGTAGATCAGCGGCGACATCAGCATGCCGGCGATCACCGTGACCTGGAAGCTGCCGGCCACCAGCCAGGACGGTCCGCTGGCCGCGGCATAGGTCAGGCAGGCGCAGAACACGCCGAAGCCGACCAGGCTCCACAGCAGCCACACCCCGGCGTGGCGGACCAGTGCGCGCGGCAGTGCGCCGAGGCCGCCGGCGAACGGCAGCACCGCGGCCAGCAGCGGCAGCGTGATCAGGTAGCGCAAGGCGGCGGTCCACGCCCAATGGCCGCCGCTGGTGGCGGCGACGCGGTTCAACACGTAGGTGAACGTGAAGAACAGCGCGGAGACCAGGGCGACCAGGATCGCCGCGAGTGCCCGGCGGCGCGTCACGGCGTACGCGCCCGGCGGCTGCCGCGCAGGCGCTCGATCGGGAAGCTGGCCAGGTCGCCGCCCCGCGTGCGGCGCGGCTGCCCGGGCTCCGGCGCGAAGGCCTGCGCGTAGATGACCTCGTAGGTGGCCGGCAGGCGGCCCTCGACGCGGAAGGCCTCGTAGGCCTCGATCGCACGGCGCAGGCGTGTCTTGCCGGTCAGTGCGCGGCTGCGTGCGGTATCGGCATTGGTCGCGCCGATCGCGCGCAGTTCGTGCATCAGCGTGAGCGCGTCGGCGTAGGTCAGCGTGAAGACGTCGCGTTCGAGGACCGGGTCGCGGAAGCCCGCGGCGAGCAGACCGTCGCCGACGGTCTGCAGGTCCAGGAACCGGCTGACGTGCGGCTGGTCGTCGACCGCCGAGAACGCCGCGCGCAGCTCGCCGAGCGTCTCCGGCCCGAACGTGCTGAACAGCAGCAGCCCGCCGGGCCTGAGCACGCGGCGGAACTCGTCGTGGACGGCGGCGAGGTCGCTGCTCCATTGCAGGCACAGGTTCGAATAGATCAGGTCGAAGCTCGCATCGGCGAACGGCAGCGCCTGGGCGTCACCGGCCACGCGTGCGAACGGCCGCAGCCAGCCGGCATGGCGGCGCGCGGCCTGCAGCATCGGCAGGGCGATGTCCATCGCGACCACCTGCGCCTTGCCGTAGCGCCGGCGCAGCTGCGCGGTGCCGCGGCCGGTCCCGCAGCCGACGTCGAGCACCTGTCGCGGTGTGAGCGGCAGGTGGTCCAGGCGTTCCTGCAAGCGCAGCTCGACCTCGGCCTGCAGCACGGCATGGGCTTCGTAGCTGGCGGCGGCGCGGCCGAAGGCCTTGCGCACGTGCGCGCTGTCGAACGGTGCGCCGTCCGGGCCGCTCATGCCGCGGCCTCTGTGCCGAGGAAGGCGTCGACCGCGTCGGCGACCGCCTCGGCATGGCTGAGGAAGGGCGCGTGACCGGCGGCCAGTTCCAGGTAGTGCCCGCCGGGCGCGTGCTCGGCCGCCCAGCGCATCGCGCCGGCCGGGATCAGGCGGTCGCGCCGGCCGGCGATCCACAGGCTCGGCACCGTGAGCGTCGCCAGTTCGGCGCGCAGGTCGGTGGTATCGAGGATCGCCAGGCCGTCGCAGAGCACGGCCGCATCCGGCTCGCCGCGCGCGAACACCTGCTGGCGCAACGCGCGCAGTTCGCTCTGCGCCTCGGGCGAACCGAGCGTCTCCAGCACCAGGAAGCGCTCGATCGTCGCGTGATAGGACGTGCCCAATCCGTCGGCGAAGGCACGGAACGTCTCGGCGCCCACGCCGTGCGGCCAGTCCGCGCCGACGACGAAGCGCGGGCTGGCGGCGATCGCGACCAGTGCACGCACGTGGCCGGGCCGGTCGAGCGCGCCGCGCAGCGCGACCAGGCCGCCGAGCGACCAGCCGAGCCACGCCGCCGGCGGCGTGGCCGCGGCGATCGCGTGCGCGCAGGCGGCCGGATCGAGCGCGCCGGGCGCGTAGTCGCGGCTGGCGCCGTGACCGGGCAGGTCCACCAGGTGCAGCGTGTACCGCGCGGCCAGCGCCGCGACCAGCGGCGCGAAGATGCCGCTGTGCATGGCCCAGCCGTGGATCAGGACGAGGTCCGGGCCGCGGCCCGTGGTTTGGATATGCATGAGGGCCATGGTCAGGGCAGATCGGCAGCCAGGGGCCGCGACCGGAAGGCGAAATCGTTCATTGCGGCGACTCCATCCGCCGCTGGCGCCGGATGCGCGGCGCCAGCAGCCGCCAGAGGTGATCGGCGTAGCCGCGCATGCAGCCGTCCAGGCGCAGCCAGCCCGGCCGCCGCGACCGGCGCAGGATCGTCGATGCCAGCCAGTCCGGGTCGAAGCCGTCCCAGACACCGGCCGGGACCCGCAGGTTGCCGCGCAGCACCGGATGCACTTCGTGCAGCAGGATCGCCTGCAATTCCGCTTCGGCATACGGCGAGGCGGCGGCCGCGCGGGCGGCCCACCGGACCTCCCGGCGGTAATCGGTATCGAGGTACAGCGCCGAGAAGGCTTTCCATACCGGCCGCCGCGCGTCGATGTCGTCCGCCGCCGGCCTCATCGCAGCACCCGGGCCAGCGCATCGAGCAGGCGCTCGACGTCGCTTTGGCGATGCGCCGCCGACAGCGTGACGCGTAGCCGCGCACTGCCGGCCGGCACGGTCGGCGGCCGGATCGCCGGCACGAAGAAACCGGCGGCCTCCAGCGCCTGCGCGGCGGCCAGGGCCGCATCGCTGGCACCGACCAGCACCGGCTGGATCGGCGTGCGCGAGGCGGCCAGCGCCAGGCCTCGCTGCGCGGCGCCGAGGCGGAACTGCGCGATCAGCGCGGCCAGGTGCTGGCGCCGCCAGGATTCCTCGCGCGCGAGCCGGACCGCGACCCGCGTCGCCGCGGCCAGCGCCGGCGGCATCGCGGTGGTGTACACGTGCGGCCGCGCGAACTGCACCAGTCCCTCGATCAGCGCCGCCGGGCCGGCGACGAACGCGCCGGCGACGCCGAGCGCCTTGCCGAGCGTGGCCATCAGGATCGGTGCGGCCGCCTCGTCCAGTCCGGCTTCGGCGAGGCTGCCGGCGCCTTCGGGCCCGAGCACGCCCAGCCCGTGCGCATCGTCGATCATCAAGCTGGCGCCGTGTGTCCGGCACAGGTCCGCCAGCGCCGGCAGCGGTGCGACGTCGCCGTCCATGCTGAAGACGCCGTCACTGGCGACCAGCGCCGGCGCGGCCGGCGCCGTGTCGAGCTGGCGCTGTGCCGCCGCGACATCGGCATGCGGGTAGCGCCGCAACACGGCGCCGGCCAGGTGCGCACCGTCGATCAGGCAGGCGTGGTTGAGCTTGTCCTGCACGCACAGGTCGCCGCGCGCCAGCACGGCCTGCAGCACGCCGAGATTGGCCATGTAGCCGGTCGAGAACAGCAGCGCGCGGGCGCGGCCGGTCCAGCGCGCCAGCGCCTCCTCGAGCGCGGCGTGTTCCTCGCGGTGGCCGCCGAGCAGATGCGCGGCGCCGGCGCCGACGCCCCAGCGCCGCGCTGCGGTCGCCAGGGCCTCGACCAGTTCCGGATGACCCGCCAGCCCGAGATAGTCGTTGCTGGCGAATCCCGTCAGGCGCCGGCCGGCGACGACGATGTCGGTGCCGTCGACCGCGTCGACCGTGCGCAGGCGGCGCAGCAGCGCGGCCTGCGCGCGGTCGGCCTGGGCGGCGGCCAGGCGGGCGAGCAGGTCCGGCCGGCTCACGGCCGGTACCCGGCGGCGGGGCCGCCGCGCCCGGCGAAACTGCGTAGACTGGCGCGCGCACAGAAGCAGGAGCGGTGTTCATGCATTACGACATCGTCGTGGTCGGCGGCGGCGCGGGCGGATTGGAGCTGGCCGCGCGGCTGGGCCGGAAACTCGGGCGCCGCGACGGCCCCTCCAGCGTGCTGCTGATCGACCGCTCGGTCTTCCACATCTGGAAGCCGACCCTGCACGAGGTCGCGGCCGGCACGCTCGATGCGCACCAGGAAGGCCTGTCCTACATGATCCTGGCGCGCCGCAACCACTTCAGCTACTCGCCCGGCGAGATCATCGGCCTGGACCCGCAGGCCAAGCGCATCACGCTGGGCGAGATGCGCGACGAGACGGGGCACCAGGTGGTGCCCGAGCGCACGATCAGCTACACCCACGCCGTCCTCGCGCTCGGCAGCGGCTCGAACTTCTTCGGCACGCCGGGCGCCGCCGAGCACGCCTACGTGCTGGAACGCGCCAGCGACGCGGAGCGTTTCCAGCGCCACCTGCTGGCGGCCTTCACGCGGGCGGCCTTCGCCGAGCACCGCAGCCTGGGCATCGCGATCGTCGGCGCCGGCGCGACCGGCGTGGAGCTGTCGGCCGAACTGCTCGAGGCGCATGCCCTGCTGCAGGAGGGCTTCCGCGCCGACCAGCGCTTCCGGCTCGACATCACCCTGGTGGAGGCCGCGCCGCGCATCCTGGCCGGCCTGCCGGAGAAGATCTCGGCGCAGGCGCAACTGGCGCTGGAACGCAAGAACGTGCGTGTGCTCACGGCGACGCCGGTCACCGAGGTCCGCGCCGACGCCCTGGTGACCGCGCAGGGCGAGATCGCCGCCGACCTGATCGTCTGGGCGGCCGGCATCAAGGCCGCCGATGCCAATACGCGGCTGGGCCTCAGCGTCAACCGCGCCAACCAGTTCGTCGTCGACGATCACCTGCGCACGGGCGCACCGGATCTGTACGCGCTCGGCGACTGCGCCGCCTGCCCGTGGGGCGAGAAGCTGGTCCCCGCGCGCGCGCAGGCCGCACACCAGCAGGCCAGCTACCTGGCGAAGGTGCTGCTGGCGCGCCGGCGCGAGCGCAGCCACGACGCGCCGTTCGTCTACCGCGACTTCGGCTCGCTGGTCTCGCTGGGCGAGAACCGCGGCGTCGGCTCGCTGATGGGCGGGCTCGGCGGCCCGAACTTCTTCGTCGAGGGCCTGATCGCCAAGTGGATGTACATGTCGCTGCATCTGAATCACCACCGCGCGATCCTCGGCACCGGCAACACCCTCGTGCTGGCACTGGCGCGCCTGCTGCAGCGGCGCGTGTCGGGACGCCTGAAGTTGCATTGAGCCCTCGCCTGCCGGCGCGGTGCCGGCCGGAGCGGTTCAGGCCGCCGCGTCGACGTCGCAGGGCTCGACGATGTCGGCATGCACGGTCGTGCCGCCGTGGTGGTCGTCGGTGAGCACTACCTCCAGCGGATGGATGCCCAGGCGCGCGAACAGCGCGCGGTCGGCCTCGACGTCGGGATTGCCGGTGGTCAGCAGCTTCTCGCCGTAGAAGATCGAGTTGGCGCCGGCGAAGAAGCACAGCGCCTGCAGCTCGTCGTTCATCTCCGCCCGGCCGGCCGACAGCCGCACCATCGAGAGCGGCATCAGGATGCGCGCCACGGCGATCGTGCGCACGAACTCGAACGGATCGAGCAGGGCCGTGCCGGCCAGCGGCGTGCCCTCCACCTGCACCAGGCGGTTGATCGGCACCGACTGCGGATGCTCGGGCAGCGTCGCCAGCGTACGCAGCAGGCCGGCGCGCTGCGTGCGCGATTCGCCCATGCCGACGATGCCGCCGCAGCAGGTCTTGAGGCCGGCGTCGCGCACGTGGCCGAGCGTATCGAGCCGGTCCTGGTAGTCGCGGGTGGAGATGATGTCGCCGTAGAAGTCGGGCGCCGTGTCGAGGTTGTGGTTGTAGTAGTCCAGGCCCGCCGCCTTGAGCCGCCGTGCCTGATCGCCCGTCAGCATGCCGAGCGTCGCGCAGGTTTCCATGCCGAGCGCCTTGACCGCGCCGACGATGCCGGCGACCTTCTCGACGTCGCGGTCCTTCAGCGAGCGCCAGGCCGCGCCCATGCAGAAGCGCGTCGCGCCCGCTTCGCGGGCCTGCCGCGCCTTGTGCACGACGGCCGGCAGCGCCATCAGCTTCTCCGCCTGGACGCCGGTCGCGTAGCGCGCCGCCTGCGGGCAGTAGGCGCAGTCCTCGGGGCAGCCGCCGGTCTTGATCGACAGCAGCGTCGAGACCTGCACCGCGTTGACGTCGTGATGGGCGCGATGAACCTCGTGCGCGCGATGCAGCAGGTCCGCGAACGGCAGGTCGAACAGCGCGACCGTCTCTTCGACGGTCCAGTCGTGGCGCAAGGTGGCGGTCATGCGGCTTCCGGCTCCGGTAAAGTGGCGCGAGTCTGGAGGCCGGCACGGAGGGCTGTCAACTTGGCGGCGTATGCAAAGGTTGACAGCTGGGCGGCCCGGTTGCTGCGCCGGATCCTGGTGCCGCGCTGCCTGCTCTGCGGCGATGCCGGCGCCGATGGCCGCGACCTGTGCAACGGCTGTCGCGCCGACATGCCCGCCAATACCGTCCGCTGTGCACGCTGCGCGCTGCCGCTGCCGATGGCCGCCCCGCACTGCGGGGCCTGCATCCGCCGCCCGCCGCCGTTCACCGCGGCCTGGGCCGCGTTCCGCTACGCGCACCCGCTGGACCTGCTGGAAACGCGATTCAAGTTCGGCGGCGACCTGGCCGCCGGCCGCGTGCTGGCCGACCTGATGATCGAACGGACGCGCCTGGACCCGCCGGCGCGGCCCGACGCCCTGCTGTGCGTGCCGCTGCACACCGGCCGGTTGCGCCGGCGCGGCTACAACCAGGCGCTGGAACTGGCCCGGCCGCTGGCGCGCGCGCTCGACCTGCCGTTGCTGCACGACGCACTGGTGCGCACCCGGGCCACGTCCGCCCAGACCGGCCTGGAGGCGCCGGCGCGCCGGCGCAATCTGCGCGGGGCGCTGGCCCTGCGGGCGGGTATCGCGCTGCCCGCCCATGTGGCGGTGCTCGACGACGTCATGACCACCGGTGCGACCCTGGGCGAATGCGCCCGCGTGCTGGCGGCTGCCGGTGTCGCGCGCGTCGATGCCTGGGCGCTGGCGCGCGCACCGTGAGGACGGCGGCGCAGCCGATGCGCCGGCAGCGCGCCGCATCGGACACGCGCTCCGCGCCGTGACCGGTGTGAGCCGTCGCGCGTGAGCCGGTTTCGCGGTATTTGCCGCCTTCTGAAAGGTCACCCGTCCAAGGAGCCTTTCGATGTCGTCGAGCACCCGTGTCCTGGGTTTCATCCTGCTGTCGCTGCTGGGCGGCCTGCTGGCCGGCATGCCGGCGCCGGCGCGCGCCCAGTGGACCGTCACCGGCGTCGACGTGCCGGACCTGGCCGCGTTCGACCAGCAGATGCAGCAGCTGATGACGACGCGCAACACGCCTTCGGGCGCGATCGCCGTCGCCTGGCAGGGCCGCCTGGTGCTGGCGCGCGGCTACTCGTGGAATCCCGGCCCGGACGACATCGTCACCCAGCCCGATTCGCTGTTCCGCATCGCCAGCTGCAGCAAGCCGATCACCTCGACCCTGGTCAACCGCCTGATCCAGGACGGCCACCTGGCGCCCGACGACACCATCGGCCAGTACGTGGACCTGACGCCGCGGCCCGGCACGACCGCCGATCCGCGACTGGCCACGGTGACCGTGCGCAACCTGCTCGAGATGCTCGGCGGCTTCGGCGATCCGGCCACCCTCGGCTACGACCCGGTGTTCCGCGACACCGCCGTCGCACAGGGCCTGGGCATCGCGCTGCCGGTCTCTCATGCCGACGTGATCCGCTACCAGAGCGGCGTGGCGCTGGTGGCCGCCCCGGGGACGACCTACCACTACAGCAACTACGGCTACAAGCTGCTCGGCCGCGTCATCGAGGCCGCCAGCGGCCAGTCCTACGAGCGCTACGCGCAGCGCATGCTCAACCGGATCGGCGTGTGGAACCTGCGCCTGGCCCGGGCGCGGCGCGAAGAACGCGCGCCCGGCGAAGTGGCCTACCGCTCCGGCGGCCAGGGCCCGAGCGTGATCGACGCCACCGGTGTGCTGCGCCCCTGGGAATACGGCGGCTCGATCAACCAGGACACGATGGACGCCTATGGCGGCTGGGTCGCCTCGGCGCCCGAGCTGCTGCGCTGGATGACCAATCTCGATGCGCCCCAGGCGCCGAACGCGATCCTCGATCAGGCCTCGCTCGACCGCATGTTCGCGCTGCCGCAGAACTATCCGCTGCCGTACACGCCAGGCAGCTACTACTACGCCAGCGGCTGGGCCGTGCGCGACTACGGCGCACAGGGCCGTACGACCTTTCACGCCGGCAGCCTGCCGTCCACCGCGAGCTACGTCGTGCGCTACCGCAACGGCTTCGAGATCGTGATCCTCCTGAACCGCCGCAACGAGAACAATCCCGACGACACCAGCAACGCGATGGACGCCGCGGTCTGGGCCGCCTACGGCCAGGTCACCCGTTGGCCGTCGCACGACCTGTTCGCGCAGGTGCTGCCGACGATCCTGCGCGACGGCTTCGACTGACGCCCGCGCTCCGGGGCGCCGCGACGCCGGCGCGCGGTGGAGGCTGCGCCCGTGCGGTGCACGGCGCAGCCGTTCAGAAGAACTCGTCGAGCAACCGGTAGAACGCCAGGCGGCCCGGGTCCGGCGTGACGCCGTAGCGGGCCAGGAAGGGGCCGACCCAGGCCTCGCCGAACGTCTCGGCGATGTCGCGGGCGGCCAGCGCCAGGTCCTGGTACCGGTCGGCGACACCCAGGCGCCCGCAATCGATGAAGCCGGCGAACCGCCCCTTGTCGGCGACCAGGTTCGACAGGCAGGCGTCGCCGTGCGCGACCACGCGATCCTCGACCGCCGGCCGCGAGGCACGAAGCCGCGCCAGCAGCGCGGTCGGCGAGGCCCCGCGATGGACCTCGTCGAAATCGTCCGCGTCGACCCGGCCGGCCTCCAGCCGCGCCGCCGCCAGGGCGATGCGGCGATCGACCGCGTGATCGAACGGGCAGGTGGCCGGATCGATGCGGTGCAGGTCGCGCAGCGCATCGGCGGCGATCCGCACGCTCGTCTCCGGCCCCAGCGCCGAGGAGGCGAGGTCGCGCCCCGGCACCGCGCTCAGCAGCAGCCAGTCGCGCTCCGGGCCGAGCACCTGGTCGAGCACGCCGGCGCACGGCCTGCCGGTCGTCGCCAGCCAGCGAAGACGCAGCGCTTCGTCGCGCAGTTCGGCGAACCGGTCGGCCACCTCGGTCTTGATGAACAGCGTCGGCCGTCCAGGAGCGACCCCTCGAAACACCGCCGCGTCCGAGCAGCCGATCGTCTGCTGCTCGACGGCATAGCCTTCGAGCGTTTCGCGCCAGCGCGCGGGCCAGGGCAGCGCCGGCTGCGTCGTCGGATCCATGCGTACGCCTCAGCGAATCGCCAGGGCCAGCAGCAGGCCGGCCCAAAGCACGAAGCCGACCCAGTTGTTGTTGCGGAACGCGGCCAGGCAGGGCGCGCGCGCGCGATCGCGCATGATCCACTGCTGCCAGGCGAACAGGCCCGCCGCCGCCGCCAGGCCCACGAAGTACGGCCACGGCAGCGCCGCGCGCGTGCCGGCCAGCAGCATCGCGAAGACGAACGTCACCATCAGCACACCGAGGATCGGCAGGTCCGCGTCGCCGAACAGGATCGCGGTCGAGCGCGCGCCGACCCGGATGTCCTCCTCGCGGTCGACCATCGCGTACTCGGTGTCGTAGATCACCGAGAACAGCACATTGGCCAGGAACAGCAGCCAGCACAGCGGCGGCAGGCTGCCGGTCACGGCCGCGAACGCCATCGGGATGGACCAGCCGAACGCGGCGCCGAGCACGACCTGGGCCAGGTGGGTGACGCGCTTGGTGAACGGGTAGATGGCCGCCAGCGCGGCACCGACGAATGAAAGCAGGATCGTCAGCGTATTGGTGAACAGCACCAGCACGAAGGCCAGTGCGAGCAGGCCGCCGAACAGCGCGAGTGCCTCCTGCTTCGAGACCCGGCCGGCGGCCATCGGCCGGCCGCGCGTGCGCTGCACCTTGGCGTCGAGCCAGTCGTGGTCCGCGTAGTCGTTGATGACGCAGCCGGCCGCACGCATCACGAAGACGCCGAGCGTGAAGATCACCAGCAGGCCGACCGGCGGAAAGTCGTTGGCGGCGAACCACAGCGCCCACCAGGTGGGCCATAGCAGCAGCAGGGCGCCGATCGGGCGGTCCATCCGCATCAGCACGAGGTACTCGCGGATGCGTCCGCGCCGGTCGGCCGGCAGATAGCCGAGCAGGACGTCGATCACGCGCTGCGAACGCGTCGAGGCGTCGGCCGGTTGGTGATCGGTGCATACCGGGGGGGCCGCGGTGGCGGACCGCGCCGCGCCGGCACGGCTCCACGGCGGATCGGCCGCCTTCGCCGGCGTCCCCGCCGGTGCCGCCGGGGGCTCGCGCCGCGGCGCGGATGCGCCGCGCGCCGGTTGCGCCGGTTGCGCCGGTTGCGCCGGTTGCGCCGGTTGCGCCGGTTGCGCCGGTTGCGCCGGTTGCGCCGGTTGCGCCAGTTGCGCCAGTTGCGTCGGCTGCGTCGGCTGCGTCGGCTGCGTCGGCTGCGTCGGCTGCGTCGGCTGCGTCGGCTGCGTCGGCTGCGTCGGCTGCGTCGGCTGCGTCGGCTGCGTCGGCTGCGTCGGCTGCGTCGGCTGCGTCGGCTGCGTCGGCTGCGTCGGCTGCGTCGGCTGCGTCGGCTGCGTCGGCTGCGTCGGCTGCGTCGGCTGCGTCGGCTGCGTCGGCTGCGTCGGCTGCGTCGGCTGCGTCGGCTGCGTCGGCTGCGCTGCGCGCGCCGACGCCGGGACGGGCGGGCGCCGCGCCCCGGGCGAAGGCGCGATGTCCTGGGAGGCCGCTGGCTCCGCTGCCGTCACGGCCGAAGTGGCCCGGCGGCGCGGCGCGGCCGGACGCGCTGGCGCGACGATCGACGGATCGGCCGGCACCGACGCGGCGGCGGCGTCGGTGACCTTCGGCGCGACGACACGACGGCGCGGCGGCGGCGTGACCGCTACGTCCGCGGCCGGCGAAACCGACGGGTCCGGCGGCGGCGCGGTACGGCGGCGCGGCGACCGCGCGACGGCCGGAGCCTCGGGTGCGTCGGCGGCCGGACTCGCCCCGGCATCCGCGGGCGGCATCGGCTTGCGGCGCGGCGCGCGGGGTTTTTTCGGAGGTGGAGGCGGTGTTTCGTCCATCGCGCAAGTGTAGGGCTTCGTCTCGCGGGCGACACGTCTGCAACGGCCGGATGGCATCACGCTTGGGCTATCCTCGCGCCCAGCCAGAACCGACGAGATTCCAGCCGTGACCCGATTCGTGCCGCTTCGCTACCTGTGCTTCGTGATCGCCGTCGTGGCGCTGGCGGTCGGCCTCGCCGCATGGGCCCACGGCATCGGCTGGCGCGTGCTGGCGGCGGCAGGCCTGGCCCTGACCGCGCTGGGCGTGCACGACCTCGTGCAGACGCGCCACACCCTGCGTCGCAATTATCCGATCGTCGGCCGGCTGCGCTACCTGTTCGAAGCGATCCGCCCGATGATGCGCCAGTACGTGGTCGAGGCGGATGACGACGAAGTGCCGTTCTCGCGCGACCAGCGCGCGATCGTCTACCAGCGCGCCAAGCGCGAGCTGGAAACGCGCGCCTTCGGCACCGAGCGCAGCGTCTACCGCGGCGACTACGAATGGATCAACCATTCGATGGCGCCGGCGCTGATCGACGGCCACGACTTTCGCGTGCCGGTCGGCGGGCCCGAATGCACCCAGCCGTACTCGGCCAGCGTCTTCAACATCTCCGCGATGAGCTTCGGCTCGCTGTCGCCGAACGCGATCCGGGCACTCAACGAGGGCGCGCGGCGCGGGGGCTTCTACCACGACACCGGCGAAGGCTCGCTGTCGCCGTACCATCGCGAGAACGGCGGCGACATCGTCTGGGAGCTCGGCTCGGGCTACTTCGGCGCCTGCAAACGCGCCGGCGTGTTCAGCGCGGAGCGGTTCGCCGAGCGGGCGACGCTGCCCCAGGTCAAGATGATCGAGCTCAAGCTCTCCCAAGGCGCCAAGCCCGGCCACGGCGGCGTGCTGCCGGCGGCCAAGGTCACCCGCGAGATCGCGCTGACGCGCGGCGTTCCGGAAGGCGAGGACTGCATCTCGCCGGCGCGTCATTCGGCCTTCGACACGCCCGAAGGCCTGCTCCGCTTCATCGCGCACCTGCGCACGCTGTCCGGCGGCAAGCCGACCGGGTTCAAGCTGGCGATCGGCCACCCCTGGGAGTGGTTCGGCATCGCCAAGGCGATGCTCAGCACCGGCATCCGCCCGGATTTCATCGTCGTCGACGGCGCCGAGGGCGGCACCGGCGCGGCACCGATGGAGTTCGCCGACCATGTTGGCGTGCCGCTGCGCGAGGCCCTGCTGCTGGTCCACAACACACTGGTGGGCCTGAACCTGCGCGACCAGGTCCGCATCGGTGCGGCCGGAAAGATCATCACGGCGTTCGACGTCGCGCGCACGCTGGCGCTCGGCGCGGACTGGTGTAATGCCGCGCGCGGCTTCATGTTCGCGCTCGGCTGCCTGCAGTCGCAGGCCTGTCATACCGATCACTGCCCGACCGGCGTCGCCACGCAGGATCCGCGGCGCTGGAAGTCGCTGGCCGTGCCGGACAAGGCCGAGCGCGTCAGGAACTTCCACGAAGGCACGCTGCACGCGCTCAAGGAGCTGATCGCCGCCGCAGGCCTGCACCACCCCGGCGAACTCGGGCCCGAGCACATCATCCGACGCGTTTCCGGCAACGAGGTGCGCTCGCTGGCGACGCTGTATCCGTTCCTGCGCCCCGGCGAACTGCTGGCGGACGTCCCCGAGCACGCGGTGTTCCAGCGCTTCTGGCGCGCGGCGCGCGCCGACAGCTTCGGGCCGCCCCCCGGCATCACCGAGCTGCGCTGGAGCAAGCTGCGCTGACGCTCCGGCATGGTCTAATCTGCCCCCGCAGCGGGACCGCTCCCAGTCCCCGATCGCCTTCCTTCGTACCTTCCGGACCGCCTTCGTGAATTCCTCGATCACGCCCCCGCCCCGCATCGAACTGCGCATCCTCGACGAGCGCCTGCACGAATGGGGCCTGCCCCGCTACCAGAGCGCCCAGGCGGCCGGCATCGACCTGATCGCCTGCGTCACCGAGCCGGTTCGCATCGCGCCGCAGGCGCCGGCGATCCTGATTCCCACCGGCATCGCGATGCACATGGACACCGACGCCCTGTGCGCGGTGATCGTGGCCCGCTCGGGCCTCGGCCACAAGAAAGGGCTGGTGCTCGGCAACGGCACCGGCATCATCGACGCCGACTACATGGCCGAGTGCTTCGTCAGCGTGTGGAACCGCAATCCGCCCTCGGCCGCCGATGCCACGATCACGATCCATCCCGGCGATCGCATCGCGCAGATGCTGTTCCTGCCGGTCCTGCGGCCGCAGTTCACGGTCGTCTCGACCTTCTCGTCGGAAAGCACGCGCGGCCTGGGCGGGTTCGGATCCACCGGCGTCGGCGCCGGTTCCGCACAGCCGGAGTGACTGCGGCCGGTCGCCTCCGGCGGCCGCAAGCGCCGCCTGCCCCGCCCGGGATCGTTCGTGCGCGGCGCCTCCGAAACGCCCCGACGCGCGGTACGGCGCGCGGTCGATTTCGAGCGTCGGCGCGGTGATCCGGCCAGGCAAGGCGGCAGGATCCGACGAGCCACCGGGCCCAGGGCCACAGCCTGACCGGGCTGCGCCGGGGCCTTCCCGATGGGGTGCCCCACCTCAAAGGCCATGACACGCTCTAGAATGCGTCGACGGCAGGTGGCGCGCCGTTCTCGGAATGCCGACGTGCAGGCAGGCACACTGCCCCGGTACCGCCGGCGGCGCGACGGGCAACGAACCCTCGGGGGAGGACATGGGGAACGAGGAATCACCATCGGCCAAGCGGCGTCTTCCGCGCCTGAGCTACCGACCCGATCCGCGCGTGCTGCTCTCGGTCGCCGCGGCGACCGTGCTGCTCGCCGGCACGGCCTTTCTCGCCTGGCAGACCTGGCTGGTCATGCGCGAGAGCAGCGGCGCGATCGAGGCCGAGCGCCTGCGCACCGAACTGGTGGCCGAGTTCGGCAAGCGGATCGCCGACCAGCGCCGTCAGGTCGAGGCCGCGCTGGGTAGCGCGCCGGTCCAGCAATTGTTCCAGTCGCCCACGCCGGACCTGGCGATGGCGTCGAACCTGATCAAGGCCACCGTGCCGGAGCTGGGCGCCGCGCGGTTCTACGACGCCGCGCTGGGTTCGGTCCTGGTCGACGACCTCGCCCAGGTCGGCTACGCCCGCGCTGCCCTGCTGATGCGTGCGCAATCGGACGCGGCGCCGACCGTCGCCGCGCTGCGGCAGGAGAAGGACAAGCCCACCGTCCTGCTGCAGGCCTGGCCGGTCGGCGGCGAGGCCGGCGGGCCGGCGCGCGCGTACCTGCTGGCCGAGTGGCCGGCGCAGGCGATCCTCGACCGGTTCGCCGGCCAGCGCCTGAGCGGCGCGCGCCTGGAGCTGCGCCAGGGCGACGGCCGCAGCGACCAGCTGCTGCGGGCGATCGGCGACGGCGATGCCAGTTCGCTGGCGGATGTCGGCAAGCCGGTCGCCGGTTCGGACCTGCGCATCGGCAAGGCGCCGCCGAACTATTTCATAACGGTGCCTCGTTCACCCTTGCTGCTTTCGGTGCTGACCGCACTGTGCCTGCTGGGTGGCGTGGCCGCCCTGTGGCTGCGCAAGGCCGGCCTCGAGCGCGCGCTGGGCCTGTTGCGGCGCCCTTCCCATCCTCAGGAGAACACGCTTTTGTCCGACGTCATCAAGCAGCCGCCGAAGCCGGAAACGCCTGCGCCCGCCGCGGTCGCCGAAGCCCCGACCGATCACCCGGCCACCGACGACGGCTGGGTGGACCAGGGCATCTTCCGTACCTACGACATCCGCGGCGTGGTCGGCCAGACACTGACCATCGGCACGGCGCGGGCCATCGGCCGGGCGATCGGCAGCGAAGCGCGCAGCCGCGGCCTCGGCGAGATCGTCGTCGGCCGTGACGGCCGCCTGTCGGGGCCGGAGCTTTCCGGCGCCCTGATCGAGGGCCTGCGCGCTGCCGGCCTGGACGTCATCGACATCGGCCTGGCGCCGACGCCGCTGGTCTACTTCGCCTGCTACCACCTCAACACCGGGTCGGGCGTGGCCGTGACCGGCAGCCACAACCCGCCGGACTACAACGGCTTCAAGATCGTGCTCGGCGGCGAGACGCTGGCCGAGTCGGCGATCCAGAAGCTCTACGAGCGCATCCGCGACGAGGACTACACCAGCGGCAGCGGCGGCCTGCAGAGCATGGACGTCAGCCGCGAGTACATCGACCGGATCGCCGACGACGTGCAGGTGCAGCGGCGGCTCAAGGTGGTCGTCGACTGCGGCAACGGCGTGCCGGGCGCGATCGCGCCGCAGGTGCTCGAGTCGATCGGCTGCGAGGTCATGCCGCTGTACTGCGAAGTCGACGGCACCTTTCCCAACCACCATCCGGACCCGTCCGAGCTGCACAACCTGCAGGACCTGATCCTGACGGTGAAGAACACCGATGCGGACCTCGGGCTCGCGTTCGACGGTGACGGCGACCGGCTGGGCGTGGTGACCAAGGCGGGCGAGGTGATCTTCCCGGACCGGCTGCTGATGCTGTTCGCGGCCGACGTGCTCACCCGCGCGCCCGGCGCGACGATCATCTACGACGTCAAGTGCACCGGCAAGCTGCAGCAGAACGTGCTGCAGAACGGCGGCGTCCCGCTGATGTGGAAGACCGGACATTCGCTGATCAAGTCCAAGATGCGCGAGACCGGCGCCGAGCTGGCCGGCGAGATGAGCGGGCACTTCTTCTTCAAGGAACGCTGGTACGGCTTCGACGACGGCATCTACGCGGCCGCCCGGCTGATGGAGATCCTCGGCGGGGACCTGGAGGAGCGTACGCCCAAGCAGATCTTCGACGCGCTGCCCAATTCCGTCTCTACGCCGGAACTGAAGATCCCGATGAAGGAAGGCCAGACCCATCGCTTCATCGCGAACTTCCAGGGCAAGGCCCGCTTCGAGGGCGCCCGGCTGACGACGATCGACGGCGTGCGCGCGGACTGGCCCGACGGCTGGGGCCTGGTGCGGGCCTCCAATACCACCCCGGTGCTGGTGCTGCGCTTCGATGGTGACGATGCGACGGCACTGCACCGCATCCAGGACGCCTTCCGCGCGCAATTGCTGGCGCTGGATCCGGACCTGAAGCTGCCGTTCTGATCGACCGGGCCGGCCCGCATCGCGGGCCGGTCACGTCATGGGATCGCGGCGGCCGCGTGCCGGTCTTCACGGCAGGCGGGTCCATCGGTCATCGACGAAACCGCGCCAAGCACAGGTACGCTCTTCCAATCGGCGGCTCGTGGCCGCCGCTGGCCGGCCGTCAGTGCGCCCGCTCGTCCTGGGCGAGCTTGAGCTTGCGGTAGTGGGCTGCGTCGGCCTCGAAGCGCTCGGCGGTCTCGACGCGCTCCTGTTCCTTGCGCGCGATCAGCTTGCGGTGGGTGTCGATCTGCTCGCGCAGATCGAGGATGCGGTTGGTCAGCACGACCGGTACCGGCTTGCCGGCCTGCTCGAGCTCGTCGGCATGCGCGAGCTGGTCGGCGAGCGTGCCCTCCTGGCTGCGCAGGCTGATGCGCGCAGCCTTGATCGTCTGGTCGAGCAGGTCCAGTTGCTGCTGCTGGGTACGCAGCAGGTCCGCCTCGGCCGGGAACGCCACCAGCATCTGCGAGTCGGAACGGCTGCGCAGCGCGGCCTCCTGCAGGTCGGCCTGTGCCTTGGCCTGCGCCGCCTTGGCGGCCGCGAGTTCTTCGGGCGTCTTGGTGCGCTCGACCCGGCGGATCACGATGCCTTGCGGGCTGATGACCTCGTAGCCGAGCCGCACGGCCTCGGGCGTGGGGATGTCCGCGTAGTGCAGGTTCCCTTCGCTGTCACGCCACTTGTAGCGGTTGTGGTCGGGCAGGGAGGAGCGCTGCGCCGCCGCCGGCTGCGCGGCAGCCAGCAGAACCGTCAGTGCTGCAAGAGCGATTCCCCTGTAGAACGCCATGTCCACCTCCAGACGACGGGAGTATAGGCGAGGTCGTCGTTTCCGACGCCGAACCGCCGTCACACCCCGTAACGCGCGCGATAGGCGGCGAGCTGCGGCCGATGAACGGCCAGGTCCTCGCGCTCGCCGGCAAACGCCAGGAGATCGGCCAGCGTGGCGATCGCGATGACCGGGATGCCGTACTCGTGGGCCACTTCCTGGGCGGCCGAACGCTCGCCCTGGCCGCGCTCCTGGCGATCCAGCGCGATCAGCACACCGGCCGGCGTGGCGCCGGCGGCACGGATCAGCGCCAGCGACTCGCGGATCGCGGTGCCGGCGGTGATCACGTCGTCGACGATCAGCACGCGGCCGGCCAGCGGTGCGCCGACCAGCAGACCGCCTTCGCCGTGGTCCTTGGCTTCCTTGCGGTTGTAGGTGTACGGCAGGTCGCGGCCATGCCGGTCCGCCAGGGCCGCCGCCGTGACGGCGGCCAGCACGATGCCCTTGTAGGCGGGACCGAACAGGCCGTCGAAGGCCAGGCCCGAGTCGGTGGCCGCCTGCGCATAGGCCCGCCCGAGCGTGGCCAGCGCCCGGCCCGAATCGAACAGGCCGGCATTGAAGAAATACGGGCTCAACCGCCCGGACTTGAGCGTGAACTCGCCGAAGCGCAGGGCCTGGCGTGCCAGGGCCAGCTCGAGAAACTCGCGTTGATGATCGTGCACGTGGAAAGCCTCGCCGGAAGCTGCGGAACGATAGCAGTTCGTTTCACCTGTACGGGATAGGCCGGCGCGGGTGCGCGAGATCCGGCGGTTCGCGGTGGGTGCCGGCATGGAGCAGCGGCGGTTGGCGGTTGGCGTCCAGCGCACAACAAAAAACCCCCGCCGGTAAGGCGGGGGTCGGCTTTGAGGCCCTTGGCGATGACCTACTCTTGCATGGCTTAAGCCACACTACCATCGGCGCGGGTGCGTTTCACTTCCGAGTTCGGGATGGGATCGGGTGGGACCACACCGCTATGGTCGCCAAGGAACTGGCGGAGACCGCGCCCGAGGGCGCCCGTCTCACATAGGGGACTTGGGACGTAAACAAGCGTTCGGGCCTGCCGGCAGAACATGCCGTTGGGGCTGGAAGCGTCTTGGAGTTATATGATCAAGCCGCACGGATCATTAGTATCGGTTAGCTCGGCATTGCTGCTATACACACCCGACCTATCAACCATGTAGTCTTCATGGGTCCTTCAGGGGCTCAAGGCCCCGGGAGATCTCATCTTGAGGCGCGCTTCCCGCTTAGATGCTTTCAGCGGTTATCGCTTCCGATCGTAGCTACCCGGCTGTGCCACTGGCGTGACAACCGGAACACCAGGGGATCGTCCACTCCGGTCCTCTCGTACTAGGAGCAGCCCCTCTCAAATCTCCAACGCCCACGACAGATAGGGACCGAACTGTCTCACGACGTTCTGAACCCAGCTCGCGTACCACTTTAAATGGCGAACAGCCATACCCTTGGGACCGGCTACAGCCCCAGGATGTGATGAGCCGACATCGAGGTGCCAAACTCCGCCGTCGATATGAACTCTTGGGCGGAATCAGCCTGTTATCCCCGGAGTACCTTTTATCCGTTGAGCGATGGCCCTTCCATACAGAACCACCGGATCACTAGAACCTGCTTTCGCACCTGCTTGATCCGTCGATCTCGCAGTCAAGCGCGCTTTTGCTCTTACACACACTGCGCGATGTCCGACCGCGCTGAGCGCACCTTCGTGCTCCTCCGTTACACTTTGGGAGGAGACCGCCCCAGTCAAACTACCCACCACACGCGGTCCCCGACCCGGATTACGGGCCTAGGTTAGAACGTCAAGCACATCAGGGTGGTATTTCAAGGATGGCTCCACCAGAACTAGCGCCCTGGTTTCAACGCCTCCCACCTATCCTACACAGACGAACTCAACGTTCAGCGTGAAGCTATAGTAAAGGTTCACGGGGTCTTTCCGTCTTGCCGCGGGAACGCTGCATCTTCACAGCGATTTCAATTTCACTGAGTCTCGGGTGGAGACAGCGCCGCCATCGTTACGCCATTCGTGCAGGTCGGAACTTACCCGACAAGGAATTTCGCTACCTTAGGACCGTTATAGTTACGGCCGCCGTTTACCGGGGCTTCGATCAAGAGCTTCGCCTTGCGGCTGACCCCATCAATTAACCTTCCGGCACCGGGCAGGCGTCACACCCTATACGTCCACTTTCGTGTTTGCAGAGTGCTGTGTTTTTGATAAACAGTCGCAGCGGCCTGGTCACTGCGGCCCCCGATCGCTCAGCTCCGCACGGAGCCACGATCAAGGGCGCACCTTCTCCCGAAGTTACGGTGCTATGTTGCCTAGTTCCTTCACCCGAGTTCTCTCAAGCGCCTTGGGATTCTCACCCTGCCTACCTGTGTCGGTTTACGGTACGGTCCTCGTGATCTGAAGCTTAGAAGTTTTTCCTGGAAGCGTGGCCTCAGTGACTTCGTCCTGATAAGGACTCGTCTCGGTGCTCGGTGTAGAGGATCCCGGATTTGCCTAAGATCCACACCTACCGCCTTTCCCCGGGACAACCAACGCCCGGTACACCTAGCCTTCTCCGTCACTCCATCGCAATCACGAGCGGTGCGGGAATATTAACCCGCTTCCCATCGACTACGCGTTTCCGCCTCGCCTTAGGGGCCGACTCACCCTGCGCCGATTAACGTTGCGCGAGGAAACCTTGGGCTTTCGGCGGGGGGGCTTTTCACCCCCCTTATCGTTACTCATGTCAGCATTCGCACTTCCGATACCTCCAGCAAGCCTTACGACTCACCTTCACAGGCGTACGGAACGCTCCTCTACCGCTCACACCAAAGGTGTGAACCCCGAGCTTCGGTACATGGCTTAGCCCCGTTAAATCTTCCGCGCAGGCCGACTCGACCAGTGAGCTATTACGCTTTCTTTAAAGGATGGCTGCTTCTAAGCCAACCTCCTGGCTGTCTATGCCTTCCCACATCGTTCACCACTGAGCCATGATTTTGGGACCTTAGCTGCGGGTCTGGGTTGTTTCCCTTTTCACGACGGACGTTAGCACCCGCCGTGTGTCTCCCAAGCTTGCACGTGTTGGTATTCGGAGTTTGCAATGGTTTGCTAAGTCTCAATGACCCGCTAGCCATAACAGTGCTCTACCCCCAACAGTGATACTTGAGGCGCTACCTAAATAGCTTTCGAGGAGAACCAGCTATCTCCGGGTTCGATTAGCTTTTCACTCCTAATCACACCTCATCCCCTACCTTTGCAACGGGAGTGGGTTCGGGCCTCCAGTCCGTGTTACCGGACCTTCACCCTGGGCATGACTAGATCACCCGGTTTCGGGTCTACAGCCTGCGACTATGCGCCCTATTCAGACTCGGTTTCCCTTCGCCTCCCCTATACGGTTAAGCTCGCCACAAACTGTAAGTCGCTGACCCATTATACAAAAGGTACGCAGTCACCCCACGAAGGGGCTTCCACTGCTTGTACGCATACGGTTTCAGGATCTATTTCACTCCCCTCTCCGGGGTTCTTTTCGCCTTTCCCTCACGGTACTGGTTCACTATCGGTCGGTCAGGAGTATTTAGCCTTGGAGGATGGTCCCCCCATGTTCAGACAGGGTTTCACGTGCCCCGCCCTACTCACTTTCATGGCACAAGCCCTTTCGTGTACCGGGCTATCACCGTCTATGGCCGGCCTTTCCAGACCGCTCCACTAGAACTTGCACCACTTTTGGGCTGTTCCCCGTTCGCTCGTCGCTACTGAGGGAATCTCGGTTGATTTCTTTTCCTCCAGGTACTGAGATATTTCAGTTCCCTGGGTTCGCTTCCAGACCCTATGTATTCAGATCTGGATACTCCTCGCGGAGTGGGTTTCCCCATTCGGACATCCCCGGATCAATGCTTGTTGCCAGCTCCCCGGAGCTTTTCGCAGGCTGCCACGTCCTTCATCGCCTCTGACCGCCAAGGCATCCACCGTATGCGCTTTGTCGCTTGACCATATAACTCCAAGTCGCCTCAGAGTCCTACAGCCTCGACGTTCGCTTTACTTGCCTCAACGACACATTCTGGATCGGCAGATCCAAAACGCTTGTTTACGTCCCAAGTTGTCAAAGAACACAGACCGACCTCAACGTCGGACTGCTTCAAAATTCTTAAGTGCGCGCTTATTCAGAGAAGCTGGTGGAGCCTGTCGGGATCGAACCGACGACCCCCTGCTTGCAAAGCAGGTGCTCTCCCAGCTGAGCTAAGGCCCCACAAAATGGCCGCTGTACCGGGCTTGCCGAGTGGTGGGTCTGGGAGGACTCGAACCACCGGCCTCACCCTTATCAGGGGTGCGCTCTAACCACCTGAGCTACAGACCCATCTTGATCGGCGTTCTCGTCCGTCAGTCATGCACCGCATGACCGCGAACGGGTGTGCTCTGAATAGGCAGGTGTCTTGTGTGGACGCCTTGGGCGGATCAGTCGTACTCGAAAGGAGGTGATCCAGCCGCACCTTCCGATACGGCTACCTTGTTACGACTTCACCCCAGTCATTGACCACTCCGTGGCAAGCGTCCCCCTTGCGGTTAGACTACCTGCTTCTGGAGCAACCAACTCCCATGGTGTGACGGGCGGTGTGTACAAGGCCCGGGAACGTATTCACCGCGACAATGCTGATTCGCGATTACTAGCGATTCCGACTTCACGGAGTCGAGTTGCAGACTCCGATCCGGACTGGGATCGGCTTTCTGGGATTGGCTCCACCTCGCGGTATTGCAACCCTCTGTACCGACCATTGTAGTACGTGTGTAGCCCTGGCCGTAAGGGCCATGATGACTTGACGTCATCCCCACCTTCCTCCGGTTTGTCACCGGCAGTCTCCTTAGAGTTCCCACCTTTACGTGCTGGCAACTAAGGACAAGGGTTGCGCTCGTTGCGGGACTTAACCCAACATCTCACGACACGAGCTGACGACAGCCATGCAGCACCTGTGTTCCGATTCCCGAAGGCACTCCCGCGTCTCCGCAGGATTCCGGACATGTCAAGGCCAGGTAAGGTTCTTCGCGTTGCATCGAATTAAACCACATACTCCACCGCTTGTGCGGGCCCCCGTCAATTCCTTTGAGTTTCAGTCTTGCGACCGTACTCCCCAGGCGGCGAACTTAACGCGTTAGCTTCGACACTGAGCACCAAAGTGTGCCCAACATCCAGTTCGCATCGTTTAGGGCGTGGACTACCAGGGTATCTAATCCTGTTTGCTCCCCACGCTTTCGTGCATGAGCGTCAGTACTGGTCCAGAAGGTCGCCTTCGCCACTGGTGTTCCTCCCGATCTCTACGCATTTCACCGCTACACCGGGAATTCCACCTTCCTCTACCGTACTCTAGCTCGCCAGTATCCACTGCCATTCCCAGGTTGAGCCCAGGGCTTTCACAGCAGACTTAACGAACCGCCTGCGCACGCTTTACGCCCAGTAATTCCGAGTAACGCTTGCACCCTTCGTATTACCGCGGCTGCTGGCACGAAGTTAGCCGGTGCTTATTCTTTGGGTACCGTCATCCGCACGAAGTATTAATCCGTACGCTTTCTTCCCCAACAAAAGTGCTTTACAACCCGAAGGCCTTCTTCACACACGCGGCATGGCTGGATCAGGCTTGCGCCCATTGTCCAATATTCCCCACTGCTGCCTCCCGTAGGAGTCTGGACCGTGTCTCAGTTCCAGTGTGGCTGATCATCCTCTCAGACCAGCTACGGATCGTCGCCTTGGTGGGCCTTTACCCCACCAACTAGCTAATCCGGCATCGGCTCATCTCGTCGCGTGAGGCCTTGCGGTCCCCCACTTTCACCTCTCGGTCGTATGCGGTATTAGCGTAAGTTTCCCTACGTTATCCCCCACAACGAGGCAGATTCCGATGCATTCCTCACCCGTCCGCCGCTCGCCGCCAGGGTTGCCCCCGCGCTGCCGCTCGACTTGCATGTGTTAGGCCTGCCGCCAGCGTTCACTCTGAGCCAGGATCAAACTCTTCAGTTAGATCTTGCAACCACCAGGTTTCCCCAGCGGCTTGTTCTTTCTGAAAGTCAACCCAAGCATGTAAAGCTTGCTGCTTTGAACTTGCTTGGACGCTTTCTTGGTATCGATGGACTTCTCCATCCCAAGGCGCCCACACAAGTCACCTGCGCGCACTGTCAAAGATCAATCGCTTGCGGAACCTTCTTCGTCCCGCTCCTCATGACGTTTCGTCCGAGGGAGCCGTGCATCATACAACCAAATTCCTTTCCGTCAACACCCGCCGCTCACTTTCTTCGCCCTCCCGGGCGTCGCTTCCTTGTGCGGCCTTCCTGCCACCCCGCCCGGCCTCGCGGCCTGTCCTGCAGGGGGCGCGCATCCTAACCAGACACGACCGTTTCGGGAAGGGGGAAGACGAAAAATTTTCGCCGCACGCATGAAAACACGCGCGGCGGGCACGGCATGCAGCTAGATGGCGGTCAGGCGTACGCGCGCGAACGTGCGCTTGCCGACCTGCAGCACGCCCTCGAACCCCGGCGCGAACACGCGCTGCGCGTCGACCACTACCTGTGAATCGATGCGCACGGCGTTCTCCTTGAGCTTGCGGCTGGCCTCGGAGTTACTGGCCGTCAGGCCGGCCGCGGTCAGCAAGGCCGGCAGCCGCAGGCCCTCGACCGGCACCGGAAGGGTGCTGAGCGGCAGCAGGGCGGTATCACCCTCGCCGCGCACCACGGCATGCCAGCCGGCGATCGCCTGCTCGGCCGCGGCCGCGCCTTGGAAGCGTGCCGCCAGTTCGCGCGCTAGGCGCAGCTTGAGGTCACGCGGGTTGAGCTGGCCGGCCTCGATGTCCTGCTTGAACCGGGCCGCCTCGGCAAGGCCGATCTCGAAGCTCAGCAGGTCGATCCAGCGCCACATCAGCACGTCGTCGATCTTCATCGTCTTGGTGACGATGTCGATCGCCGGCTCGTTGATGCCGATGTAGTTGCCGAGCGACTTGGACATCTTGTTGACGCCATCCAGGCCTTCCAGCAGCGGCATGGTCAGCACGATCTGCGCCGGCTGGCCATGGTGCTCCTGCAGGCCGCGCCCCATGAGCAGGTTGAACTTCTGGTCGGTGCCGCCGAGCTCGACGTCGCACCGGAGCGCGACCGAGTCGTAGCCCTGCACCAGCGGATAAAGGAACTCGTGGATGGCGATCGGCTGCTGGGCGGCGTAGCGCTTGGCGAAGTCGTCGCGCTCGAGCATGCGCGCCACGGTGTGCTGGGCGGCCAGCCGGATCATGTCGGCCGCGCCCATGCTGCCGAACCACTCGGAATTGAAGCGGACCTCGGTGCGCTCCCGGTCGAGCACCTTGAACACCTGGTCGGCGTAGGTCTGCGCGTTGGCCTCCACGTCCTCGCGGGTCAGCGGCTTGCGCGTGACGTTCTTGCCGGTGGGATCACCGATCATCCCGGTGAAGTCGCCGATCAGGAAGATCACCTGGTGTCCCAGATCCTGGAACTGGCGCATCTTGTTGAGCAGGACGGTATGGCCGAGGTGCAGGTCCGGCGCGGTCGGATCGAAGCCGGCCTTGATGCGCAGCGGCCGTCCCAGCCGCAGCCGGGCCTCCAGGTCTTCGCGCTTGATGATTTCTTCGGCGCCACGACCGATCAGGTCGAGCGCGGATGGGATGTCCGACATGAAAAATCCGGGAGTCTGGCCAGCGGGGATGGAGGGGGACGGGGGCTGCCCGACCGTGTCTCCGCGTTAATTATTCGTTACTCAAGAAAATCGCGCAAACCCGCGTAATCATTGGCGTTGACGGCGCTCGCGGGGGGCCGGTATGGTACGCCGCCAGTACCCCCGAGGCGACACCAGTGACCGACCATTCCCAGCGGCCGCAGGCCACCCGCCAGAGCAATCGTCGTCTCGCCATCCGCCGCTGGGCCCAGCGTCACTACTTTCAGTTCTATTCGCGCTGCGCGAACTGGACCTTCGTCCAGAACGTCGCCGCCGCGCCGGTGTCCTGGCGCCGCGAGCATTGGGTCCTGGGCGGCGCCGCCGTGACGCTGATCGTGCTGGCCGGCTTCATCGTGCCGACGTTCGCCGGCGCCACCCGCCAGGATCCGGTACCGGTCACCTATACCACCGTCTCGCTGGATCTGCCGCAGCGGCCGCTCGACGAGGCCGACCCGGCGATCGCCGCCCTGGCCGGTGCCGAGCCGGGCGCCGACGAGCGGGAATGGCGGATCGTGCGCGTCCAGGCCGGCCAGTCGCTGTCGGACATCTTCCGCGAGCAGGGCCTCTCGCCCGCCGACCTGCAGCGCGCGCTCGACGCGCAGGACGACGCCTCGGCGTTGCGCCGGATCCGCCCGGGCGACGAGTTCGCGTTCGACGTGGCGGCCGACGGCAGCCTGACGGCGATGCGGTTCGACCGCGGCGACAACGCCCGCGTCACGCTGCAGTTCGACGGCAGCGGCGTGCAGGAAGCGGTGCAGGACCGCCTGGTCGAGCGCCGCGTCCAGGTCGCCCACGGCGTGGTGACGCGATCGCTGTTCGACGCCGGCGAGCAGGCCGGCATCAGCGACGCCATGGTCATCAAGCTCGCCAACGCGTTCGGCTACGACATCGACTTCGCCCAGGACCTGCGCGAGGGCGACAGCTTCAGCGTGATCTACGACGAGGTCTACCGCGAGGGCGAGCGCCTGCGCAACGGCGAGATCCTGGCGGCGACCTTCATCAACCAGGGCAAGCGCTACACCGCGATCCGCTACACCAACACCACCGGCGAGACCGTCTACTACACCGAGGACGGCCGCCCGCTGCGCAAGAGCTTCCTGCGCACGCCGGTGGAGTTCACGCGCATCTCGTCCAAGTTCAGCACCGGCCGCAAGCATCCGGTGCTCGGCTACATGCGCGCGCACAAGGGCGTGGACTATGCGGCGCCGACCGGCACGCCGATTCGCGCGGCCGGCGACGGCAAGGTGACGTTCCGCGGCTGGCAGAACGGCTACGGCAATACCGTCATCGTCCAGCACGAAGGCAAGCACACGACGCTGTACGGTCACATGTCGCGCTTCGCGAACATCAAGGTCGGCCAGCGCGTCTCGCAGGGTTCGACGATCGGCTACGTCGGCGCCACCGGCCTGGCGACCGGCCCGCACCTGCACTACGAATTCCGCGTCGCCGGTGCCCACCGCGACCCGCTGACCGTCACGCTGCCGCCGGCCGCCCCGCTGCCGGCCGGCGAACTCGCCCGCTTCCGGCAGCAGGCCTCGCCGATGCTGGCCAAGCTGCAGATGGTCGACGGCAGCCGCCTGGCCTCGAGCAGCCCGCGGTCGGCGGGCAATGGCTGACGGCCTCTATCTCGGCCTCATTTCCGGAACCAGTGCCGACGGCATCGATGCCGCCCTGCTGAATCTCGGCGCCGAACGGCGCATCGTCGCGACGACCACGGCACCCTATCCCGACGCATTGCGCCGGCGCATCCTCGACCTGGCCCGCTCGTCCGCGCGCATCGCCCTGGACGACTACGGCACGCTCGACGTCGAGGTCGGCGCCGCGTTCGCCGATGCCGCGCTGGCGCTGCTGCGCGACGCCGGCATCGATCCGGCCGCGGTGACGGCGATCGGCTCGCACGGCCAGACCGTCTGCCACCGGCCGGCGCTGGCACACCCGTTCACGTTGCAGATCGGCGACCCGTCGGTCATCGCCGAGCGCACCGGCATCACCACGATCGCCGATTTCCGGCGCGCCGACGTGGCCGCCGGCGGCCAGGGCGCACCGCTGGCGCCGGCCTTCCATGCCGCAGCCTTCGGCGCGCGCGCGCCCTGCGGCGTGCTCAACCTCGGCGGTATCGCCAACATCACGGTCCTGGCCACCGATGGCGGCGTCATCGGCTTCGACACCGGTCCGGCCAACTGCCTGATGGACGCCTGGGCGGCGCGGCACCTGGGTACCGCGCGCGATGCCGGCGGCGCCTGGGCGGCCGGCGGCACGGTCGACGCGCCGTTGCTGGCTCGCCTGCTGGACGATCCGTACTTCGCCCAGCCCGCGCCCAAGAGCACCGGCCGCGAATACTTCAACCTGGACTGGCTCGACGCGCACCTGCCGGCCGGCCGCGACGCGCGAGACGTGCAGGCCACCCTGCTGGCGCTCAGCATCCGCTCGATCGCCACGGCGATCGGCACGGCCGGCGGCCTGCGCGAGGTACTGGCCTGCGGCGGCGGCGTGCACAACCGGGCACTGATGGATGGCCTGCAGGCGGCGCTGGCACCGGCCGCGCTGCACAGCACGGCGGTGGCCGGCATCGATCCGGATTTCGTCGAAGCGGCCACGTTCGCCTGGCTCGCCGGCGAGCGGCTGTCCGATCGCGCCGGCAACCTGCCCAGCGTCACCGGCGCTCGCGGACCGCGCCGGCTGGGCGCGATCTATCCGGGCCGCGGGTGAGGCCGCGGTCCACCGCCAAGATTCCCGTTCCGGAACGACAGCCTTTCTTTCGCCACACCGTCGCGCCGCCGACGGCCCGGCCGATCGGCTAGCATGCGACGCATGACCTCACCCTCCAGCGGCCGTCCCGGCGGCCTCGCCGCGCTCGTCAAGCCCTACCTCGAACCGGCGCCGCTGGGCGCCCTGCTGCTGGGGATCTCGTCCGGCTTCCCGTACGCGATGATCGGCGCGACCCTGACCACACGGCTGGCGCAGGACGGCATCGACAAGAAGAGCATCACCGCGTTCTCGCTCGCGTTCCTGGTCTACAACATCAAGTTCCTCTGGGCACCGCTGGTCGATCGCCTGCGCCTGCCACTGCTGGGGCGGCTGGGCCACCGCCGCTCCTGGCTGGTGCTGTCGGCGGCCGCGGTCGCCACGGCGGTCGCGTTCCTGGCGGTCGCCGAGCCGTCCGCGCACCTGGGCGCCACCGCATTGGCGGCGGTGTGCGTCGGCGTCGCCGGCGCGACCTTCGACGTGGTGATCGACGCCTACCGGATCGAGACCCTGCAACCGAGCCAGCTCGGCGTCGGCTCGGGCATGTCGCAATACGGCTGGCGCATCGGCTCGGTATCCGCGGGTGCGCTGGTGCTGCTGATGGCCGAGCACATCGGCTGGACCAGCGCCTACCTGCTGTGCGCAGCGTTCGTGCTGCCGGCGGTGGTGGCCTGCCTCTGGCTCGGCGAGCCGGAGCGGCATCGCGAGCCGGTCGCGGCGAAGAGCCTGAAGGCCATGGCGGCCGCCGTCGTCGCGCCGCTGACCGAGTTCTTCAGCCGCCACGGCGCCTGGCTGGTGCTGGCGTTCGTCCTCCTGCACAAGATCGGCGACACGCTGGCCAACCTGACGCTGCGCCTGCTGCTGGACGACCTCGGCTTCAGCAACGCGGAGATCGCCCAGTACGACGTCGGCTTCGGTTTCATCGCCTACCTGGTCGGTATCTTCATCGGCGGCGTGCTGTACACGCGCCTGGGCCTCAAGCGCTCGGTGATGCTGAGCCTGATCCTGATGGGCGTATCGAACCTGTCCTTCGCCGGCCTGGCCGCCTACGGGCACAGCAACGCCCTGCTCGCCGGCGCGATCTGCTTCGAGAACGTGGCCAGCGGCATCGGCGGGGTCGTCGTGGTCGCCTACCTGTCGGCGCTGTGCAACCTGTCATTCACGGCGACGCAGTTCGCGCTGCTGTCCGCGGCGGCGTCGATCGTCGGGCGCCTGGTAACCGGCACGACCGCCGGCAGCCTGATCGAGAAGCTCGGCTACATCGATTTCTACGTGCTGACGACGATCGCCGCCCTGCCGGGCATCGTGCTGTTCGCGTGGATGATGCGCTCGGGCCTGATCGACAGCTCGATCGGCGAGTCCGACGTGCGCGCCGCAACCGAGGGTCGCGCGCATGCCGCCGCGCTTGAGCCCGAGGCTACTGGGCCAAAAGTCCGGGATACTCGCTAGTCCGTGCCGAGAGTCGACGTCGCGCTTGCGATGCCCTAGTTTCTGTCAAGTCATCTTCGCGCTATGCAGCATATGGAACTTGTCAGCATCCCGATATCGCTCGTGTCGCTGGGTATATCTCTCGGCACGTTTTGGTTGGCGTTCGTTGCCCGCGGGCGACTCAGAATGACGAAGCCGACCATCGTGTTCTTCGGCTTCGATAGCGTTCCAAAATCTACGCCCAAGGTCTTCTTGCGTACATTGCTGTACAGCACGGCGGCGCGAGGGCAGGTCGTTGAAGGCATGTATGCCAAGGTCCGGCATGGCAGCGACGAACGGATATTCAGTTTTTGGGGTTACGGTGAAATGGAAAAACTGTCCCCTGGCAGTGGCCTACATGCAAGTCGTACTGGTTTCGCCGCCAATCATCACTTCGTTCTATCTGTCCACGAGGACGCCTACTGCTTTGAGCCAGGCATTTATGAGATTGATGTAATTGCCGATGTAGTCGGCCACCGAAAACCGACCAGACTTGCGACGATTCAACTATCGCTGTCCAACACCCTCTCAGCGGCATTGCAGCGGAATGAAGGGGTCCTGTTCGAACGCAAGATCAGCGGCGAATACGAAGGCCACTCGGTGGAACGATAGAAGTCGCGACGCATGGGAACTGCCACCATGATTCCGGACCTCGGCACGCCATGGACCACCTTCCTCGGATGCAAGACTCCTAGAGAACGTAGTCGACCGCGTACGGGGCGTGATCGGAGAAGCGCGGCGCGGCGGTGATCGCGCAGCTGCGCAGGCGGTCGCGCAGCGTCGGCGTGACGATCTGGTAGTCGATGCGCCACCCGACGTTGTTGGCGCGCGCCTGGCCGCGGTTGGACCACCAGGTGTATTCGACCGCGTCGGGCTTGATCGCGCGGAAGCTGTCGATCCAGCCGCGCGCCGGCGGCGGCGTGCCGTCGCCGCGGTCGTCGGCGATCATGCCGTTGAGCCAGGCTCGCTCGTCGGGCAGGCAGCCGGAGTTCTTCTGGTTGGACGTCCAGTTCTTGATGTCGTCCCGCGCACGCACGATGTTCCAGTCGCCGCACAGCACGTAGTCCCGGCCGCTGGCGAGCCATTCGTCGAAGATCGGCTTGAGGTAGGCCATCGCCCGGTACTTGAACTGCTGGCGCTCGTCGCCGGAGGATCCGGACGGGATGTAGAACGAGACCACGCTGAGGTTGCCGTAGCGGGCCTCGATGTACCGGCCCTCGTCGTCGAACGGCGCCCAGCCGAGTGCCGTGCGCACCTCGTCGGGCTCGCGGCGCGAGTAGATCGCCACGCCGCTGTAGCCCTTCTTGGTCGACGCGTCGCGGTAGAAGCAGTGGTGCTTGTCGGGCCGGAAGCACGGATCGGCCAGCTGATCCTCCTGCGACTTGGTCTCCTGGATGCAGGTCACGTCGGCATCCTGCTGCTTGAGCCATTCGAAGAAGCCCTTGCTGGCCGCCGAGCGGATGCCGTTGGCGTTGAAGCTGATGATGCGCATGGGAAGGGCTGCAGGTTCGGTGACGGACGCAGAGCGTAGCGGCACCGGCACGGCAGGCCAAGCACGGCCCCGCCGGAGCGTCCGGCAGCGGGCGCGCGGCATCCGGACGCGGTGCGGACCGGTGCGCCGGCGGCCGGCCGATTCGTGACATTTGGTGTCGTTCGCCCCGCAGGCCGCGTACCGGCCCTGCATTCAGCATTCCTTGAACCGCGTGATGCGCCAATGCGCGCCGCGCGATCGTGCGCATTGTCGAGGACCGTCGGGTCGTGTCGATCCTGCGTCTGTACCTGCGGGTGCTCGGGCTGCTCGCGCCCGAGTGGCGGTTGGCCGTTCTGCTGGCCCTGGCGAACCTCGCCCTGGCCGGCGTCTTCTTTCTGGAACCGATGCTGTTCGGCCAGGTCGTCGATGCGCTCGGCAAGCCCGGCGCCGGCGAGGCCACGCGGCTGATCGCGCTGTGGGCGGCGGTGGGCCTGGGCGGCGTGGTCGCCGGCGTCTGGGTGTCCCTCTACGCCGACCGCCTGGCGCACCGCCGCCGCCTGGCGGCGATCACCGGGTTCTTCGAGCACGCCGCCGGCCTTCCGCTCGCGTTCCACGGCGAGAACCACACCGGCCGCCTGGGCCGCGTCATGAATGCCGGCGTCGGCAACCTGTTCGGGCTGTGGCTGGGCTTCTTCCGCGAGCACCTGGCAACCCTGCTGGCGATCCTGGTCATGGTGCCGCTGGCGCTGTGGATGAACTGGAAGCTGGCGGCGCTGATGATCGGGCTGATGGTCTGCTTCGTCGCGTTCAACGCGATCACCGTGCGCCGGACGCACAAGGCGCAGGGCGAGGTCGAGCAGCTGCACCACGAGATCGCCGCGCGCGCGGGAGACGTGTTCGGCAACGTCTCGGTCGTGCAGAGCTTCACGCGGCTGGGCGACGAGGCGGCCGCGCTGCGCGAGATGATGCGGCGCGTGCTGGCCGC
Source organism: Dokdonella koreensis DS-123 (assembly GCF_001632775.1). Lineage (NCBI taxonomy): Bacteria > Pseudomonadati > Pseudomonadota > Gammaproteobacteria > Lysobacterales > Rhodanobacteraceae > Dokdonella > Dokdonella koreensis. Next base: position 4,228,660 of record NZ_CP015249.1, read on the forward strand.
GCAGTACCCGGTCCTCAATGGCTGGGCGATCCTTTCGGTCCTCAACCGCACCGCCAGCACGCTGACGGTGGTGGCGATCTTCGCGCTCGGCGCCAACCTGCACGGCAAGGGCGAGGTGACGGTCGGCAACATCGTCAGCTTCGTCGGCTTCTCGCTGATGCTGATCGGGCGGCTCGAACAGTTCGCCGGGTTCATCTCGAACCTGTTCTTCCAGACCCATTCGCTGCGCCATTTCTTCGAGGTGCTCGACCAGCGGCCGGGCGTGACCGACGCCGAGGACGCGATCGCGCTGCCGGCGGTTCGCGGCGAGGTCGCGTTCGAGGACGTGAGTTTCGGCTACGACGGCGCGGCGGCCGTCAGCGGCCTGAGCTTCCGCGCCCCGGCCGGCAGCACGATCGCGCTGGTCGGGCCGACCGGCGCCGGCAAGACCACGGCACTGTCGCTGCTCTACCGGGCCTACGATCCGCAGCACGGCCGCATCACGGTGGACGGGCACGACATCCGCACGCTGCGGCTGGACTCGCTGCGGCGCGCGATCGCGGTCGTGTTCCAGGAGCCGGGGCTGTTCTACCGCTCGATCCTCGACAATCTGCGCATCGCCGACCCGGAGGCCGGCATGCCCGCGATCGAGGCGGCGATGCGCGCGGCCGAGGCGCATGACTTCGTCGCCGCCAAGCCCGAGGGCTACCAGACCCTGGTGGCCGAGCGCGGCCGCTCGCTGTCGGGCGGCGAGCGCCAGCGGCTGTCGATCGCGCGGGCGATGCTCAAGGATGCGCCGATCCTGATCCTCGACGAGGCGACCAGCGCGCTCGACAACGCCACCGAGGCGCGCATCCAGCGCGCGCTCGCGGCGCTGGCGAAGGACCGCACGACCTTCGTCATCGCCCATCGCCTGTCGACCGTGCGCACCGCGGACCTGATCCTGGTGCTCGACCGCGGCCGCCTGGTCGAACAGGGCCGCTACGCGGACCTCGTCGCCGCTGGCGGGCTGTTCGCCGATCTCGCGCGCCAGGGGCAGTTCGTCGAGGACGCCGAAGAGGCCGCGCCGGGCCCGGCCGCGACCGGGCTGGCCAGCGCCGCCTGAGGCCGGCTCAGTCCGCCGGCACCGTGCGCTCGCGCGCCCAGGCGCGCAAGGCGGCGACCGGCTCGGCCATCAGCACCGACAGCGGCCGCGTGGCGGCGATCGCGGCAATCAGGTGCTGCTGGGTCGGCGCCGCCGACTCGGCCGCCGCCGCGTAGAGCGCCGCGACGACGACCTGCTCGATCTCGGCGCCGGAGTAGCCGCCGCTGCCGGCGGCCAGCGCGCCGAGGTCGTAGTCCTCGCGCCGCAGGCCGCGCCGCGCGAGGTGGATGCCGAAGATCGCCGCCCGCGCGTCCGCATGCGGCAGGTCGACGAAGAACACCTCGTCGAAGCGCCCCTTGCGCAGCAGCTCGGCCGGCAGCCGCTCGACCTGGTTGGCGGTGGCGACCAGGAACACCGCCGCCTTGCGCTCGGCCATCCAGGTCAGCAGGTAACCCAGGACGCGGCGCGAGACGCCGGCGTCGTTGTCGTCGCCGGCAAGGCCCTTCTCGATCTCGTCGATCCACAGCACACAGGGCGCGAGCAGCTCGGCGTTGCGCAAGGCCTCGCGCAGGTTGCGCTCGGTCTCGCCGTGGTACTTGTCGTAGAGCGTGCCGATGTCCAGCCGCAGCAGCGGCACGCCGAAGCCGCCCGCGATCGCCTTGGCCGCCAGGCTCTTGCCGCAGCCCTGCACGCCGAGCAGCAGCACGCCCTTGGGTGGATCGAGCTTCACCGGCAGCCGCGCGCCGATGAAGGCCGGCCGGCGCTGCGCGATCCACTGCTTGAGCCGGTCCAGGCCGGCGACGTCGGCGAAGGCGGCGGTCTCGTACTCGAAGTGCAGCAGGCCGCCGCGGTCGAGCAGGCGGTGCTTGGCACTGGCGAGCGCCGGCAGGTCGCCGGCGGTCAGCGCGCCGTCGTCCTGGATCAGCTTGCGCGCGATGCGGCGTGCGTCGTCCAGCGTCAGGCCACGCAGGTTGCGCACGATCGCCCGCGCCGCCTCGGCGTCCACCTCGACCCGCCGGCCGTGCTCGCGCGAGTAGCGGAACGCCTCCTCGCGCAGCATCGTCGCGATCGCCTGCGCGTCGGGCAGCGGCAGCTCGAAGCGGGTCGCATGCGGCAGCAGGTCCTCGGGCAGCTCGATGCGCGGCGCGACCAGAACCAGCGTGTGCTCGGCGCTGCCCGCGCGCAGCACGATCTCGCGCAGCATCCGCAAGGCCATCGGGTAACGCAGGTACGGCATGAAATCGAGCAGCAGGTAGACGCCCGGCTCGGCCTGCCGCTTGATCGCCTCCAGCAGCGCCGTGGTGTCCGGCGGCGGCGGCTCGCCGTCCATGTCCATGTCCAGCCGCGCCAGCCCCTCGGTGATCGACCAGCGGTACAGCGGCCGCAGCGCCTGGGCGATCGCATGGCGGAAGCCCTCGACGACCTGGTTCTCGGCCGCCGACTCGACGACCAGCAGCGGCGTGTGTGCGCGCAGCAGCGCGGGAAGATCCTGGTTGGCGCTCATGGAGTCCGGTGCGGGATGGCCGGCGCCGAGTGTAGCCGGACCTTCATCAGCCTCGCGAAGACGACGCGCCGATGCCACGGGACCGGCGGGCCACCATCGCAACGAAGGCCGTGGCCCGCGACGCGGGCCGTTTCAGGTGCCGGCGCGGGACGGTTCGGCGAGCTGCGGCATAATCGCAGCCTTTGGTCTCCTCCGGGCACTCCCCCTTCATGCTGAAGAATTCGATCGAACTGCACCGCCAGGGCCGCTACGCCGAAGCCGACCAGGGCTACCGCGAGTGGCTGGGCCAGCATCCCAACGACCCCGAAGCGTTGTACCGCTTCGCGATCCTGCGCCGCGAGCTCGGCTTCTACGACGAAGGCGAAGAGCTGATGCTGCGCGCGCACGAGCTGGCGCCCGATCGACCGGACATCCTGATCGGCATCGGCGACGTGTACGTCGAGAAGCTCGACCTCGCCGCCGCCTGCCGGCGCTACGAGCACGCGCTGGCGCTGGACCCGAACGAGCCGCTGGCGCACATCTCGCTGGGACAGGCGCTGCTGCGGCGCGGCGACCTGGATCGCGCCGAGCAGCATTTCCACATGGCGCTGCGCCTGGCCGATGCGCCCGCGGCGCTCGCCGGACTCGGCGGGATCGCCCTGCAGCGCAAGGAAGCCGAACGCGCGATCGCCCTCCTCACCCGTGCCGCGCAGATCGCCAGCACGGATTCGGCGATCCAGTTCCTGCTGGGTCGCGCCTTCCTGCTGCGCGACACGCCGGCCTTCGCCGAGCAGGCCTTCCGCAATGCGCTGCGGCTGAACCCGAACCTCCATCCGGCGCGCCACATGCTGGCCCAGCTGCTGCTGGAGGACGGGCGCCACGAGGAATCCGAGGAACACTACCGCACGCTGGCCGAGCATCCCTCGTTCGGACCGATCGGCGTGCTCGGCCTGGCCGACCTGGCGCGGGCGCGCGGCGACCTGGCGGCCGCGGTCGAAGGCTACCGGGCCGCCCTGGCCGTGAGCCCGGGGCAGGCGCAGGTGGTGGTGCCGCTGGCCTGGTGCCTGACGGAGCTGGGTCGCCGCGACGAAGCCCTGGCCGCCTACGACGCCTTCCTGCAGCACAGTCCCGGCGATCGCACCGTCCGCGCCGCCCGCGCCGAGGTGAATGCGGCGACCGGCCGCCCGGCCGAGGCGATCACCGAATGGACCGTCCTGGCCGAGCAGGACCCGGACGACCTGGAAGCGCAGATCCGCCTGGCGCAATTGCACGAGCAGCAGGGCGAGTACCGCACCGCCCTGGCAGCGGCCGAGCGCGTCGCCGAGGCCAGGCCCGGCGAACCGGTCACGACGATGGTGCGCGTGCGCGCCCGCCTGCGCGACGGCGACGATGCCGGCGCGCGCGAGCTGCTCGATGCGTTCGGCACCCGACCGCTCGCGGACGGCTCGCGGCGGCTGCGCCTGAATGCCCTGGGCCAGGTCCACGATCGTACCGGCGCCTATGCCGAGGCCGTCGCCTGCTTCGCTGAGGCCCAGCGCGGTGCCCCCAGCGCGCTGCACGCGCTGGCACGCACGATCCCGGCCGAACTCGATGCCGCGCTCGCCGAACCGGCGCAGGCCGCCTGGGACCGCGCGCCGGTCCTGCTGGTCGGCCTGCCCGGCAGCGGCGTCGAGCGCATTGCCGCGCTGCTGGCCGACCAGCCCGGGCTGGCCGTGCTGCGCGACCGCAGCGGCCGCCTCCAGCGCAACGACGACTTCGCCGCACCGCAGTTCGACGCCTACCGCGCCGGACTGGACGAAGCGGCGATCCAGGCGATCCGCCAGCGCTACCTGGCGCCGCTGCAGCGCGCCGACATCGACCCCGGTGCCACGCTGGTCGATTGGCTGCCGCGCTGGGACGCGCGCCTGCTGCTCCTGCTGCGCCGGGCGCTGCCCGGCACGCGGCTGGTCGTGGTCGAACGCGATCCGCGCGACGCGCTGCTGAACTGGCTGGCGTTCGGCTGGCTGCCGGGCATCGGCTGCAGCGACGTCGGTGCGGCGGCGAGCTGGCTGGCACGCGCCAACCGGCACCTGGCCTATGGCGCCGCACTCGACGACCCGCGCCGGCTGCACGTCGATGCCGATGCCGTACTGGCCGACCCGGCGACCGGCGGCGCGGCGCTGTCGGCCTTCCTCGGCCTCGGTAGCCTGCTGCGCCGTGGACCGGAGCTGGCGCTGGCCGACCAATGGCCCGGCGGCTTGCCGTCGCGCTTCCCCGCCGGCCATTGGCGCCATTACCGCGAGGCGCTGGCCGAACCGTTCGCCGTCGTCCACGGCGCCTGACGCGCCGGACCCTCACCGCAACCGAGGCTGGAAACCATGCAGATCCGCAGCAACGACATCCAACCGATGCAACCGATTCCCGCGTCGTTCGCGTTCGGCAAGCCGGGCCCCGCCGGCGAGCCGTGCGTGCTGTCGGACAACCGCAACCCGCACCTGGCCTGGAGCGACGTGCCCGAAGCGACCCGCTCCTTCGTCCTGGCCTGCATCGACACCGACGTGCCGACCGTGGGCGACGACGTCAACCAGGCCGGCCGCGAAGTGCCCGCCGACCTGCCACGCACCGAATTCACGCACTGGCTGATGGCCAACATCCCGGTGGACTTTCGCGAGCTGGGTGCCGGCAGTTGTTCCGACGGCGTGGTCGCGCGCGGCAAGCGCGAGCCATTCGGCCCGCCCGGATCGCGGCAGGGCCTCAATGACTACACCGGCTGGTTCGCCGGCGACGCCGACATGGCCGGCGACTACCTCGGCTACGACGGCCCCTGCCCGCCGTGGAACGATGCGCTGGTGCACCACTACCATTTCCGTGTCTATGCGCTGGACGTGCCGGCCCTCGACCTGCCCGAGCGCTTCACGCTCGCCGACGTCCGCCGCGCGATGGCCGGACACGTGCTCGCCGAGGCGGCCCTGACCGGCACGTATACGCTGAATCCAAGCCTGCGTAATGACGTCACCGGCAGGTGACGGCCCAGGTACACGTAGTTCACCCGGCCCGATCCGTTCGCCCGGATCTCGCTCAGCAGCTGGCCGCCCTGGCTGTACATCTGCAGCTTCGCCACCCCGCCCGGCGGCGTGATCGCCACCCGGCGGCCGTTGCCGTCGTACCCGTGCGTCGTCGTCCCCGGCGAGGCCCCGCCCGTCCCCGGCCACGGCACCGTCACCGCTGTCATCCGGTTCGCCTTGTCGAACGTGAACGTCCGCGCATGGTTGTTCGCCGGCGTCACCGGGTCCACCACGCTGCGCGAGGTCATGTTGCCCCGCGTGTCATAGGCATAGTCCACGTACGACAGCGGCGGCGCCGCGTTGGTGATCTTCGTCAGCTGCTGCTGCGCGTTGTAGTGGTACGTGAAGTTCCGCAGCCCCGTCACGTTGGTCTGGAGGTTGTCCAGCATGTCGTAGCTGAAGGTCACGCCCCGCGCGCTCAGGTCGCTCAGCGTGCTCAGGTCGTTGAAGTGACCCACGATCAGCCGGTCCCGACTGTCGTAGTCCATCGTCCGGCTCAGGTTCGGGCCCAGTACCGCGTTCGGGGCCGAAGTCTCGTCGGTGATCGTCTTGACGTTCCCGTTCTCATCGTACGTGTAGGTGTCGTCGATCACGCCCGTATCCGTGCTCCATCCCGGCAGGCCCCGCGCGTTCTGCAGCGTCTCGTGCTGGATCCCGTTCGCATAGGCGAACCGGTACAGCCCCCCATTGGGGTGGTACTTGATCTGCGTGGCGTACCCGCTCACATACGTCGGCTCGCCCAGTGCATTGGGCGCGTAGTTCACCAGCGAATCGTCCGGGTACTTCAGCTGCTTCACGCTGCCGTTCGTGTCGTGCTGGTAGGTGAAGGGGTAGTTCGTCCCGCCGTACGTCAGTGTCTCGCTCTCCAGCAGTCGGCGCGTGTTGTAGCCGTACGTCCAGGTCGCACCGCCGGAGGTCACCGTCTTGAGCTTGCCGTCCTGCGTCCAGCTCTGCGTCGTTCCCTGCGTCACCCCATCGGCATAGGTCGTGCTCTGCAGCCGGTTGCGTGCGTCATAGGTCATCGTCGCCCGCTGCGCCGCCACTGCGCCGCCGCAGGCCAGCCCACCGCTCTGGCCGGTCGCACGCCACGTCACGTTGTCGGCCAGGTCGTATCCCAGCAGCGTCGCCCCGCTCTCCGGCTCCACCGTCTTGCACAGCCGCTGGTAGGTGTCGTAGTCATAGCTGCGCTCGGCCACCGGCGCCGCACCGCTCGGGCCGCTCTGCTTCAGCGTCAGCGGCTTGCCCAGCACGTCGCGGGTGTAGGTGATCTCACCGCCATCGGCCAGCACCACCTTCATCGGCGCGTCCTCCACCGGCTCGTCGAACGCCTGGTAGGAGGTCACCGTCGTCTTCAGCCGCGGGTTGAGCACCTGCTTGCGGAACCCGCTCAGGTACGTCACCACCGTCTCCAGCGGGCCCAGCTCGCTGTCGGCCAGCGTCGTCTTCACCTGGCCCAGCGCATCGTAGGTCGTCTTCGTCCCACCCGGCAGCGTCAACGGCGTGATCGACGTGATCAGCCGCTGCGGGTAGGACTGGTAGGTCACCCGCCCCTCGCCGTCGTACCGGGTCAGCGTCATCCGCCGCGTTTCGTCCTCAGTGGCCGTGCTGAGCGCGTCGTATCGCTTGGTCAGCGCCGGCCGCCACAGCGCGTCGTAGTACGTCAAGGTGCGGGCGTTGCCTTGGCTGGTCGTCTGCAGCCAGTGCGAGGCCCCCATCTCGCTCGTCGACACCCACTGGTAGCCGATCACCAGCGGGTTCCAGCCCGTCCCCGGGTAGTCCACCTGCTTCAGGCGCCCCAGCTGGTCGTACTGGTAGCCGGTCGTCAGCGACGTGAATTCCGGCGCGGCGGCCTGCTGCACCGTCCGGATCTCGCCGGTGTCGTTGATGCTTGCGTTCAACCAGTCACCATTGCCGTAGGTGATGCTGGTCGGCACGCCGCGGTGGTAGGGGCCGTAGCTGGTCGTGTAGCTCGTGAAGCTCGCCCCGCGGGCATCCATGCTCTTGGACAGCGTCCCGTTCGCATACCACTGGTAGCTGCGGTGCAGCTTGCCGTAGCGGCTGTGCGTGAGCAGGTTCGCCGTCGTCGCATCGTAGGTGTTCACCACCGGATACCAGGTCTGGCTGCCGAACTGCACCATCACGCTCGCCACCTGGCCCAACACCCACTTGCTCGTGTTGTCGTGGTACGCCGTCGTCTCCGCCTTGCTCCCCAGCGAACTGGACTTGCCCACACCCAGCGGCCGGCCGCGCGCATCGAAACTGCCCACCGTCCAGCTGAACGTCACGCCATCCTGTGTCGTCGAGCGACCCGACTCCGGGAACAGCCGCTCACCCATGAACGCATCGCCGCGCTGCTGGATGCTCGTCCCCAGCGGCAACGGCCACGGCGGGCTCGCCGGGGCCGCATAGGTCGTCGTCACCGTCCGCTGCGCCGTCGAACCGTTCCAGCCGAACTCCGTCTTCAGCAGTTGCCCTTCGTTGACCTTCGACCGGATCCCGAACGTGTAGCGGGTCTGGTATCCCTGCGGGTCGACCACCCGCACCGTCTTGGTCGTCGGCGAGGATGCCGTGCATACCGGCGTGCCGACCGAACCGGCCGTCGCCGGGTCCCAGCAGTAGCTGCTGGTGCTCAGGCTCTCGTTGTAGACGTAGTCCCAGGTGTAGCCGGGCAGGCCCGGGCCGCTCAGCTGCTTCTTCGTCAACGACCACTCGCCGAACTGCCGCGGCTGCATCGGCCAGGAGCCAGGCACGTCGGGCGGCAAGCCGGTGGGCGGGGTGCAGTGGAAATCCACCCAGGTGCGGCCGTGCTCCAGCCGATCCAGCGTGAACGTGCCCGTCGTGCCGCCCGGATGCGTCATCGAGCCGGTCAGCTCGCCCACGCCCGGCTGCGCATAGGTGCATTTCGATGCCAGCGGCTCGGTTGGCAGCTGGAACATGAATTGCGCCAGGTTGAACGTCCACGCGCCCAGGCCGCCCGGCAGGTTCACGTACTTGAGCCCCGAAAAGCCCTGGTCGGCCGACACCTGGGTCTGGTACTGGTAGGTCCAGGTCCGCGCCAGCTCGCCGCCCCCCGGTTGCGCCGTCACCGTCTGGACCTCGTGGCTCGTGGACGGAGTGGCCGGGTACGTGAACGTCAACAACCGCCCGTCACTGCCTTCGATCCGCAGCAGCCGCCAGCCATCCCAGACATAGCTCACCGTATTGCCGTACCGGTCCGTCACCAAGGTCGGCACGATCCACACCTCGATCCGGTGCAGCACCCCGTTCACACCCCGGCTCGGCAGCGCCTCGCCCCGGCTCTCCCCCGCCGGCCGCGCGACCAGGCCGCCGCCACCCGCCATCGACGACGCCTCGCGCTGGATGCGATGGTCCAACCGGTAGGTCGTCCCGTCCGGCGTCAGCAGCTCGAAGCCTTCGTTCGCGCCGCTGCCGATGCAGCGGATCATCCCGCCCGCCTTCGTCGTCAGCGTGTAGCTGCTGCTGTTGGCATTGCTCGGCGGCGCATTGCCCGGCGCCCGCTTCAGGATCTCCTGGTCGCCACTGCCCGGCAGGTAGATGAAGTTGCCCTGCCAGTACGCCTCGGCCTCCACTTGGTAGGCAGTACCGCCCGGTGCCGCACCGACAGCGGCCGCCGGCGGCACACCGAAACTCGAACAGCGGCCGCCGCCGCCGTCCACCGCCCAGCCGATGTCCGTCGCGAACACCCCGTGTGCGCGCGGCACCTCCAGGTCCCAGTCCGCGAAGTGGCCCTTCGGCTGCTGGTTCTGGCCGATCCGGTAGCGCCGCCCCACCGACACCGGCAGCGCGCTGTTGCCCGGAATGCTCACATCCGTCTGCACGAACTCCACGCTGCCCGTGTACAGGCTCACCTGGTCACCGAACAGGTCCGGACCCAAGGTCCCCGCCGTCTCGCTGCCGCGCAGCAGCTTCCCCTGCTCGTCGTAGATCGACACTTCACCGGCTTGTCCCTGCACCAGGCCCGGCGCCAGCGCCAGCAGCCCGGCCAGGACCGGCGCGGTCAACGAGCGATCAACTCGATGCGAGGAAGGAGAGAAACCCACGGCGCGCAGCGCGCGGTGCAGCACGGACATGCAAAGCTCCTTTGCAGGCCCCGAACCCGAACCCCTTCGGCAATCGAGCGAGCGCCTTGCACGCTCCCTCACGCGTCCACGGAAAGCCGATCCGATGCCCGACGTCTACGCCGGGGCGACCCCCTGTGGGCTTCCCTGCGACGTGCATCGAACTTAACCCGAACTGTGCAGTTTTAAAAGCATGCCGGTGTGACACTTCATTACATGCGCTGCGAAGCGACGGCCTTTGCTTCGATGACGCCGTGCGCTAAACGTGTTGCGCTCGATTGTTGAGACCACACTCTTCCCCAAATCCATGCCACCTTTCCGCATCTCAGCGAAGAGCGAAAAAGCCCGGCGGACCAGCCGCCGGGCTTGATGTACCGCTGCCGCGATCAGGCGGCGGCCGCGAGGATCACTCGAAGCCGTTGGCGAAGATCGCGTCCACCGCGACGTTCATCGTGACCGGCATGACGACCGGCCGTCCGGCTCCGGTGGCGAGGCAGACAGCGCCACGGTGCGCGCCCAGCGGCAGGCTGCCGGCTGCGAACGTCGCCGACAGCGCTGCGCTGCCGTCACCTGGGATGCTGCCGCTGGCCGGTGCCACGCCGAGCCAGGGCGCCGGCGTGGCGCCGGGGCCGCAGGGGTCGCTGCCCAGCACGTCCAGCTCGATCAGGAAACTGATCCAGCCGAACCCGGCTTCCGGCAGCGCCAGCGGCTCGGGTGCGCCGCAGCCGCTCGCCGCCCAATAGCTCGGCGTGCGATCACCCTGGAAGTTGCCGCCCGGGTACACGCTGGTCGCGGTGGCTGCGCCGCTGGCGACGTAGAGTTCGGCGACCAGCACGGTGGTGGGCGCCACCACCACCGGCGTGGCGAACGTGGCCCGGTAGCGCTGCAACGGCGTGTCCGTCACGGTGGCGACGGCCTCGCCGAGCAAGGTCAGGTTGGCCAGTTGCATCGGTCCGTTCAACGCGTGCACGCGCACCCTCACCGGTTGCGAGCCGGTCGGCGAAGTCGCCGAGTCGATCGCGAAGCTGACGCCGCTGATCTGCCGGATCGAGCCGCTGGCCGGCAGCTCGGCCGGTTCGAAGATGCGGAAGTAGCGGTTCTCCAGCGAGTAGCCGCTGGCCGTCATGATGCAGCCGAAGCTCGCGTTCTCCTCCGGGTCCGGGCTGTGGGTCTGCGCCACGGAGATCGGCACCAGGGCGTTCGGGTCGCCGCCCGCCCGTGCCTGCCAGGTGCCGGCGACGGGGCCGCCGTTGAGCAGGTCGAACGGCCGCGCGAGCGTCTGGCCCGGCTGCACGAATGCGGTCATCGATCCGGGATCGGGCATCAGGCACGGCGCCAGCAGGCGCAGGTCGAAGTCGGCCGGCGTGACCGTTCCTGCGGTCAGCGCGGCCGGCAGCGTCCGCGGCACGTGGTCGGCCGCCTCGACGCTGACCTGCAACGGTCCCTGCGTCGCCGGGAACCAGTAGCGATAGCTGCCGTCGGCGCCCGTCGTCGTCGTGACCGTGCCGGCGGTGCTCTGGATGCGCACGGTGGCACCGGCGATCGGTGCCGGCGACAGGTCGCAGGCGCCCATGCCGCGGACGATGCCGCCCACCGCGCCGTAGCTGGGCGGCGCGGTGACCGTCATCACCGCCTCGACCTCGCCGAACGGCCAGGCGTACGGCGTGTCCTCGGCAACGCGCACCGGCACCGGATAGACGCCGGGTTGTTCGAGCGCACGAGCGTCGAAGCCGACCGTGATCGAGTGGCTCTCGCCGGCGGCCAGGCTGCCGTGGTCGGGCGTCATCGTCGCCAGGCCGCTCTTGGAAATCGAGTTGAACAGGTGCGCCTGGTCGACCATGATCCAGCCCCACGGCGGCAGCGCGGTGTAGTGGAAGCGCACCTGCACCGCCGGGTGGCCGGCGAAGGCGGACAGGTCCAGTTCCAGCAGGTACGGCTCCCCGTCCACACCGACGTCGGTGAGCTGGCTGTGCACGGTCGTCCAGGTGGCGCCACCATCGGTGGAGGCGTCCACGTCCAGGCGCGGCCAGCTGTCGGCGCCGACCAGCAGCGACACGAAGAAGCCCATCGACGCGGTGGCGCTCGACGACAGGTCGATCGGCGGCGACACCAGCGAGGTGTCGACCGGACCGTCGTCGCGGCAGTCGTCCCACAGGTCCATGCCGGCCGGCAGGCCGTTGCCGCCGGCGTAGTTGGGCAGGCGCGCGGGCCGGCCCCAGGTGCAGCCACTACCGTGGTTGACGACGGTCCAGCCGGCCGGCGGGAAGGCGTCCTCGAAATGTTCCTCGACGGCGACACCCTCGAAGCCGTAGGCCAGCGGCCAGGCGCCGGTGTTGGTCACCGTCATCGTGGTGCTGCCGACGGTGCCGAGCTCGATGCTCGCCGAGGGCTTGTCCGGATACAGGCGCAAGCGGCCGGCCGGCAGGCCGAGGTCGCGGCGGACGGTACCCGACGGCGCCGCGGCCGGTACCTGGATGTCGCCGTAGCCGGCGCCGACGGTCGGCCCGGGCGCGGCGAGAAGCTGGCTCGCGCCCGCCGGTGCGTGCACCGCGTAGAAGCCGGCGCCGACGGCCGGATCCGGGTTGGTGCGCGTGGTCACCGGGCTGCCGCTGTCGACGCGCACCTGCGCGCCGTCGAGCGGCGCCCCGGTATTGGCGTCGCGGACCTGGCCGATCACCAGCGCTCCCTGGGCCGGCGCGGTGCAGCCGGTGCGGATGGCGACGTCGTCGATCGCCCAGCCGGGACCGCGCAGGTCGTACTCGTCGGTGCCGAGGTCGTCCGAATGGAAACGGATCAGTACCGACGGCGCGATCACCGGCGAGAGGTCGATCGCTTCCTCGGTCCAGCCAGCCGCGAACGTCGTGCTCTGCGGGATGCCCAGACGCACCCAGGTCGCACCGCCGTCGGTACTGGCCTCGACCCGTGCCGGCTCGCCCTGGCTGTATTCGTCCTGCACGAAGGTGTGGAAGCTGCGGTAGCGCAGCGCCGGACGATCCAGGCCGCTCAGGTTGACCACCGGCATCACCAGGTAGTCGTAGCGACCGTTGTTCGCCCACCCGCTGTCGGGCCCGAGTTCGTCGTTGGCGCCGGCGAAGCGGCCGTGGTCGGGGATCACGAAATTGAGACTGGACAGCTCCGCCTGCGTGCCGAACTGCCAGCCCAGGCCCAGGCTGCTGCGCGTCCAGCCGGGGGGCAGCGCGCCGCCTTCGAAGTCCTGCGTCATCGCGGTGCCGGTATAGGCGTAGCCCGGCGCCTTGCAGGCGGCGGCGTCGGCGGCCAGCCCGAGGTTCTCGGTGCGGCCGGTCGTCACCTGGCCGATCAAGCGCGACTGGCTGCGATAGCCGTCGATCGCCGGCATCACGTCCAGGCGGTAGCTCACGCCCTCGGCGAGGCGCACGGAGTACGTGCCAGTGGAGGGGTCGGTCCAGATCGGCGCCAGCGGGGCGCCGACCACGGTGACGCGCGCGTGCAGCGGCCAGCCGGTCGTGGCATCGGTGACGATGCCGGACACCTTGTGGAACGGCGCGGCCGACAGCCTGACGTCGACGCGGACATTCTGACCGGTCGTGACGACGATGCCCGACTCGGTGTACGGCAGGTAGCCGTAGGCCGACACGCGCAGACCGTAGGTAAGGCTGGACCCGGCCGGCAGGCGCCGTGCGAAGCGGCCGGAGGCGTCGGTGGTGGTCTGGTGGACCGGCGTGGCGGCGGCATCCAGGAAGGCCACGGTCGCGCCGCCGACCGGCGTACCGGACGCATCGGTCACGGTGCCGCCGACGAAGCCGGTCGGACCGCAGGCATCGGCGGCGGCGCTGACCGCCGCCGCGGCGTCGATCTCGCCCCAGCCGGTCGCGTAGTTGGGCACGTTGCCGGGACCCGGCGACGGCGTACCGGCCGAGTCGTAGGCGATCGGCCGCGCCGTCTGCATGATCAGCCCGCCGATCGCCGCGTAGTCACCGGCCAGGCAGTTGCCGGCATCGAGCATCAGCGCGACCAGGCCGGTGACGTGCGGCGTCGACATCGAGGTGCCGGTCATCGTGCCGTAGGCATGCTCGTCGTCGATCACCGCCGAGCGGATCCCGACGCCGGGCGCGACGACCTGCGGCTTGAGCTGCGGGAAGCCACGCGGGTCCGGATAGGCCGGCGTGCCCGGGCTGGGATCGGCGGTCGGTCCCCACAGCGAATGGACGGCATAGGTGCCGTCGTGGTTGCCGGTGGAGCCGATCGCGAACGCCGTGCCGAGCGAGGCCGGACTCGAGACCGTCGACAGCCCGGCCGGCTCCGGCAGGCCGCAGCTGAAGGCGTTGCCGGCGGCGAAGGCGGGAAAGATGCCCGCCGCGACCCAGGCCTCGACCATGTCGGCATAGAACGAGGACGCCGTCCCGTCGCAGTTGCCCTCCGACCAGGAGTTGTTGACGACCTGCGGCCGCCGGTCCGGATCGGCGCCGCTGCCGTCGCGCCGGTGCGGTGCCAGCATGAACTGGCCGCAGCGCAACAGCATGACCGCCGGGTCGCCCTCCATCGGGAAGCCGTCGCAGGCGATCCAGCGCGCGTCGGGCGCCATGCCGATGCGCTCGCGCGCGGCGGCGGCGTGGTTGTCGCCGAGGATCGTCCCGAGCACGTGCGTGGCGTGCGGTTCGATGCCGGCGTACGGCTCGGGCGTCAGGCCCAGCCAGTTGTAGTCGTGCTCGAAGCTGCCGTTGCCGAGGTTGCCGCGGTATTGCGACACGACCGCCTCGTGCTGGTAGAAGACGCCGCCGTCGATGAGGCCCACGGTGACGCCCGAACCGGTCGTGCCCTGTGCCCAGACCTGCTCGGCACCGACCCAGGCGATGTTCTCGCCGATGCCTTCGCCACCGCGCGCGGCGGCGGACACCGGCGGCTGCGCCGGTTCGATCAGGCGCGCCGACGGCAGGCCGCGGATCCGCTCGACCTGGCCCAGGGCCGCCGCGGCCTGCAGGGCGGCGAGGTCGCCGTCGCGCACGACCATGACGTTCTTGATCCAGAAGGACTCGACCGTGGCGCCGCGCGCAGCCAGCGATGCGCGCAGCGGCGCCTGGCTGCGCTCGGCCGCGCCGCGCAGCTGCTCGTAGACGTAGTGGCCGCGCTGCTGCCAGCCCATGCCGGCGGCGGCGGACAGGTCCGCCTTCTCCTTGAACTCGACGACGAAGCTGCGCGGCGTACCCGCCTGCAGGCCACGCAGGAGGGCCGGGTCGACCTGGGCGCCGCCGGGCGAGGGCTGCGCCGATCGCGACGGCCGGCTGATGGTGGCGCCGGCGGGTGCCTCGACGGCGGCCGCCGTGACCGCCGCGGCGGCCATGGCGACGGTCGCCAGGGCGGTCAGCCCCCGCACGCGCCAGGAATGGCCCGTGCCAGGTCGGCCGGGCGGACTGCTGTTCTTCATGGATGATCCTCGCAGGGGCCACGACGGCCCGAGTAGCCGCTCCGACGGTGCCACAGCGAATGAGACGCCAGCATTCGCCGGCCCTTCGTGCGTCCTTAGCTGGGCCTTACGCCGTGCAGGTCAGGCGCCTGACGGCGCGCCTGACACGATCCGGTCCTGCGGCGAAGGCGCCCGCAGCAGCTCGGCCGGCACCACCCGCTCGCCGGCCAGCGTGCGTGCCCGTGCCAGTGCATTGCGCCAGCCGGTGAGGTTGCCCAGGGCGTGCTGGAGCCGCAGCTGCAGCAGCGCGGCCTCGTAGTCGCGGCCGGCCCAGCCGGCCGTGCGACCGGCCAGGACACCGGCCCGCGCCAGATCGCCCTCCCGGATCAGCCACGGCAGGTAGGCGTCCGCGATTTCGATCAGCTCGGCCGGCACGCGCCGCGTCTCCGCCAGCGCCAGCGCCTGTTCGTAGGCCGTGCGGGCCTGCGCCGGCGGTGCCAGTGCGCCTTCGGCCAGCGCGAGCTGGATGCGGATGCCGCCGTCGGTACGGTCCGCTACCCAGTCGCGCAGCGCGGCCAGCGTGGCCTGCGCTTCGGCCGGCGCGTCCACCTGCTGGCGCGCGACCGCCAGGATCCGCCACGTGCGTGCATAGTCGAGCGGCCCCTCGTTCGACCAGTCCACCTGCAGCGCGCGCGCGGCCTCCGCGGCGGCGCGCGCGGCATCGCCCTGCGCCAGCGCGGCACGCGCCACCATCGCCGCCGCCAGTGCGCCCATCACGCCGTCGCCGGCCGCCGCCGCGTCGGTACTCAGGGCCTCGGCCATCACCTGGCCCGCCCGCAGGCGCCCATTGGCGTTCTGCACGAGCAGGCGTACCAGGCTCGCGTAGCGCCGCAGCGCCGGCGACGGTTCGTTCTGGATCAGCTCGCGCAGGCGTTCGTCGCCGGCCAGCGCCGCGGCCGGATCGAGCAGCTCCAGGCGCGCCCGCGCCAGCGCCACGCGCGCGTAGAGTTCGTTGGTGAAATCGCCGAAGGCGGTCAGCCGGTCGGCAGCGGCCGTCAGCACCGGCAGCGCTTCGGCATAGCGGTTGCGGCGCGCGTCCAGGATGCCGATGTTGACCTCCACGCGGGTCAGGCCGAAGCGATCGCCGACGCTCTCCAGGACGATGCGGGCGCGTGCGAAATCCTCCATCGCCGCGTCGAAGTCGCCCTGCGTGCTGCGCGCGATCGCGCGGCCGGTCAGCGCGCGGCCCAGCTCCGCCGACGGCGGCTGGCCGGCGAGCAGGCCGATCGCCTGGTCCGACAGCGCCTCCAGCTCGGCCGGCTGGCCACGGCGCAGATGGACGTTGCCGAGGCCCGACAACACGCGTGCCCGCAACAGCGGCGCATCGTCGGCCGAGAGGCTGCCGAGCAGCGCCTCATAGCCGGCCTGGGCCGCAGCCAGGTCGCCGTCGCGGAAATCGACCGCCGCGTGGCGGAAGCGCACCTCCGGCAAGGTCCGGTGGTCCGGATCGAGGCCGTCCAGCAGGCGTCGCGCCACGCCGGTCTGGTCGGCCAGCAGGGCGGCATCGACCTGGCGCAGCAGCAACGCCAGCGCCGGATCGCCGGGCAGCGGATCGTCGCTGCCCGGCGACCAGCCGAGCGCGGCCTCGAGCTGGTCGGAGGCCAGCCGCGCGGCGTCGAGTACGTCGCTGGCCTGGCCTTCGACGAGGATTTCGTTGTCGGTGCCGAGAATCGTCCGCAGCGCCACGCGCCAGCGCCCCTCGGCCAGCACCGCCTCGCCGGCGATCAGCAGCGACGCGCCGGCCACGCGGCCCAGGTCCGCCGCGGCCGGGCTGCCGCGCGTCCACGGTCCGCGGTCGCGGGTCAGCGCCACGACGTTGTCGCTCGGCAGGACCGGCCTGCCGGTCAGGCGCAGCCGCTCGGCGACCAGGTCCATGACGCCGAGCCGCACCCAGCCGAAGGCCCCTTCGGCCCGCACCTCGACCGGCAGCACCAGCGCCGCCGGTGCCGCCGACGCGACCGCGGTGTCCGCAGGCCGGCGCCCGTGCAGCCAGGCGGCCGCCACTGCCGCGAGCACCAGTGCCGCGAGCACGGCGACGGCGCCCGGCCAGCGGCGAACGCGTGCCTGCCGTGCCGGAACGGCGACGGCCGCGGCGGCGGGCTCCGCGGCCGCGAGGGGCGGCGCTTCCGGCAGCGCCGGCGACGGCATGGCCACGGGCGACGCCCCCGGCGCGGCCACCTCTTCGGTCGGCGCCACCCAGCTGAAGCCGAAGCGCGGCATCGTCAGGATGAAACGGCGCTGCTCGGCGGTATCGCCGAGCGCGCGCCGCGCCCGCAGCATGACCTGGTCGAGCAGGTTGTCGGTCACGTCGGCCTTGCCCCAGACCGCCGCGATCAGCTCGTCGCGGCCGACCGCGCGGTCGCGGTGCTCGACCAGGTAGGCGATGCAGTCGAACACCTTGGGCGGAATGACCAGGCGCTCGCCGCCCTGCCACAGCTCGCGCCGCGCGGCATCGAGGCGAAAGTCTTCGAAGCGGAACAGGCGTGTCGTCATCGAACGTGGCGCCGCAAGGACCGGCCAGGCCGGCCCTCGGACGCATTCATCCCCCAGGCACCGCGACCAGCAGCAGGATGCCGAATACGATGCGATAGATCGCGAACGGCCGGTAGCTGTGGCTGCCGATGTAGCCGAGCAACCACTTGACGGCGATGAAGCCCGTGATCGTCGCACTCGCGAACGCCAGGCCCAGCGCCGCCCAGTCCTCCTGCCCCGGCCCTTCCGCCAGCTTCTTGAGGATCTGGTAGCCGCTGGCCGCGTACATCGTCGGGATGCCGACCAGGAACGCGAACTCGGTCGCCGCCGGCCGGTGGTTGGCACCGGCGAGCATCGCCGTGAAGATCGTCGCCGCCGAGCGCGAGGTCCCCGGGAAGATCGCCGCGACGATCTGCGCCAGCCCGACCAGGATCGCCACCTTCCAGGTGATCGTGGTGCTCGCCGGCCGGCCGGCGGTGTACCGCTCGGCCGCCAGGATCCAGAAGCCGCCGAGAATCAGCGCGATCGCGATCGGCATGACGCGGTCCGGCAGCGTGAAGCCCAGCCGCGTGACGATGAAGCCGAGCACGGCCGTGATCGCGAACGCCGTGCCGAGCTTGAACAGGTAGTCGCGGTTGGCCGGATCGCGCCAGCCGGTGGCCAGCTGCCAGAGGCGCCGCCGGTAGATCAGCGTCACGGCCAGGATCGCGCCGGCCTGGATCACGATGTTGAACGTGTCCGAGCGCGCGCCGAGCCAGTGCTGGGCGATCAGCAGGTGGCCGGTGCTGGAGATGGGCAGGAACTCGGTGACACCTTCGACGATGCCGAGCAGGATGACGTCGATCAGATCGGGCATGGCAGGGGAGCCGGAACAGCGAGACCGGCAAGGATAGGCGAGAACCCCGCGCTGTCGTGAATGGATGCGATAATCGCAGCCGCTTCCGCCGTTTGCACAACGGCGGTGCCGTAGCCACCGCACATTGCACCAACGAGGTGCTTTTTTGTCGGCTGCTTAACGACGAGATCGCACAAGCCCCTGATCGACCGACCTCCCGCCGCTTGGCACGCATCCTGCTGCGGGGCAGCCACCGATTACCACCGAGGCTCTTTCATGTCTGTAGACAACGCGCTCAAGCTCATCAAGGACCATGACGTCGAGTTCGTCGACCTCCGCTTCGCCGACATGCTCGGCAAGCAGCACCACGTGACGTTCCCGGCGCACTCGATCGACGAGTCGCTGTTCGAGGAAGGCCGCATGTTCGACGGCTCGTCGATCGCCGGCTGGAAGGGCATCAACGAGTCGGACATGGTGCTGATGCCGGACGCGTCCACCGCCGTGCTCGATCCGTTCACCGGCGACCCGACCCTGATCCTGACCTGCGACATCCTCGAGCCGAGCACGATGCAGGCCTATTCGCGCGACCCGCGCTCGGCCGCCAAGCGCGCCGAGGCCTACCTGAAGTCGACCGGCATCGCCGACACCGCCTTCTTCGGGCCGGAGCCGGAATTCTTCATCTTCGACTCGGTGCGCTGGCAGAACGACATGGGCAAGACCTTCTTCGAGGTCAATTCCGAAGAAGCGGCCTGGTCGTCCAAGGACAAGTTCGACGGCGCCAACTCCGGCTACCGGCCGGGCGTCAAGGGCGGCTACTTCCCGGTGCCGCCGGTCGATTCGCTGCACGACCTGCGCAGCGAGATGTGCAAGGTGCTCGAGCAGGTCGGCCAGACCGTCGAGGTGCATCACCACGAGGTCGCCACCGCCGGCCAGTGCGAGATCGGCGTCAAGTTCAACACGCTGGTCAGCAAGGCCGACGAACTGCTCGCGCTCAAGTACATCGTCAAGAACGTCGCCCATCGCAACGGCAAGACGGCGACCTTCATGCCCAAGCCGATCGTCGGCGACAACGGCTCGGGCATGCACGTGCACCAGTCGCTGGCCAAGGGCGGCACCAACCTGTTCGCCGGTGACGGCTACGGCGGCCTCTCCCAGCTGGCGCTGTGGTACATCGGCGGCATCTTCAAGCACGCCCGCGCGATCAACGCGTTCGCCAACAGCTCGACCAACAGCTACAAGCGCCTGGTGCCGGGCTTCGAGGCGCCGGTGATGCTGGCCTACTCGGCACGCAACCGCTCGGCGAGCTGCCGCATCCCGTTCGTGCACAGCCCGAAGGCCCGTCGCATCGAGGTCCGCTTCCCCGATCCGGTCAACACCGGCTACCTGACGTTCACCGCGCTGCTGATGGCGGGCCTGGACGGCATCATCAACAAGATCGACCCGGGTCCGCCGTCGGACAAGGACCTCTACGACCTGCCGCCGGAAGAGGAGAAGAACATCCCGCAGGTCTGCTCCAGCCTCGACCAGGCGCTCGACGCGCTCGACAAGGATCGCGGGTTCCTGAAGGCCGGCGGCGTGTTCTCCGACGACTTCATCGACGGCTACATCGACCTGAAGATGCAGGAAGTGACCAAGTTCCGCGCCTCCACGCATCCGCTGGAGTACCAGCTCTACTACGCGATCTGATCGCGTAGATCATGTCTTGCGAAACGGCCGCCTCCGGGCGGCCGTTTTCGTTTGCGGTCCCGGCGGCGGCTCAGAAGCCCGGCGCGGTCAGCGCGATCGGCGGCCCGGCATGCCCGACTGCGGCGATCGCCGTCCGGACGTCGGCGCGCGCTGCCACCGCCGCCTGGCGGGCGCTACGCGCCTTCTTGATCGGCGGCGCCGGCACGTCCAGGTAGGCCTGGACTTCGCTGAGCGCATCGCTGCGCCAGTCCGTGCTGCGCAGGCGCTCGATCAGCAAGGCGGCTGCCTCGTCGGCGCGATCGGCATGCGCCAGCGCCAGCTGGTAGGTGGCGACCGCATCGTCGCGATGCTCGCGCATGAAGGCCAGATGCCGCTCCACCGCCGCCGCGTCCCGGCGCTGCACGGCGACCATCAGGCGCAGCATCTCCAGCTGCATGCGGCCGTAGGGGCTGGGCGCACCCAGGTCCTCCACCGCGTCGAGTGCCTCCTCGTCGCGGCCGAGCTCAGCGTAGAGCCAGGCCAGGTTGAGCGCCTGGCTGACGTTCATGCGGCCGTTTTCGGGGCGGCGCGCCGCGCGGCGCTGCTGGACCACAGCCTCGTCCCAACGGCCCAGGCCCTGCAGTGCCTGCGCGCGGTGGTCCAGGATCCAGACGTACTCCTTCTCGAAATCAGCGTAGTGCGTCTCCCCGTCGCCGTCGGCGACGCGCGCGACCACCTCGTCGGCGCTGGCCAGCGCCTCGGCGAACCGGCCCGCATCGAGCAGGCGCCGCTGCAGCACGGTGCGCGGATCGAGGCGATCGGGTGCCGCTTCGGCCACGCGGCGCGCCCGCGCCAGGTCCGCCTCGATGACCGCGTCGAGCGCGAAGCGTGACGCGTCGTCGACCACGCGGTCGAAGCGCCGATCGGCATGCAGCGCGACCACCGAGCGCGGCGCCCGGATCTTGCGCGCGACGGCAGCCGCCCGCGTCACGTGGTCCTGTTCGAGCGCCAGCCGCGCCAGCACCAGCCAGAGACCGTCCGGCGACTCGCCGCCGACGTTGAAGCCGGTGTCGAAAAGCGCATCGAGCAGCTCGCGGTGCTCGGCCGCTGCCTCCGGCCGTTCCTCCAGTCTCGACGCCAGGCGGACGATGGCCCAGCCGTCGTACTCCTGCAGGACCTGCGGCCAGCGCCGGGAGATCCTGGCGACGCAGCGCGCGACGTCAACGTCGTCGTCGAGCGCCGAGGCGGCCAGCAGGCGCGCATGCCAGATCCCGCCCTCGGCCTGGGCGTAGCCGCTGGCGCGGACCAGCAATGGATGCGCGCGCGCCGGCTCGCCGCGTTCGCCGGCGAGCCGGCCGGCCAGCGCCAGCACTTCGTACTGCTCCCGGTCGTCGAGCGCGTCGAAACCGCTCGAGGCGACCACGGCGGCAAAGCCGCGGTCGGCGGCCGCGATGTCCCCGTCGCGAAACTGCGCGAATGCCAGACGCAGCGCCTGCCGGGCGGTGTCGGCCGGGGACTCCGGCTCCGCCTCCGGGGCGGGCTTGGCCGCGGCGGCCGGCAGCGACACCATCGCCAGGCCGAGAAGCACTCCGACGATCCAGGCAGCGCGCATGCCGTTCTCCACTCGTTCCGCCCCGTCCGGAGCATCCGTCGACGAGCGTTCCGGCCGCTCGCATCCGGCGGCACCACCCGGTCCCGCGGAAACGACACTACACGGCAACGACGGCTCCTTTCCAGCGCGCCGGCGACGAGGGCGCGGGACTGCTGGTCACCGTGGCCCCCGCCGGCCGCGTTCTGCGTGGACAGCAGCGGGGCGACGCCGATGTCGTGCCCATCCCATCCTCGCAAGGAGAAGGCAGGTGAGCTGGAAGACGCTGTTGTTTTCGTTCCAGGGCCGCGTCGGACGCGGTCCGTACTGGGGCCTGGTGGTCGTCTCGCTGCTGGTGCTCGGCGGCCTCAGCGCGTTCGGCGTGATGAGCGTGGTCAATGCGCCGGACGCCGCCGCGGCCGGCGGCGGCCTGGGCGTGCTGCCGATACTGGTGATGCTGCTGTTGCTGTGGCCGGCGCTGGCGATCCAGGCCAAGCGCTGGCACGACGTGGACAAGTCGGCGTGGTGGATCCTGATCGGCCTGGTGCCGGTGATCGGCGGCCTGGTCGCGCTGGTCTTCAACGGCTTCATCCCCGGCACGCCGGGCGCCAATCGCTTCGGTCCGGCGCCGGACGGCCACGTGCCGGCCGGCACCGCGCCGATCGGGGGCTGAGCCGGCGCCGGCGGCGGGACGCGCGTCGACGGATCGACGCGCGGATCGGTACGCCGGCTCGGCACCACGCGTCGTGGCGGCACCCGCTGCGCGCCGGGGCAGCGCCAAGCGCCGAGCAGGGCGCTATGTTCGCGCACGAACGCCCGCCACCGCGATGCCGGGGCACCGTGGTGGTGCGGGCCGCGCGTCTCGGTGGACCGCCGTCAGCCGCGCACGTCGAGGCGGCGCGCCAGCGCGCGCGCCTGGCGCAGCCGGGTGGCGTACTCCGGTGCCTGCAGCCGGCGCAGCGCCTCGCCGATGTCCGCGCGTGCGCCGGCGATCTCGCCCTCGTCCAGGCGCAGCCGGCTGCGCTCGAGATAGATCGCGCCGAGGAACGGTTCCTTCGCCTCGTCGTCGCCCCGCTCGAGCGCGGAGCGGGCGGTCTCGATCAAGGTGGCCGCTTCGCGACGCGCAGCGGCGTCGCCGGTCGCGATCAGGCTTGCCGCCAGCGCGCCGCGTGCCTGCGCGACTTCGGCGTGGTCCTCGCCGTAGACCTTCGCCAGCACCTCGGCGGTGTGACGCAGCAGCGGGATCGCCTCGCCGTCGCGGCCCTGCGCGTGCCGCAAGGCGCCGATCACGCTGTTCATGTAGGCGGTCTCGTAGTCTTCGCTGGAGATGCGCGTCAGTGCCGCCGCGGCCTCGACGGCGAGCGCATCGGCCTCGGCCAGGCGCCCGCTCTCGGTCAGCACGCTGACCACCTCCAGCGCGGTCAGCCAGGTGTAGACGCTGTCGCCGACGACGGTGCGGAACGCGTCGAACGACGCACGGTAGCGTTGCGCGGCAAGCTCGAGCCGGCCCTGCGCGCGGGCCAGGTTGCCGTGGAACTGCAACGCCTGCGCGTACTGGCCCGACGGCGTCCTGGAGAGGATGGCGATGGCCTCGGTCAGCGCCGCGTCCGCCGCGTCGAACTGCCCCATGCGCCGGTGCAGGTCGCCCAACCGGATCAACGTGCCGCCGAGGATCATGTGGCCGGGCGGCAGCTGGATGCGCTCGATCCGCACCGCCGCCTCGTAGTGACCACGTGCTTCCTCGTAGGTGCGCTGCACGCGCAATACGTCGGCGATGCTGGTGTGCAGCAGCGCTGCGCGGGCATGGTCTTCGCCCCCGCTGTGGACGACGATCCCCAGGGCCTCGCGGTAGCTCGCCAGCGCGTCGGCGTAGCGTGCCGCTTCCTGCTGGATCTTGCCGAGCGTCGCCAGCCGCGAGGCCACGCGTCCGTCGTACGGACCATAGGTCGCGCGATCGACCGCCAGCGCATGCAGGGCCAGCCGCTCGGCCTCGGCCGGGTTGGACCGGATCAGCTCGACCATCGCCAGTGTCGCCTCGGCCTGTGCGGTCTTGGGCCGCTCCGCGTGGCCGGCGGCGTACAGGCGCGTCACCGCGTCGCGCAGCATCGTGCCGGCCGCCTCCACGTCGCCGACCGCATAGACCGCATCGGCATAGGCGGCGAGCGTCTCGGCGCTCGCCACGCTGTCGGCGCCGGACAAGGACTTCTGCAACTCCCACGCGCGCTGCAGGGTCGCCTTCGCCGCCTCGCGGTCGTCGAGGTTGACCTGGATCTCGCCGAGGTCGCGCAGCAGCTCGGCCTGCAGGTCCGGCTCGCCGGTCAGCGTCGCGTCGATCTGCGCGATGCCTTCGCGGATCAGGTCCGGCGCCGACCGCGCCTGGGCGCGGACGCGGCTGACCGGGTCCTGTTCGCGGAACAGCGTCAGGATGAAGTCCTTGACGCGCTCGGTGCGGGCCAGCTGGCGCTCGGCATTGGCACGCTCGACATCGGCGCGCTGGGCCTGGGCCTGCGCACGGTAGGCCTGCCACACCGCAACGCCGAGGCCGGCGACGAGGGACGTCGCCACCAGGACGGTCGCCGTCACGCCCAGCCGGTGACGGCGCACGAACTTGCGCATCCGGTAGGCGGGGGAGTCGATGCGCGCGGTGATCGGCCGGCCGTCGAGGCAGCGCCGCAGGTCGCCGGCGAAGGCCGCCGCAGTCGGATAGCGGCGGGCCGGATCGCGTTGCAGTGCGGTCGCGACGATCACGTCCAGGTCGCCGCTCAGCAGGCGTACGAGATGCCGCGCGCTGAAGCCGTCCTCGTAGAGCTCGGCCAGGCGCTGCGGCTTCATCTGCGCCGCCAGTGCGCTCGGACGCTGGCTGGTTTCCTGGGCGACGTCCTGCGCGAGCTGTGCCGCCGTACCGGCACGCCGGCGCTGCGGCAGCTGGCCGACCAGCAGCTCGCACAGCATCAGGCCCAGCGCATACACGTCGGTGGTGGTGCCGACCGGCTCGCCGAGGATCTGCTCGGGCGCCGCATAGGCCGGCGACAGCACGCGCAGGCCGGTGCCGGTCACGGTCTCCTCGCCGCTCGGCTCGATCAGCTTGGCGATGCCGAAGTCGAGCACGCGTGGCTCGCCGGCGGCGTCCACCAGCACGTTCGACGGCTTCAGGTCGCGGTGCACGATCAGCTGCGTGTGCGCATACGCCACCGCGTCGGCGACCTTCGCGAGCAGGGCGACGCGCGCTGCCACGTCGATCCTGTGTTCGGCCGCGTAGCGCGTGATCGCGCGGCCGTCGACGTGCTCCATGACGTAGAACGGGCGGCCGTCCGCGCTCATGCCGCCGTCGACCAGCCGCACGATGTGCGGATGATGCAAGCGGGCGAGGATGCGTCGCTCCTGCAGGAAGCGGCGCATGATCGCGACGCTGTCCATGCCGCGCTTGAGCACCTTGACCGCGACCTGCTGCTCGTAGGCACCGTCGGTGCGCTCGGCCAGCCAGACCACGCCCATGCCGCCCTCGCCGATCGGCCGCAGCAGGTGGTACGGACCGGCCCGGCGGTCGGCCGGCGCACCGTCGGCGAGCAGGCCGGGCACGACGGCGACCGCGTCCGCGTCGAGCAGGGCGTTGGCGTCGGCATCGGCGGCGAGCAACGCGCGCAGGTCGGCGGCGATGCTCGCGTCGTCGCGCTCGAGGTCGGCCAGCCGCTGCTGGCGCTCGGCCGGTCCCAGCTCCACCAGCGCGTCGAACAAGACGGCGATCCGGCTCCAGCGTTGGGCGGCGTCGGACACGCGGTCAGGCCTCGGTCATCGTGCGCTGCAGGAATGCGCGCGCACGCCGCCAGTCGCGCTTGAGCGACCGCTCCGAGCGCCCCTGCTGGACGGCGATGTCGGCCAGCTCCAGCCCGGCGTAGAAGCGCATCTCGACCAGGGCCGCCAGCGGCGCATCGACCTCGCCCAGGCGCACCAACGCTTCGTCGAGCGCGAGCAGGTCATCGTCGCGGTGCTGCGCGGCCAGGTGCAGCGCCGTGGTCTCCAGCGCGGCGAACTGCAGGTCGCCGCCGCGCCGCAGCGCGGCGCGCGCACGGACGTGGTCGACGACGATCTGGCGCATCGCGCGTGCCGCGACCGCGAAGAAGTGCCCCCGGTCGTTGACGGCCAGGGCGCCGTGGTGGGCCAGCTTCAGATAGGCCTCGTGCACGAGCGAGGTCGCGCGCATGGCCGCATCGCCGCGCAACTGGCCGGCGGCCAGGCGATGCAGCTCGTCGTAGAGCAGGGAAAACACGCGCGCGGCGGCATCCTGGTCGCCACCGCGCGCCTTGCCGATCAGTTCGGTGATTTCGGCCACGAGCCTTCCCCGGTCGCCGCCGGTACGGTGCCACGCGCGCCCGGTGCTGGCAATCGGCCGCCGTCAGCGCCTGCCGGGCAGCGAGGTGATGCGGTAGTCCGGCGGGGTCCGACCCATCAGGTGTTCCACGAAATGGTCCCAGAGTCGCCGCGTGTAGTAGGGATCGTTGCGGAACAGGTCGTGGTCCTGGTTCGGCAGGACCACCAGGTCGAAGGTCTTGTCGGCCTTGACCAGGGCGTCGACCAGCTGCACCGTCACCCCCGCTGGCGCGTGCTCGTCGAGGTCGCCGTAGACCAGCAGCAGCTTGCCCGCCAGGCGATCGGCGAGCACGGCGTTGTCGAGCTGGCGGTAGTTGTCGGCGACCGTGCCCGGCGACGGCCGTGCCGCGCCCGCGGTGCCGTAGACCGGCGGCCCGGCGACCAGCCGGTCCACGCCGTTGACCGGCCCGCTGTACATGCCCTGGCCGTTGTGGCTGCCGGCCGAGGAGACCGCGGCCTTGTAGAAGTCCGGGCGCAACAGCAGCGCCCGTGTCGAGGTATAGCCGCCGAACGAATGGCCGTAGATCCCGACGCGCGCCAGGTCCATGCCGCGATAGCGGCCGGCCAGCGCCTGGATCGCCGCCACATGGTCGTCGATCTGCGGCCCTCCGCCGGGGCCGAAGCTCGCGTCGTGAAACGCCTGCGAGCGCCCCGGCGTGCCGCGCGCGTCGATCGTCACGACGACGAAGCCGAGCGCCGCCAGGCTGGCGCGCGAGACCGGGTTCATCGTCGTGGTCGCCTCGACGAAACCGACCGGCGCGTTGGTGACGTGCGGCCCGCCGTAGATCGCGTCGATCACCGGATAGCTGCGCTCCGGCGAATAATCGGGCGGGAAGTAGACCGTCGCGTAAAGGTCGGTCCGGCCGTCGGCGGCCTTCACCCGCGTCCGCACCGGCGGCCGCCAGCCCGCGGCGTACACCGCGGATGCATCGGCACGCTCCAGTTCCAGCACGACGGCGCCGTCCTCGGTCGAACGCAGGACCGTCACCGGCGGCTGGTCGACCGTCGAGTAGCTGTCGACCACGGTGTCGCCCGCGGGCGAAAGCGCGCCCGACGGACCTTCGCCGGCCAGCGCGCCCACCAACGCGCCGGGTCCATTGTCGATCGCGTGGTCGGCGGCCTCGGCCGTCAGCAGCACCGGCTGGCCGCCGTCCAGCGAGACGCGGTACAGCCGCCGCTGGTAGGGATCGCCGCCTTCGCGCCCGCCCGCGGTGAAGTAGACGCGGCGCCGCGCCTCGTCCACGCCGACGATGTCGCGCACCAGCCAGTCGCCGGACGTCAGCCGGCGTATCAGGCGGCCGTCTCGCCGGTCGTAGAGGTAGAGATGACCCCAGCCGTCGCGCTCGGAGAACCAGATCGCCTCTTCGCGTCCGGCCAGGATGCGCACGGCGGCGCGGTTGTAGAAATAGTCGTTGAGCTGCACGCGCGTGTCCGAGCGCTCCTCGACGATCGTCCGCACCGCGCCGGAAGCCAGGTCGATCTCGACCAGGCGTAGACGTGCCGGCCGGTCGTAGCGGGCGATCGCCGCATAGACCCGGCTGCCGGACCAGCCGAGCACGCCGGCCTCGGCGAGGCCGTTCCAACCTTCGGGGATGGCGATGGCGCGAACGCCACCGCCAGCGGTGTCGACCACGAACCAGGCATCGCGCACCGGCTCCGGATCGCCGAGCAGGCTCATGCGGATCTCGTGGACGACCGGGCGGAACCCGTCCTGCGGCGCCGATGCGACCAGCGGATAGCGCCCGACCTTGCGCTCGTCGTAGCGCGTGCCGAACACCCAGCGCCCGTCCGGCGACCAGTGGGTGGCGAACGGCGGCACCTTCAGCCGGCCCTGACGGTGGGGAATGGCGCGCAAGGTGAAGTCGGGCAGCACGCCATAGCCGTGCAACGGCGCGCCGTCGTGCGTGAGCGCGCGATCGCCGGTTTGCGGGTCGTGCAGCCAGAGGTTGTCGTCGCGCACGAACAGGCTGCGCCGACCATCCGGCGCCGGCAGCAGCTGCGCGCCGCGCGGCATCGCGGGAACCGTCCGGCAGGCGTACCGGCCCAGCGCGCATTCGATGTCGCCGTCATCGCCGCCGCGGAAGGTCGCCACCATTTCCGTAGCGGATGGGCTGCGCACCGACAGCAGCTCCGGCACGACCGGTGCGATTCCGGCGGCCTCGGGCCAGGCCTGCCGCACGCGTACGCCGTCGAACAGCGGTACCTGGCGACGCGCGGCCGGATCGACCAGTCGATACGGCGCGGCGCTGTCGTCGTCGCGCCGGTACCAGAAGCGCCCGTCGGCCAGCCAGTGCGGCACGACCCGGGCATTGCGCACCTGGCCCTTGAGGTTGAAGTCGTGCACGCGTTCGGCTTGCGCGTAGGCCGCGGTCGGCAGGGCTGGTGCGGCGGCCTGGCCGGGACCGGACACGGCGACGAATACGGCGAGGAATGCCAGCACGCGCCGGCAGGGCGCAGATGGTGCGCCCCTGGTGAAGGCGGCTGGCGCAGGAACGGCCAGGTTGCGTAGGCTTGCGGCGAGGACGGCAACGAACGGACGGGACATTTGGCTCTCCTGGGTCTTCCGCGGAACGGCACCGATGCGACGCGCCCGGCGCGACGCGATCGGCAGTCCCCTTCGTTTCGCGATCCGGTGTCGGGACAGGACACGGCGATCACCGAGGTCACCGTGCTGCTGGCCGCCGCGCATGCCGGCGACCCCGGTGCCTGGGACCGGATCTATGCCCGGCTCTACCGCGACTTCCACCGCAT
This sequence comes from Dokdonella koreensis DS-123, assembly GCF_001632775.1. NCBI lineage: Bacteria > Pseudomonadati > Pseudomonadota > Gammaproteobacteria > Lysobacterales > Rhodanobacteraceae > Dokdonella > Dokdonella koreensis. Next base: position 4,257,451 of record NZ_CP015249.1, read on the forward strand.
CGCGCAGGCCCAGGTGCGGCGGTACGGCGACCGGGCGTTCTCGCCGACCTCGCTGGTCAGCGAGGCCTGGCTGCGCCTGGCCGGCTCCGCGGCGGCCGCCAGCAACCGGCAGCACCTGACCGCCCTGCTCGCTCGCGCGATGCGCTACGCGCTGCTGGACGAAGCCCGGCAGCGGCTGGCCGACAAGCGCGGCGGGCGCGACGCGGCGGGTGCGTTGGAGGACGCCGCCGGCGTCGCTTCGCCACTGACCCAGCTGCTGGCGCTGGACCAGGCGCTCGATCGGCTCACCGCACTCGACGCGCGCCTGGGCCGGGTCGTGGAACTGCGCTACTTCGGCGGATGCGGCGAGGAGGAGATCGCCCGGCTGCACGCCGTGGACGTCCGCACCGTGCGTCGCGACTGGCGGCGCGCGCGCGCCTTCCTGCTGCGCCAGCTCGGCGACACCGACCTGGCGATCTGATCGCCTGCCGGCTGGCTAGGCGCGACCGGGCCCGGCCGCCGGCACCGGCGTCTCCAGGCTGCCGAGCTTGGCGGCCAGCCGCTGCACCACCGGGTTGTGCGTTCCGACCAGGCCCGACGCCACCTCGCGCGCCTGCCGCCAGTGCGCGCCGGCGCGCTGCACGTGGCCGGCCGTGTGATCGATGTCCCCCAGCGCTTCGAGCGCGGACGCCAGCGACACGCCGGCGACCAGCGACGGCAGCCGCGCCTGCGCGTCGTCGGCCAGCGACCGCAGCAGCGCCGCCGCCTCGTCCTCGCGCCGTTGGCGGATCAGGACGCCGGCCAACAGCATGCGCGCCTGCAGCGCACGGTCGCTGGTGGCTCCGCGCAGGCGCGACAGCTCGGCGATCAGCGGACGCACTTCGGTCTCGGTATCGGCAGGGTCGCGCCAGGCGGCCTGGGCGCGCAGCAGGAACAGCCGGTGCAGCGCGACCGGAAGGCCCTGCCGCTCGCTTTCGTGCAGCCCGAGCCGATGCAGGTCGACGGCGGGCGCCAGCGCGGCCGGGTCCGCCCCGGCGAGGCTCGCCTGCCAGGCCAGCAGGCTGCCGAGCGCCAGCATCGCCTCGAGCGTCCGCTCGTGCGACGGGCCGTGCACCGCCCGGGTGATCGCCAGCGCTTGCCGCGCCTGGGCGACGCCGCGCGCCAGGTCGCCGTCCAGGGCCTCGATCAGCGCCGCCGTGCCCAGTGCGTCGGCCAGCGCGGGCGTGTCCCCCGGCTGCGCGGCGCGCACGATCGCCTCGCCGCGCCGCACCGATTGCTGCGCCTCGTCCAACCGCGCCTGGGCGTACTGCGCCTGTGCCAGCGCGATCCAGGCCCAGCCGGTGCGCAGGTGGGTTTCACCCAGGCCGGCCCGGCGCGCAGCGAGCAGCGCCTGCGCCTGCTGCTGCGCCTCGGCCGGCGCTTCGCGCGCCAGCGCCGCGCGCACCCGTTCGGCGTGCACGGCGTCGGCCAGGCGCCGGTCGCCGGCGGCCACCCGGCCGAGCGCATCGAGCAGGTCGTGTTCGGCGGCGGCGTACTGCCAGGTCTGCAACCGCCGCTGCCCGCGCAGGACCAGCAGTTCGGTCATCGGCGCCGGATCGTGCGCGGCCAGCCCCTCGGCCGCGACGAAAGCCTCGCGCAGGACCGCCTCGGCCCGCGCCGGTTCGCCGCGTCCCCACCAGGCGCGTGCCAGCTCGGCCTGCAGGCCGATGCGGGCCGGCGCGTCGGCGGCCTGCGGGCCCAGGTGCGCGAGCCCGGCCTCGGCGATCCGGCCGGCGGCGGCATGCGCGGAACGGGCGTTGAGGAGGTGCGCGCGGGCCGCGTCCAATCCGGCCCGCTGGCGTGGATCGAGCAGGCGGTCGGCAGGCGCTGCGGCCAGCAGGATCGCCGCCCGGCGGTAGTCGCCGGCCGCCATGTGGTGCCGCGCCAGCGCCGGCAGGCCGGCCGCGCGCGCCGCAGCGGCGACATCGGGACGCAGCAAGCGGCGCTCGGGCTCGTCGAGCGGCGATCCGGCATCGGCCAGCGCGGCGAGCGAGGCCTCGTAGAGTCCGGCCAGGTCCTGGACCGTTCGGGCGGCCTGCACGGTCTGGCTGCGGTACGCCGCCGTGGCGGCACCGAGCGCGAGCGCCAGCAGCGCCGCGACCACCGGCGCCGGATGGCGCCGCAGGAACAGGCGTGCCCGGTAGCCGGGCGCGCGGCCACGGCTGGGCAGCGGCCGCGAGGCCAGCCAGTGATTCAGGTCGTCCAGCAGGGCGGCCACCGACCCGTAGCGCCGCGCCGGGTCGGCCGCCACGCAGCGCAGCGCAATCGCATCGAGGTCGCCGCGCAGTAGCCGCGCCCGCGGCAGGCCCCGTCCTCCGTTCCGGCGACCGGCCAGACGGCTCGGCGGCTGCGGACTCGACGGGCCGGCGTGCAGCGCCGGGAAGACGGTCGGCTCGACGCCAGCAGGCCACCGGTCGCACAGCAGGCGATACAGCACGACACCGAGCGCATGGATGTCTGCCGCCACCGACAGGGCAGCGCCGGCCAGCACCTCCGGCGCGGCGTAGCCGGGCGTCGCCGCGATGCGCGGCGGGCTCGGGTCCGCCGTGGCCAGCACCGACAGACCGAAGTCGAGCAGCAGCGGTCGGCCGGCCTCGACGAGCAGGTTGGACGGCTTGATGTCGCCGTGCACGCGGCCGCTGCCGTGCGCATGGGCCACGCCCTCGCAGGCCCGCGCGAACAAGGCCACGCGCGCGCGCAGGCCCAGGGCCTGTTCCGCGCACCAGGCGTCGATCGGCCGCCCCTCGACGATGGGCATCGCGAACCACGGATCGCCGTCCTCGTCGAGGCCACCGTCGAGCAGGGCCGCGATACCCGGATGGCGCAGGCCCGCCAGCGCCTGCCGCTCGTTGCGGAGCGCCTCGGCCAGCGCCGGCCCGCCGAAACCGCCACGCACGCACTTGATCGCCACCGTCTGCCGGTAGGCGCCATCGGCGCGCTGTGCGCGATAGACCGTGCCCATGCCGCCCCGGCCGATCACCGCCTCGATCCGCCATGCCCCCAGGCGCTGTCCCAGCCGCCGGTCGGCCGTGCCGGCCGGCGCGGGATCGGCCGGTGCGGCATGCAGCGCGGCGACGGCCGCGCCCGGCCGCTCCAGCACGCCCACTCGCGCATCGGCCGCCAACCAGCGGACCAGCTCGGCATGCAACGGTGGATCGGTCGCGGCCAAGGCGGCCAGTGCCCGTTCGCGCGCCGCACCGGTGCATTCGGCATAGGTATCGAACGCCGCCAGCGCGCGTGCCGCCAGCGCGTCCGGCGCCGTACCGTTCCCGACCTCGCCGGTAGTCGCCATCAGCCGATGCTCCGCGGAAGAACGGCCCGAGCATACCAAGCCGATCGCGATGCTCCGCCGCTGTCCCGGCGGCCGCGCACCGCCGGGACGCGGCCGTCGGCACGGCCGGCACACTCAATCGATCGGCGGGCAGACCTCCGCCGCGTCGGTATCCAGGCCGTAGGCGAAGATGCGATCACAGGCATAGGCGACGCAGGCGGCGTATTCGGACGTGTTGCCGCTCGGCGACGTCGCGGTCGCGGTGATCCACGTGCCGTACAGCGACTGTGTGCTCTGGATCGGCAGGTCGAACGGCGCGCTGCCGTTGACCGGCGGCAGCAGTGTGCCGCCGGCGACCGTCACCTGCGCCGAGCCCAGGTAGCGCCGGGCCCCGGCCTGGCCGCCGGCACCGCAGCTCGGTCCCGCGAAGAACTCCAGGCGGTGCACGCCGTTCCAGGTCGACAGCGTGCCGGCCACGCGGCCGGCGTTGCGCGTGCCCGCGGCGGCGGCCAGCGCCGGGAAGTTCTGGTCGCAGTTCGCGTTGCCGCAGCCGCCCGGCGTGACCAGCGGCACGTCCGAGTCGATCGGGTTCATGCCGGCCGGCTGCAACAGGTCGAAGTCGCGCAAGCCGTTCTGGTAGGCGAGATTGGAACTGAAGCGGTTGCCGGTCGCGCCCGCGGCCAGGACTACGCCCAGCGCGCTGTTGTAGGCCACCGTGTTGCCGGTGACGAGGTTGTCCAGCGCTGTCGCCGCGAACCGCACGCCGTCGCCGTTCGGCAGGGCGTGGTTGGGCGTGCACGGCGGCAGGCAGATGCTGAACGCCTTCAGGCCGATCCGGTTGGCCGACACGATCGCGTTGCTGCCGCGCACGTCCAGGCCCACCGTGTTGCCGGAGATCAGGTTGTCGATCACCGCGCTGTGGTCGGTCGCCAGGCGGATGCCGGTGCCGTTGCCGCGTGCCTCGTTGCCGTTGCGCGCGGTGCCGATGAGGTTGTTGACGACCAGGTGCTGGATCCCGCTGCCGGCGAGCGATATGCCGATGTCGTCCGCACCCGCGATCGAGTTGCGGTCCGCCGGCGCGAAGCCGCCGATGCTGACGGCGTGCGCGCTACCGCCGACGGCGATGTTGTTGAGGTTGCCCGGCACGTCGAGGAAATCGGCGAAGCCCGAGCCGAGGTGGCTGCCGCGGATCGCATGCCCGCTGCCGCCCTGCAGGACGATCGCATTGTCGAAGCCGCCGAGCACCAGGCCGTCGAGCTGCAGGCTCACGCTCGCGGCTGCGCTGGCCGGCACCCGGAACGCATGGCTGATGCGCTGGCTGCGCTGGATGAAGATGCGGTAGCTGGCGTTGTTGCTCCATTCGCTGGTGTTCGGCTGCGCGCCGGCCTGGCTGAAACCGTCGATGCGCAGCGGCGCGAGGACATCCGGATAGGGCGTGCCCGGAACCAGGATCGCGCCGTTGGGACCGGGAATCGCGAAGCGGACCGTGCTGGCGTTGGGGTGCGAGTTGGCGTCGATGATCGCCTGGCGCAGCGATCCCGCGCCGCTGTCGGCCGCGGTCGTCACGACCAGGTCGGCAATGTCGACCACGGCCGATTCATAGGCGCCGCGATCGACCGCGCTGCCGACGATCCGCGGGCCGCCGTCCAGGTCCACGCCGGGCAGGCCGCCCGGCGGTGTGTTGAGACCGCTGTTGATCGCCGGCGATGCCGGCTCGGCCGGACGCCCGTTCGCACCGAGCAGCGGATCGGCGACCAGGTTGCCGGCCGAGGTGGCCAGCTGCAGCAGCGGCGTGCCCTGCCAGAGGTTGTGGCGTGCGTGCACCGTCGGCAGCCAGCTGTTGGCCGCCAGCGCGACGTCCTCGCCGGCGTTGTTCCAGAGCACGTTGTTGCTGAGGTGGAAGCCGACCGCCTGCGAATCGGGTCCGCGATAGAGCTGCAGGCCGGCGTGCTGGGACTGCACGATCGTATTGTTGGAGGCGTACACCTCCGACGCGAACACCGCCGGCGAACTGCCGAGCGTCACGCCGCCGCGCGAGCGCACCAGGTTGTTCTCGAACACGACGTTGCCGCAGACGCTGCTGAGGCTGAAACCGGCCTGCGCCGCGGACGTATCGGTATCGACCATGCTCCGGCGCATCGTGACGATGCGGCCGTAGTCGGCACAGGTGCCGATGTCGTAGACCAGCAGCTGCTTCATGTTGCGGAAGCGCACGCCTTCGATCGTCACGCCGAGGCCGCCGTGGCGCAGTTGCAGGTCCATCTGCGCGAGCCCGTCGATGACGGTATTGGCGGCATCGACCGTGCGCGCCGTGCAGTCGGCGTTATAGCCGCCGAGCAGGTTGAGCCTGTTGACCTGGGTGATCTGCCGGAAGCCGGTGTAGCCGTACGTCTGCGCGACCAGGCGCAGCGTCACGGTGCCGCTGAGGTCGGACTGGAACTGGCCGGCCTGGTCGAGGCCGGCCAGCAGGTCGCCGAGCGTCTGCACGCACAGTTCCAGCGCCGAGGCAGGGCGGGCGCCGCAGGCCAGCGCGCACAGCGCGAAGAGCAAGTGCAGGCCGCGGCGTGGCGAGCGCGTAGGGATCGGACCGTTCATGGGGCACTCCCGGGCAGGATGACCGGTCGTGAAACCCGCGGCGGCGGGCGAACGAACGTCGCCGCGGCGGCGCTGCGCCGGTCGTGGTGCGGCGCTCACAGCAGCGCCCTCGACCGGCCACGCCACGCCGCCGCCAGTGCCAGCAGCAGGCCGAGCAGACCGAGCGCCGGCAAGCCGGCCGCCGGGACCGGCTGCGCGACGACCGGCGCGGCAGTGTCGTCGTCGACGATCGTGCCGGTGGCGACGCCGTCGGCGATCGTCGCCCCGGTCGCGTCGCCGAGCCGCGCGAGGAAGGTCTCGTCGCCCTCTACCGCCAGGTCGCCGATCACCGGCACCTGGAACAGGACGCTGCTGACGCCTTCGTCGAGCGTGAGGAAGGTGCCGGTCGGCACGTAGTCCACGTTCGGCGTCGCGCTGCCCAGGTCGCTTTGCGCCATGACACCGACACCGCCCGGCGACGGTGCCGACAGCGTGACCGTGAACGTCATCATCACGGTGCCGGCATCGCCTTCGGTGACGCTGGCATCGGCGATCGAGAGCGTGGGCAGCGGCGGCGGTTCGCCACCGCCTTGCAGGCGCACGACGAGGAACTGGTCGTCGCCGTCGCCGGCCGAGCCCCGATCGACGCCCGCGAGGACGATCGCGCCATCGGCCTGCACGGCCACCGCGTCGATCTGGAGATCGGTGGGCGCATCAACCAATCGCACGCCACCGGTGCCGAAGCCGGCATCGGCCTGGCCATCGGCGGTCAGGCGCAGCGCGAATCCCATCGCGCCGTCGGCGAAGCTGCTCGCGTTGCCGGCGACGACGAGCCCGCCGTCGGCCAGCAGGGCCAACGCGAACGGCCACAGCTGGACCACGGCCTGGCTCGCCGCGGTCACCACGACCGTGCCGCCGCTGCCGAACGTGGCATCGACGGCGCCGTCGGCCAGCAGGCGCGTGACCCGCGTGTCGCTGCCGGCCAGGCCGGCGGCGACGATGCGGCCGTCGGCCAGCACCTGCAGGTCACCGATGCGCGTCATGCCCGGCAGCTCGACGCGGCCATCGCCCCCGAACGTGGCATCGGCGCTGCCGTCGGCGGCGAGACGCTGGATGAAGGCAGCGCCGCCGTCACCGTCCAGGTGCCCGCCGAGCAGCACCTTGCCGTCGGGCTGCAGCGCGACCGCGTTGGCCGAGTTGCTGTCCGGTGCCGCCAGCACGAAGCCTTCGTCGCCGAACAACGGCAGCGGCATGCCCAGCGTATCCAGCCGCAGGGCGAGGGCGTCGATGCCGCCACCGCCATCGCTGGCGTAGCCGGCGAGCGCGAAACCGTTCGCACCGGCCGCGAGCGCCAGCGCGACGTCCCCGCCGGGGCGCGCGCTCAGGAACCAGCCGTCGCCCTGGTTGCCGAAGCTGCCGTCGATCGTGCCGTCGCTGCCCAGGCGCAGCGCCACGGAGCGCACGCCGGTGGCGGGCGTGAAGCGGGTGCCGGCCACGACGAGCCTGCCGTCGACCTGGACGGCCAAGCCGTAGCCCTCCTCGTCGCTCGCCGCTGCGTGGCCGGCGATCACGCGGCCGCTGCCGGCGAAGCTCGTATCGGGGCTGCCGTCGGGATTGAGGCGCAGCACGCCGAAGTCACCGTCGATCGCGTTCTGCGCGGCGCTGCCGGCGACCACGATGCGGCCGGCCGCGTCGATCGCCAGCGCGGTCGCGGCGGCGCCGTTGCCGGTCATTGCGTCGCGGACCATGCCGGTACCGCCGAAGGTCGGATCGAGGTCGCCAGGTGCGGCACCGGCCGTGCCGCTGACGGTCGCGAGCAGCGCGACGAACAGGGCCGATCGGAACCGGCCCGACTCGGGGGATGGATACATGGCTTGCACTCCTGCGGTTGCGGATGCCGATGCCAAACCCGGCGGCGCCGCAAACCGAACAACCCGCCGCGTGTTCGGTTTCGCCGCCGCGCCGGGTTGGGTCCGGAGCCCCTTCCCGCGGCCCTCCCGATGTCCACGGCCAGTCTCGATTTCCCACTCCTCCGCCCGCGCCCGCGCCGGATTTCCGTGCGCGATACGCGTGCTATAACTCCGCGCATGGGCGCCGCGCCGGCCGACACCACCCAGGAGCTGCTGTACCGGATCCGCGCCGGCGACGACTCCGCACGCGAGCGCCTGCTCGCCCGCTACCTGCCGGTGCTGCGGCGCTGGGCGCACGGCCGCCTGCCGAGCCATTCGCGCGACCTGGCCGATACCGACGACCTGGTCCAGGCGACGCTGCTGCGCGCGCTGACCCGGCTGGAGGCCTTCGAGTACGCCGGCGGCGGCTGCTTCCTCGGCTACCTGCGCCACCTGCTGCTCAACGTGATGCGCAACGAGATCCGCCGTTCGGGCGGCCACGGGACGCGCGTGGACCTCGCCGACACCTTGATCGACGACACGGCGCGCTCGCCGCTGGAGGCCGCCGTCGGCAGCGAGCGGCTGCGCCGGTACGAGGACGCGCTGGCGGCGCTGCCACGGCGCAGCCAGGAACTGCTGGTCATGCGCATCGAGTTCGGGCTGGACTACGCGGACATCGCCGACGAAACCGGCATGCGCCCGGATGCCGCCCGCATGGCGATCCGGCGCGCCGCCGGCGAACTGGCCAAGGCGATGAGCGATGACACCGCGTGACGATGCCGCCTTCGACCGCTTGATCGAGCGCATCCTCGACGCCGAGCCCTGCGAATGGACGGCGGCGGACCTCGCCGACGATCCGCGCATGGCGGCGCTGAAGACCCTGTCGGACATCGCCGCGGCGTTCCGCGCGATCGACGCACCCGTGCCCGCGCGCGCGATCGCGTTCCGCTGGGGCCCGCTCGAGGTCGGCGAACGGGTCGCCGAGGGCGGCAGCGCCGAGGTGTTCCGCGCGCACGATCCCCGCCTCGGCCGCGATGTCGCGCTCAAGTTGCTCACGCCGGCGGCCGCTGCCACGCTGCGCACGGATGCCTTCCTGGAGGAAGCACGCCGGCTGGCGCGCATCCGCGACTGCCACGTGGTCGGCGTGCTGGGTGCGGCGGTCCACGACGGACGTGCCGGCCTGTGGTGCGAGTGGATCGACGGCTGCACGCTGGCGGAGCGGATCGCGCGTGACGGCCCGCTCGCCGCCGACGAGGCTGCCCTGGTCGGCATCGGCCTGTGCCGGGCGCTCGCCGCCGTGCACCAGGCCGGCCTGCTGCACGGTGACGTGAAGCCGCACAACGTGCTGCGCGAGCGCGGCGGCCGCCTGGTCCTGGCCGACCTCGGCGCCGGCGGTGATCCCGCCACGGTCAACGCCAGCCTGCGCACGCAGGCCAGCCCGGCCTGGCTGGCACCGGAAGTCCTGCACGGCGCCGCACGCACGCAGGCCCACGATCTCTATGCGCTCGGCGGCGTCCTGCAGTTCCTGCTGAGCGGCGAGACACCCGATCCCGTCCGCCCCGGCGCCGCGTTCGACCGCAGCGACGTGCCGCCCGCGCTGCGTGCCGTGATCGCGCGGGCGCGGGCCGCCGACCCGGCCGCGCGCTATGCGACCGCCGGCGGGATGGCCGATGCGCTCGCCGCCTGCCTGCACGCGCCGGGCGCCGCGGCGGCGGCGCCCGCTTCGGTAGCACCGACACGACGGCGTGCCGGCATGGCCGCCGCCGTGCTCGCACTCGCCATCGCTGCTGCCGGCATGGTGGCCCTGCTGCGCGCGCCGCCGCTGCCGGAGATGCACCTGGAGCTGCTGCGCCACGACGGCGATCGCGCCCAGGTGATCGCCGACGGCACCGCGGTCGCCCTGCGCGACCGCCTTTCGTTCGCGCTGGCGAGCCAGCGTCCGGCCTGGGTCTACGTGTTCAATACCGACGACCACGGCACGCTGCAGCGCCTGTTTCCGCTGCCGGCGCTCGATACGCGCAACCCGATGCCGGCAGGCCGGCGCGTGGAGCTGCCGGGACGGAGCGGTGGGCGCAGCCTGCGTATCGAGGTCTCCTCGCCGGCGCAGGCCGAGGAGTTCCTCGTGGTGGCCTCGGCCGCCCCGGTCGACGTGCTCGAGACCCTCGCCGCTACGGACGGCGCCACCGACGCCGAAGTCCGCCTGCGGGGCAGCGGCGTGCTGGTCCCGGGGATCGCCCCTCCGGCGTCGGCGCCCCTCGATACCCTGGTCGCGCAGCTCGACGCCGCCGACCAGCCGCTGCGCCTGTGGCGCTACCGGCTGCCGCATCGCGCCGATTGAGTGCGTTATTCTCGCGCCGGGCAAGCCGGAGCAGCGCGGTGACCGTGCGGATCGATCGCTTCGTCCTCGCACAGCGGCGCCTGCGCGCCGCCGTCCTGGGTGCGGCCTGGCTGGTCGCCACGCTGAGCGCCCCGCTGTCCGGCGCTGGTGCCGATCCGGCCTCCCCGGCCCAGATCCGTGCACTGCTCGCCGCCGGCCGCGACGAAGCCGCGCTCGCCGCGCTCACCCAGGCCCTGGCCGCCGCGCCGGCGGCACCGGCCGAGCTGCAGCTGCTGCTCGCCGAGACGCACTGGCACCGGCAACAACCCGCGGCAGCCGCCGAAGCGGCCACGCGCGCGCTCGCGTTGCTCGGTGCCGGGGACGACGATGCCGCGTTGCGCCAGCAGGCGCTGCGGCTGCGCGGGCTGGCCGCGGCCGAGCAGCGCCACACCGACGCCGCGCTGGCCGACCTGCGCGAGGCCGAAGGCCTGAGCCGGGTGCGCGAGGGCGCCGACAGCGCCGGGCATGCCGCCCTCCTCGGCGACCTCGCCTTCGCCCAGCGCATGGCCGGCGACTACGGCGGCGCGATGACGTCGCTGGAGGCGGCCCTGGCGATCCAGCGGCCACGCGCCGCGAGCGACCCGATGCCGCTCGCGCTGAGCCTGCTGCGCCTCGGCCAGGCCCAGCGCATCAGCGGCGACGTGGTGCGTGCCGAGGCCAGCTACCGCGAAGCGCTGGCCCTCGCTGGCCGTGCACCCGATCCGCGCGGCCGCCTCCGCGCCGACCTGCTCTATGCGCTCGCCAACCTGGAGCGCCACCGCGAGCGCATCGAGGAAGCAATCGTCTGGTACGCGCAGGCCGTCCCGGCCTTCGAGCAGGCCTACGGCACCGATTCCCTCAAGCTGGCACGCGTGCTGAACAACTACGGCAATGCCGAAAGCGTGCGCTACGGCCGGCGCGAAGCGGCGGTCGCGCTGTATCGGCGCGCGCTCGCAATCGCGCTGCGCAACCCGGCCGCGAACCCCGGCGACTACCTGCCGCTCTCCAACATCGCCATGGTCGACGTCTGGCGCGGCCGCCATCGCGAGGCCGAGGCCGGCTTCCGCGCGATGCTCGGGCGGCTGGAGGCGATGCCGGCCGCCAGCGAGGCGACACCGCTGTTCGTGCAGCACGGCCTGGCCGCCGCACTGTGGGGCCAGGGCCGCCACGACGCGGCCTTCGCCGCCGCCGCCGCGGCCGAGCACACGCGCCAGGCCAGCCTGCGCGACGTCGCCGCCGGCCTGTCGGACCAGCAGACCCTGATGTTCCAGGAACAGGAGTACGCCACGCTCGACCTCGCCGTCGCGATCGCGCTCGCCAGCGGCCGCCCGGCGCTGATCGAGCGGGCCTGGTCGCTGGCGATCGCGGCGCGCGGCCAGGTCACCGCGATCCAGGCGGCCCGCCTCAGCCAGGCGCGCACGCGCCTCGCGTCGGACCCCGCCATCGCACCGCTGTGGCAGGAATGGCTCGCCGCCAGCAGCCTGCTCGAAGGCGCGCGGCTGGCGACGGCGGACGACACCGCGGCCCAGGTGCGCTTCCAACGGGCCGAGCGCCGGCTCGCCCAGGCCTTGCCGAAGGGCGTCGCGATCGCCGACGTGCAGCCCGGCCTCGACGCCGTGCGCGCGGCGCTGCCGCCGGACAGCGCCCTGGTCTGGATGATCCCGGTCGCGCACCGGCGCGCGGAGGACTTCGCCAGTCGCGAGATGCACGATCGCGAGCGCGAGTGGCACGCGCTGGTGCTCGAGGCCGGCAGCGGCACGCCGGTGCGGGTCCTGCGCCTCGGGCCCGCTCGCGCGCTGGCGGCCGAGGTCGCCGCCTGGCAGGCGCGGCTGGCGACCCCCGAGAGCGACCCTGCGCAGCTGCGCGCCGCTGGTGTGCAGGTCGCCAGTCGCATCTGGCAGCCGATCGCGCGGACCACCTCGGCACGCCGCGTGTTCGTGATCGCCGATGCACCGCTGCAACGGCTCGCCTGGGCCGCCCTGCCCGATGGCGCAGGCCACCTGCTCGACGGCGATCGCCTCGTGCACGTGCTCAACCACGAGGAGGAACTGCTCGCGTCCACGACGCCGATCGACGCGCCGCGTTACAGCGTGCTCGCGCTGGCCGACCCGCATACGGGGCCGTCCGGCCCCGGGACCGACCGGCGCGCCGGCTGCCGGCGGCCCTGGCCGCCGCTGCCGGGCGCGCGCCGTGAAGCGGCCCGCCTGCAAGCCCTGGTGGCCGCCAGCGAGGCGGCACCGATGCTGGCCCTCGTCGGCGCCGCCGCCAGTGAGGCCGCCTTTCGAAACGCGGCGCCGCACGCGGCCATCGTCCATCTGGCCACGCACGGCACGGACGCCGCACCGGCGCCGGACTGCCGGGACGCTACCGGCCACCGCGGCGTCGGCTTCGTCGCCGAAGCGCCGCCGGCCGCCACGACGGCAGCCGCGCTGGTCCTCGCCGCGCCGGCGCCGGACAGCGGCAACCCCGACGACGGCCTGCTGGGCGGCCTGGAGATCGCCGCACTCGACCTGCACCGGGTGCGCTGGGCCGTGCTGGCCGCCTGCACGACCGCCGCCGGTCCCACGCGCCACTACGAGGGCCTCGACGGACTCGCGCGCGCCTTCCGCATCGCCGGTGCCGGCACCGTCATCGTCAGCCTGTGGCCGGTCGACGACACGGCCACGGCAGCCTGGAGCGAAGCGCTGTACCGGGCACGCTTCCAATCGCAGGCCGATACCACGCAGGCCATGCGCAGCGCCCAGCGGCAGGTGCTCGCCACGCGCAAGGCGGCAGGCTTGAGCACGCATCCGTTCTACTGGGCCGGCTTCCTGGCGCTCGGCGACTGGCGCTGACCGATGGTCGCGCCGGCACGGCCGGCGAGCGGTGCGGTTCCAGCGCCTGCATCCGCCGGACGCCCCGCAAAAAAAGGGTTCTTCGCCCATTTGCGGGGTCATTCGGCTTTTGGCTCCTGCTTTGGCTCCTGCTTTGGATTTTGCCCTTGGCTTTTTCGCCCTAAAGCAAGCCGAGCATCGCAGGGCGGCGAGGCCGCAGAGGCGCCCCGTGTCTGAGCGAAGCGAGTTGGGGCGCCGTGCCTCGTCGTCCGAGAAGCACAGGGGACCGAGCCGGCGCAGCCGGATCGGCTTGCGCCGGGCAAAGGGCTTTTGGTTCCTTTTGGCCCGTCAAAAGGGACTCGGCCGCGCAGCGGACGAAAGCTCTTGATCTTGCTCCTGCTTTGCTCCGTGCCGGCAATCCCTCAAAAGCCACGGCGGAAGATCAAAGCAAGAGCTTCCGCACGCTGCGCGCGCGGGTCACTTTTGTCTTGGCAAAAGTAACCAAAACCGTCGTCGCCGGCGCGAGCCGGCACGGCTGCGCCGCGCCGGTCCCCTGCGCTTCTCGGCCGGCCAGGCACGCTGCCCCAACTCGCTTCGCTCAGACACGGGGCAGCTCTTCGGCCTGGCCGACCTGCGATGCTCGGCTCGCTTTAGGCGCCAACAGCCAACAGCCAGAGCAGCAGCGAGAGCAGCAGCGAGAGCAGCAGCGAGAGCAGCAGCGAGAGCAGCAGCGAGAGCAGCAGCGAGAGCAGCAGCGAGAGCAGCAGCGACTGCGACGAAAGGGAGAGCTGATTGATTCCCGCCAATGAGCGAAGAAAGCCCATAAAAAAGGCCCCGCCGAAGCGGGGCCTTTTCGTGACGCTGCCGGGAGGCGAAGGATCAGAAATCCATGCCGCCCATGCCACCCATGCCACCGCCCGCCGGGCCGTGGCTGTGGGCTTCTTCCTTCTTCGGCGCTTCGGCGACCATCGCCTCGGTCGTGATGACCAGGCCGGCGATCGACGCGGCGTTCTGCAGCGCGGTGCGCGTGACCTTGGTCGGGTCCAGGATGCCCATCTCGACCATGTCGCCGTACTCGCCGGTCGCGGCGTTGTAGCCGAAGTTGCCCTTGCCGTCGGCGACCTTGTTGAGGATCACGCTGGGCTCTTCGCCGGCGTTGGTGACGATCTCGCGCAGCGGCGCTTCCATCGCGCGCTTGGCGATCTGGATGCCGTGGGTCTGCTCCTCGTTGTCACCCTTGAGCTTGGTCAGGGCCGCCAGCGAGCGGATCAGCGCCACGCCACCGCCCGGGACCACGCCTTCCTCGACCGCCGCACGCGTGGCGTGCAGGGCGTCTTCGACGCGCGCCTTCTTTTCCTTCATTTCCACTTCCGTCGCCGCACCGACCTTGATGACGGCCACGCCGCCGGCCAGCTTGGCCACGCGCTCCTGCAGCTTCTCGCGGTCGTAGTCCGAGGAGGTCTCCTCGATCTGCGCCTTGATCTGCTTGATGCGCGACTGGATCGCGGCGGCTTCGCCGGCGCCGTCGATGATCGTGGTGTTCTCCTTTGTGATCACGACCTTCTTGGCCTTGCCCAGGTCCTTGAGCGTCGCCTTCTCCAGCTGCAGACCGACTTCCTCGGAGATCACCTGGCCACCGGTCAGGATGGCCATGTCCTCCAGCATCGCCTTGCGGCGGTCGCCGAAGCCCGGCGCCTTGACGGCCGCGACCTTGACGATGCCGCGGATCGTGTTGACGACCAGGGTCGCCAGCGCCTCACCCTCGACTTCCTCGGCGACGATCAGCAGCGGCTTGCCGGCCTTGGCGACGCCCTCGAGCACCGGCAGGAGCTCACGGACGTTGGAGATCTTCTTGTCGTACAGCAGCACGAACGGGTCTTCCAGCTCGACCTGCTGGCTCTGCTGGTTGTTGATGAAGTACGGCGACAGGTAGCCGCGGTCGAACTGCATGCCCTCGACGACGTCGAGTTCGTTGTCCAGGCCCGAGCCTTCCTCGACCGTGATGACGCCTTCCTTGCCGACCTTGTCCATCGCTTCGGCGATCAGCTTGCCGATCAGCTCGTCGCCGTTGGCCGAGATCGTGCCGACCTGGGCGATCGACTTGGAGTCGGCCGACGGCTTGCTGAGCTTCTTGAGCTCCTCGACGGCCGCGATGACGGCCTTGTCGATGCCGCGCTTGAGGTCCATCGGGTTCATGCCGGCGGCGACGGCCTTGAGGCCCTCGCGGATCAGCGCCTGCGCGAGGACGGTCGCGGTGGTGGTGCCGTCACCGGCGACGTCGGAGGTCTTGGAAGCGACTTCCTTGACCATCTGCGCGCCCATGTTCTCGAACTTGTCGGCCAGCTCGATCTCCTTGGCGACGGACACGCCGTCCTTGGTGATCGTCGGCGAACCGAAGCTCTTCTCGAGCACGACGTTGCGGCCCTTCGGGCCCAGCGTCGCCTTCACGGCATTGGCGAGGGTGTTGACGCCGCGCAGGATGCGCGCGCGGGCGTCTTCGGCGAAACGGATGTCTTTGGCTGCCATGGAACGGATTCCTTCGATGGATTGCTGCTAGGTGGGGAGGGATGCTCGATCAGCGGCGCGCGGCGCCGGCTTACTCGATCACCGCCAGGATGTCTTCTTCGCGCATGACCAGCAGGTCTTCGCCGTCGACCTTGACCTCGGTGCCCGAGTACTTGCCGAACAGGACCTTGTCGCCGGTCTTGACCGCGATCGGACGGACCTTGCCGTCTTCGAGGATCTTGCCGTTACCGGCGGCGATGACTTCGCCGCGGCTGGGCTTTTCGGCGGCGCTGTCGGGGATGACGATGCCGCCGGCCGAGACCTTCTCTTCTTCCAGGCGCTTGATGATCACGCGATCGTGCAGGGGACGAAGTGCCATGGGTGCTTCCTTCAACAGGTGGGGTGGAAAGATAAAGGATTGATTTAGTTACGATTGGGCAAGCGTTGTTAGCACTTGACCTAAGTGAGTGCCAATTCTAGCGGCGCGTCAACCGTAACGGAAGCCGCACCGGCTGGCTGCCATCTGGAGGCGTGCCGATCCGCTTCAAGGCCCGCGCCCGTCCTTTACCTGCGCCGGCGAGGGGCCGCGCCGTTGCGCGCCTTGTGAACCGGCGCCACGCACCTGTCACGGCCGGGACGCTAGAGTGGCGCTTTCGGCGCCTTCGCGAGGGGGTGCCCGTTGCTGGGGATTTCCGTCATGTGCTCACGTTCCGGCGCCGCGCGCGCCCTGATCTGGCTGCTCCTGCTGACCGGCAGCGGCGGGCTGTCCGCCCAGTCCATCGGCCTGGTCGGCGGCACGCCGGCCACCGAGACGTTCGATACGCTGGCATCGAGCGGCACCGGCTCGACCCTGCCGGCCGGCTGGCATTTCCTCGAGACCGGCAACAACGCCAACGGCACCTATGCCGCCGACGACGGCACGGCCAACGCCGGCAATACCTACAGCTACGGGGCGGCCGGCAGCGGCGAGCGCGCCCTGGGCCTGCTGCGCTCCGGCTCGCTGGTGCCGACGATCGGCGCGCACCTGCGCAACGACTCCGGCGCGGCGCTGGCCGAGGTCGCCGTCGCCTACACCGGCGAGCAGTGGCGCCTCGGGGCGGCCGGTCGGCCGGACCGCCTGCAGTTCCAGTACAGCGTGAACGCGACCGCGCTCGGCAACGGCACCTGGACCGACGTCGCCGCGCTCGACTTCATCGCGCCGGTCACGACCGGCACGCCGCGCGCATTGAACGGCAACCTCGCGGCCAACCGCACGGCGGTGAGCGGCACGATCGGCGGATTGAACCTCGCACCGGGCGCGAGCCTCTGGGTGCGCTGGGTCGACGTCGATGCCAGCGGTGCCGACGACGGCCTGGCCATCGATACCGTCAGCTTCACGGTCGCCGGCGATCCGCCGCCCGACGTGCCGCCGGCCGTGGTCGCCGTCTCGCCCGCCAACGGCGCGACCAACGTCGGCCTCGGCGCCGCCCTCAACGTGACCTTCAGCGAAGAGGTCACGGTGACGGCACCGTGGTTCACGATCCAGTGCACCACCTCGGGCAGCCACACCGCCACGGTCAGCGGCGGTCCCGGCTCGTACGCGCTCGCACCCTCGCCGGCGTTCGCCGCCAACGAGAGCTGCACCTGGACGACCCTCGCCAGTGGCGTGGTCGATCGCGACGGCACGCCGGATGCGCTCGCGTCCGACTACGTCGTCACGTTCACCACCGCCGATCCGGCCACTACGCCGCCGACCGTAGTCTCGACCCAGCCGGCCGACAACGCGGTCAACGTGCCGGCCGCGAGCGACGTCCGCGTGACCTTCAGCGAGGCGGTGACGACCAGCGCCGGCGCGTTCGACCTGGCCTGCGATGCACAGCCGATCGTGCTGGGCGAGACCGGTTCCGGCGCGACCCGCACGCTGACGCCGGCCGTACTGCTGCCCAAGGGCGCGGCCTGCGTGTTCACGATCGACGCCAACGGCGTGCGCAATGCGGCCAACGTCCCGATGGCCGCGTCGGTCACGGTTCGCTTCCGGGTCACCGACGGCTCGCTCACGGGGTACTACGCCAAGGTCAACACCAGCAGTCCCGGCCAGCTGCGCTGCACGCTGCACGCGACGATCCGCGGCCACACCGCCTATCCGTACAGCGGATCGGGCACCAGCACCTGGACGATCCTGGAGACCGCGCAGGCGCATCCGTCGAACCCGGCCCAGGTGCTGGACGTCTACCGCAACCGGCTCTACGCCACCGGCAGCGACCGCGCCGGCACCGGCAGCGGCCTGACCTACAACCGCGAGCACACCTGGCCCAACTCGCTCGGCTTCCCGAGCACGACCGGCAACCTCGGCCGGCCGAACGCGCCCTACACCGACACGCACATGCTCTACCTGTCCGATACCCAGTGGAACGCCGATCGCGGCAACAAGCCGTACGCGAACTGCCCGGCCCAGGCCAACTGCGGCGAGCGCGCGACCGAGGCGAACTTCGGCGTCGGCGGCGGCA
Organism: Dokdonella koreensis DS-123; assembly: GCF_001632775.1. Classification (NCBI taxonomy): domain Bacteria; kingdom Pseudomonadati; phylum Pseudomonadota; class Gammaproteobacteria; order Lysobacterales; family Rhodanobacteraceae; genus Dokdonella; species Dokdonella koreensis. The sequence continues at coordinate 4,275,363 of NZ_CP015249.1, forward strand.
CCGGCACCTATCCGGGCAACTCCAACTGGGTCAATGCCAGCGCGTTCGAGACCTGGAATCACCGCAAGGGCGATACCGCCCGCGCCATCCTGTACATGGCGATCCGCTACGAGGGCGGCGTCGACCCGGTCAGCGGCCAGAACGAGCCGAACCTGGAGCTGACCGACAACCGCAGCCTGATCGTCGGCACATCCAACTACAACGTGCCGGCCTACATGGGCCTGCTGGCCGACCTGCTGGCCTGGCATGCCGGTGATCCGCCGGACGCCGCGGAGATCGCGCGCAACGAGGTGATCTACACCTTCCAGGGCAACCGCAACCCGTTCATCGACCACCCCGAGTGGGCGACGCGGGCGCTGTTCGAATCGACCACGCCGGCGGTCTGCGAGAGCAATACGCTGATCTTCGCCAACGGCTTCGACGGCCCGGACTGACAGGCCACCGATCCCGCAGCGGGCGCGGCGCGGCGGCATCCGGGGTCGCCGGCGCGCCCCGGTGTCACGGCGCCGGATCTGCGGACTTCGACCGCACGGCCGTACCGGCACGGCCGGGCCCTTCGCGCCGGCCCGGCCCGGACCGGTCGCCTTGGGCAGGGCCGGCCACGCGCGGCGCCGCCCAACCGATTGTTTTCATGCAGGAACACGGCACCCGCCGGCACCGGAGCGCGCGCCGGCAGCCACCGCGCGCTAGGATGCCGGCTGCGTCACGGCGTCGCCGGGGATGGCGCCGGCCTGAACTGATCGTGACAATTGCGGTCGATGATCCGGGCGCGGCCCGGCGCCGGCCGTCACCGGGCGAAGGTCCGGCCGCGCAGGCATACGCGCCGCGGCGCCCTCGCCGCGCCCGTGCCGTCGATCCTTTCTGGAGTACCTGTCGTGTTCCGTTATCTGTTCGCCGGCCTGATCGGCCTCTGCCTTTTTTCATCGCCGGTCCAGGCGCAGGAGCAGGACGGATTGCTGCCGGTCGAGCAGGCGTTCGTCTTTCGCTACACGCTGGCGGCCCCGGGCCGCATCGCCTTGCAGTGGGACGTCGCCCCCGACTACTACCTCTACCGCTCGCGGATCACCGCCAAGACCAGCCAGCCCGGCCTGACCCTGGCCGCGCCGGACCTGCCGCCGGGCATTCCCAAGCACGACGAGTTCTTCGGCGACGTCGAGATCTACCACGGCGCCGTCGAAGGCAGCCTCGCCTATACGCTGACCGACCCGGCCGCCACGGCGATCGAGCTGACCGTCACCGTGCAGGGCTGTCACGAAGTCGAGCCGCTGATCTGCTACCCGCCGCATCCGACCCGGCTGCGCCTGGAGCTGCCGCCGGCCACGGCGACGTCGGCCGCAGCAGTAGGCGGGCTGGCCGGACTCGGCAGCGGCAGTGGCGGCAGCCTGATCGGCCAGGTCACCGGCCAGGACGCGCTGCCCGAGGAAAAGGCCTTCGTGTTCGAGGCGATCGCCTCGGCGCCCGGCGAGATCCTCGCCCGCTGGACGATGCCGGACGGCTACTACCTGTATCGCGACAAGACCGAACTGGCACTGGAAGACGCCGCCGGGATGACGCTCGGCGCGCTGCGCTGGCCGCCGGGCGTGGATCATGTCGACGAGCATTTCGGCAGCGTCGTCGTCTACTACCACCAGGTGGAACTGCCGGTCGCACTGCGCCGCAGCGACGGTGCGGCCGGACCGCTGAAGCTGCGCGCGGCCTTCCAGGGCTGCAAGGAAAACGGCATCTGCTACCCGGTGATGATCCGCACCGTGGACGTCGCCCTGCCGGCGCTGACCGATGCGGAACTGGCCAAGGCCCAGGCCGGCTTCGTTCCGGCCGCCGCCGCACCGGACGCCTCGGCCGCGGACGCCTCGGCCGAGAACGCCCTGCGCAGCACGCCACCGGAGACCGGCACCGGCACATTGGCCGGGGCCCTGCTGCTTGCCCTGCTCGGGGGCCTGGTCCTGAACCTCATGCCCTGCGTGCTGCCGGTGCTCTCGCTGAAGGTGATCGGCCTGGCCCAAAGCGGCGAGAGCCTGACCAAGGCGCGCAGCCACGCACTCTGGTACACGCTCGGCGTGCTGGTGTCGTTCGCCGCGATCGGCCTGCTGGTGATCGCGCTGCGCGCGGCCGGCCAGGCGCTGGGCTGGGGCTTCCAGCTGCAGCAGCCGGCCTTCGTCGCGCTGCTGGTCTACGTGCTGCTCGCCGTGGGCCTGAGCCTGTCGGGCGTGTTCTCGATCGGCAGCGGCCTGGCCGGCACCGGCCAGAACCTCGCCAATCGCTCGGGCCCGGCCGGGGACTTCTTCACCGGCGTCCTCGCCTGCATCGTCGCCAGCCCGTGCACGGCGCCGTTCATGGGGCCGGCGCTGGGTTTCGCGTTCGCCTCTTCTTCGCTGGTCGCCCTGCTGATCTTCCTGGCTCTCGGCCTCGGGCTGGCGCTGCCGTTCCTGATCGTCGGCTTCGTGCCGGCGCTGGCCTCGCGCCTGCCCAAGCCCGGCGCATGGATGGAAACGCTCAAGCAGGTCCTGGCGTTCCCGATGTACCTGACGGCGGTCTGGCTGATCTGGGTGCTGGGCAAGCAGCGCGGCGTCGATGCGATCGGCCTGGTGCTGGCCGGCGCGGTCGTGCTCGCGCTGGGCCTGTGGTGGTTCGAGCGCAGCCGCTGGAGCGGACGTCCGCTGGTGCGGGCCCTCGTCGTGGCCGTGGTGCTGGCGGCCCTGGTGCCGATCGTCGGCATCACGCGCCTGCCGCCGCCGGCCGTCGATGCCGCCGCGATCGAGGCGCAAGGCGCCGTGCCGTACTCGCGCGAGAAGCTGGCCGCGCTGCGCACCGAGGGCCGCACCGTCTTCGTCAACATGACCGCCGACTGGTGCGTGACCTGCAAGGCGAACGAGAAGAACGTGCTCGGCTCGGCGCATTTCCGCGAGCGGCTCGCCGCGGCCAATGCCGTCTACATGAAGGGCGACTGGACCAACGTCGATCCGGAGATCACCGCGTTCCTGCAGGAACACCGCGCGGTCGGCGTGCCGCTGTACGTCGTGTTCCGCGGCCGCGAAGAACCGGGCCGCGTGCTGCCGACCCTGCTGACCGACGCGATCGTCGCCGAGGCGCTGGCGCCGGCCGTGCCCTGACATGGCCGTGCTCGACCGCAATCATGTCCTGATCGTCGCACTGGCGCTCGCCAGCGCCGGTGCCGGCCTGGCGCTCAGCGTCTGGCTGCGGCCGGCCGCGCCCGCCGCACCGGCGGCCGCAGGCGTCGAGGCGCTCGCCGTCGGTGATCGCCGCCTCGATGCCACCCTGCCCGACCGCGACGGCCATCGGCGCCAGCTGTCCGACTGGGACGGCAAGCTCGTCGTGCTCAACTTCTGGGCCAGCTGGTGCGGGCCCTGCCGCGAGGAGATGCCGATGCTCGACGCCGCGCGCAGCCGCCACGCCGCAGCGGGCGTGGAGATCATCGGCGTCGCCGCCGAAGAGGCCGAGCCGGCCCTGGCGTTCCTGCGCGAGCATCCGGTCGCCTACCCGATCCTGATCGATGCGCCCGGTACCGGACCGGATCTCTCGCTGCGCTTCGGCAACACCCGCAGCGTGCTGCCGTTCAACGTACTGATCGGTCGCGACGGCCGCGTGCTGGCGCAGCGCATGGGCAACATGAACGAAGTCGCGTTCGAGGCCTGGCTGGCGCCGCACCTGGCGCCCTGATCACCACGGCGCCGCGTGACGCGCTGCGCACAACCGCGTCGCCGGTGGTTCGCCGGCGGCCCTTCCTGCTAACGTAGCGCGACCGATCGGCACACCGCGGCACGCACGATCCGGCAGGGATACAGGGCCACGATGAACAAACCGCTTTGGGAACCGAGCGACGAGCGCATCGAGCGCGCGAACCTCAACCGCTTCATGCGTTTCGTGCGCGAGCAGACCGGCAACGACGACATCCGCCGCTACGCGCCGCTGTATGACTTCTCGGTGCGCCACCCGGCGCGCTTCTGGCCGCTGGTCTGGGAGTTCTGCGGCATCCGTGCCTCCGGCGACTTCGACCCGGTGCTGGTCGATGCCGAGCAGATGCCGGGCGCGCGCTGGTTTCCCGAGGTGCGGCTCAACGTGGCGCAGAACCTCCTGCGTTTTCGCGACGACCGGCCGGCGCTGGTCGCCTGCGATGCCGCCGGCGCCAGCCACACGCTGAGCTATGCCGCCCTGCACGGCGAGGTCGCCCGGGTGGCGCAGGCATTGGCGCGCGCCGGCGTCGGTGCCGGCGATCGCGTCGCCGCCGCGTTGCCGCCGGGCACCGAGCGCGTGATCGCGCTGCTGGCGACGATCGTCCTCGGCGCGCTCTGGGCGCCGCTGCCGGTGCGCGAGGACGCCCTGCCGGATCCGGCCTACCTGGCCGAGCTGGCGCCGAAGCTGCTGTTCGTCGGTGGCCGAGCGGCCGCCGATCCGTCGCTGCCGGCCGCGCTGCGGCACGCGGCGCCGTCGCTCGCCACGGTGGTCGTGCTGGCGCCACCCGGCCCCCTGGCCGTCACCGATGCCGTCGTCAGCTGGGCCGCGTTCGGCGCCGAGGAGGCACCGGTGCCGGCCTTCGAGCTGCTGCCGTTCGCGCACCCGCTCTACCTGCTGCCGTCGGCCAGCGCCACCGCCGGCATCGTCCACGGCGCCGGCGGCACCTTGATCCAGCACCTCAAGGAACTGGTGCTGCACCTGGACCTGAAGCGCGAGGACCGCATCGTGCTCGCCACCGACGACCTGCCGACCTGGCACTGGCTGGTGTCGGCGCTGGCGGTCGGCGCAACCCTGGTGCTCGACGCGGCGATCGCCGATGCCGCGCCCGAGGCCCTGTGGGATCGCCTCGACGAGGTCGGCGCCAGTGTCCTGGTCACGCGCAGCCGCACGCTCGCCGCCGCCGCGGCCGCCGGCCTCACGCCGATGCACACGCACAAGCTGCAGAACCTGCGGACCATCGCCGTCACCGGCCCGGCGCCACCGGCCGAGGCCTACGACTACGTCTACGGCGCGATCAAGCAGCGCGTGCTGCTGGCCGCGGTCGCCGGCGGGCCGGACCTGGTTTCGTGCCTGGCGATCGGCAATCCGCTGCTGCCGATCCACCGCGGCGAACTGCAGTGCCGGGGACTGGGCATGCGCGTGGAAGTGATCGACGCCGACGGACGGCCGCTGCGCGACGAGGAAGGCGAGCTGGCCTGCCTCGCACCGTTTCCGGCGCTCCCGCTCGGGTTCTGGAACGACCCCGACGGCGAGCGCTACCGCCAGGCCTGCTTCGGCGGCCGCGAAGGCACCTGGCACCAGGGGGTCCGCGCGCGGCTGACCAGCCGCGACGGGATCGTCGTGGCCGATCCGGCACCGTGGCCGGCCGCATCGCCTACCGCCGTCAGCGCCGCATGAGCATGCCGGCGGCATCCGATGGCGTGCTGGTGCTCGGCTCGGCCGGGTTCGCCGGCCAGGCGATCGTCCGCCAACTGGCCGCGGACGGCCTGCCTGTGACGGCACTGGGCCGCGCCGAGCGCGTCACCCGCGAGGGCACGGTCACGCGGGTGCGCGGCTCGATCGAGGATGCCGGCCTGCTGGCGGAGCTGCTGGCCGGCTGCCGGACGATCGTGTACGCCGCCAGTGTCACCACGCCCGGGGCCTCCGCCCGCGAGCCGGTGCTGGAGGTGACCGGCAACCTGTTGCCGCTCGGCCGCCTGCTGGAACTCGCGCCCGCGTTCCCGGATCGCCAGCTGATCTATCTTTCCTCCGCCGGCGCGATCTACGGCGACGGCGCGAACGGTGCCGTCGAAGCCACGCCGCTGAAGCCGCGCTCGTACTACGGCGCCGGCAAGGCGGCCGCCGAAGCGTTCCTATACGCCTGCACCGCGATCAGCGGCTGGCGCGCGGCGGCACTGCGGCCGACCAACGTCTACGGCCCGGGCCAGACGGTCGGCAAGGGTTTCGCGATCGTGCCGACACTGTTCGGCCATGCGCTGGACGGTACGCCGTTCCCGATCTGGGGCGACGGCCGCAACGTGCGCGACTACTGCCATGTCGACGACCTGGCCGGTCTCGTCGCCACGATCGCCGCCGCCGGCTGCCGTCCGGGCTTCACCTGCTACAACGTCGCCAGCGGCCATACCGCCTCCGTGCTCGACCTCGTCAACGCCTGCGAGCACGCCAGCGGCCGCACGATCGCCGTCGAGCGCCTGCCGCCGCGCGGCGTCGACGTGGCGCACGTCGCGCCGGTCGGCACCGCGGTCGCGGCCGACTACGGCTGGACCGCCCGGATCGGCCTGGCCGAAGGCCTCGCACAGTGCTGGGACTGGTTCCGGCGCGCGGCCGAGCGCGGCCAGGCCTAGCGGCAGCGCGCGGGCAAGCTAGACTTGCGCCCCCTGGTTCCGGTTGACCTGCATGCCTGACGCGCCATCCGCCCTGCCCGAGGTCTCCGTCGTCGTCCCGGTCTACGGCGGCAGCGCCGCCTTGCCCGAACTGCGCGAGCGCCTCGCGGCGGCGATGCGCCAGGCCGGTCTTCGCCACGAGCTGATCCTGGTCGACGACCGCGGCCAGGCCGAAGCCTGGCCGACGATCCGCGCGCTGGCCGACGCGCATCCGGAGGTCGTCGGCCTGCGCCTCTCGCAGAACTTCGGCCAGCATGCCGCCACGGTCTGCGGCATCGCCGAAGCGCGCGGCGAATGGATCGTCACGATCGACGACGACCTGGAGCACGCACCGGAGGCGATTCCGGCCCTGCTCGCCGCCGGCAGCGCCGAGACGCCGCTGGTCTACGGCACGTTCCCGCAGCGGACCCATGCCGGCTACCGCAACCTGACTTCCGAACTGATGCGCCGCGCGCTCAAGCGCGCCTTCCCGGATCTCAACGAGGCCTATACCTCGTTCCGCGCGATCCATGCCCCGCTCGCGCGCCACCTGGTCGCGCTCGGCCACAACCGGCCCTACATCGACGGCATGCTGTCGTGGCTGACCTCCAGCGTCGCCACCGTCGAGGTCCGGCACGGCACACGCGAGCACGGCCACAGCACCTACACGCTGCGCAAGCTGATCTCGCATGCGCTCAACATCTTCGTGACCTTCTCGCACCTGCCGCTGCGCGTGGCCACCTACGGCGGTGCCGCGCTGGCGGTGGTCAGCTTCCTGTACCTGGCCTACGTGGTGATCGGCCGGCTGACCGGCCACATCACCGACCCCGGCTACACCTCGCTGATGTCGGTGGTGCTGCTCGCCTGCGGCATCCAGCTGCTGATCCTCGGCGTGATCGGCGAGTACATCGGACGCTTGATGAGCGCCGCCTACCGGCGCCCGGTCTACATCGTCGCGCACCGCGTCGGCGGCGGCGATGCCGGCCATGGCCCCTGAGCACCGCCGCCGCGTCGCCGGCGAGTTCCTGCGGTTCCTGGTCGTCGGCGGCACCAACACCGTCGTCGCCTACGGCCTGTACCTGATCCTGCTGCACTGGCTGCGCTACGAGCTGGCCTACAGCCTCGCCTACCTCGCCGGCATCTCGGTCGGCTATTTCATGAACACGCTGTTCGTGTTCCGCCAACCGCTCAGCCGGCGCGCCGCCCTGCGCTATCCGCTGGTCTACCTGGTGCAGTACCTGCTGAGCCTGCTGGTGCTGCGCGTGGCCGTCGACCTGGTCGGCGTGCCGGCCTGGCTCGCGCTCGCGTTCGCGATCGTCGCGACGATCCCGGTCACCTTCGTGCTGTCGCGCCTGGTCATCCACGCCCGCTGACGGTCATGGACACCGCGCTCGTCTGGTTCCGCCGCGACCTGCGCCTGGACGACAACGCTGCGCTGCAGGCCGCGCTCGCCGCGCACGATCGCATCGTCGCCCTTTACGTGCACGCGCCCGAAGAAGAAGCGCCATGGATGCCGGGCGCCGCCAGCCGCTGGTGGCTGCATCACGCGCTGCAAACCCTCGCCGGACGCCTGGCCGATCGCGGCGCGGCCCTGCATCTCGCCCAGGGCCCCAGCCTGGCCGCACTACGGAACGCCGCACGCGCCGTGGGTGCCGCAGCGATCTATGCGCAACGGCTCTACGAGCCGGCCGCCGCCGAACGTGACCGGCGCGTCGCCGGCGCCTTGCAGCGTGACGGCATCCCGGTCCATTTCGTGTCCGGCGCACTGCTCGCCGAGCCGCCTGCCGTCGTCACCGGCGCCGGTACGCCGTACCGCGTGTTCACGCCGTACTGGCGCACGGCACGGGCGTTGCTGCGTCCCCGCGCACCGTGGACGGCGCCGCCGCGGATTCCGTCCACCACGCTCGACGGCGCGCTGCCGCTCGCGGCCTTCGGCCTGCTGCCCGCCATCCGCTGGGATGCCGGCTTCACCACCGCCTGGCAGCCCGGCGAAGCCGGCGCACAGGACGCACTGGCCGATTTCCTCGGCGCCCCGCTGCGCGAGTACGCCGATGCGCGCGACCGCCCCGACCAGGTCGGCACCTCGCGCCTGTCGCCGCATCTGCATTTCGGCGAGCTGTCGCCGAACCAGGTGGCCCACGCCGTGCTGCAGGCCGCCGGGCGACTCGGCACGGGCGCGCGGCAAGGCGCGGAAGCCTACCTGCGCGAACTGGGCTGGCGCGACTTCTCGCAGTACCTGCTGCACCACAACCCGTCGATGGCCGACACCCCGCTCGATCCGCGCTTCGAACGCTTCGCCTGGGACCCGCGCGACGACCACGCCCAGCACCGCTGGCAGCAGGGCCGCACCGGCATCCCGATCATCGATGCCGGCATGCGCGAGCTGTGGAGCACCGGCTGGATGCACAACCGCGTGCGCATGCTGGTCGCCAGCTTCTTCACCAAGAACCTGCGCCAGCACTGGCTGGACGGCGCGCGCTGGTTCTGGGACACGCTGGTCGACGCGGACCTCGCCAACAATGCGCAAGGCTGGCAATGGACCGCCGGCTGCGGCGTCGACGCCGCGCCCTACTTCCGCATCTTCAATCCGGTGACGCAGGGTCTGAAGTTCGATCCGCACGGCCACTACGTGCGCCGCTGGGTACCGGAACTGGCCGGCATCGCGGTGCCGCTGGTGCACCAGCCCTGGCAGGACCCGGACCTGTTGCGCCGCACCGGCTACCCGGCACCGCTGGTCGATCTGGCGGACACGCGCGCGGCGGCGCTGGCGGCTTGGAAATCACTCGGCGGGTAGCGGCTCAATCGAGCCTGCGAGCTGCCCTGCGCGCGCTTCGGAAGCGGCGGACCGGTGCCGCCACCAGGGCGAAGATCATCCAATAGAGCGAAACGTCGGCCAGCGCCACGCTCACGAACAACCAGGCCGGAAACGCCGGTGGATCGGCGCGAAGTCCCGGTACCGCGGCTGCCCAGACCAGGAGCTGCGGCACGGCATAGATCAACGAAACGTGGCGCCGATCGCCGCGCCGGCGCAGCGATACCGCTTGAGCTGCGTAGACCCCGTTGAGCGCTACGACGCCGATGCCGAGTAGCAGCAGTAGAGCGGAGAGTGCTGTAGCCAGCATGCTGCCCTTACGAGCGAGAAGCGATCAACCGCGCAACAACAACCGATACGCCGGATTCTCGCTCTCGTCCGTATACGCATAGCCGAGCTGCGCGAGGAACGTCGCGAAGGCACCGCGGTCACCGGCCGGCACCTGGATGCCGACCAGGATGCGGCCGAAGTCGGCGCCGTGGTTGCGGTAGTGGAACAGGCTGATGTTCCAGGCCGGATCGAGCGCGTCCAGGAAGCGCGCCAGCGCACCGGGGCGCTCGGGAAAATCGAAGCGGTAGAGGAGTTCATCGACCGCCAGCGGCGAGCGGCCGCCGATCATGTGGCGCAGGTGCAGCTTGGCCAGCTCGTTGTGGGTGAGGTCCAGCGTGGCGAACCCCTGCGCGGCGAAACGGGCAGCGACGGCGGCGCCCTCGTCGCGGGCGGCGATCTGCAGGCCGACGAAGATGCGCGCATGGCGCGGATCGTCGATGCGGTAGTTGAACTCGGTGATCGAACGGCCGCCGAGCAGTGCGCAGAAGCGGCGGAAGCTGCCGCGCTCCTCGGGAATCGTCACGGCCAGCAGCGCTTCGCGGGCCTCGCCGACCTCGGCGCGCTCGGCGACGAAGCGCATGCGGTCGAAGTTGAGGTTGGCGCCGCTGGCGATCGCGACGAGGCTGGCGTCGCGCAGGCCTTCGCGCTCGACGACCTGCTTCATGCCGGCGACGGCGAGCGCGCCGGCGGGTTCCAGCAGGCTGCGCGTATCGGTGAAGACGTCCTTGATCGCGGCGCAGAGCGCGTCGGTGTCGACGCGTTCGATCGCATCGACGTGGGCCAGGCACAGGTCGAATGTCGCGGCACCGACCTGCTTGACGGCGGTGCCGTCGGAGAAGAGGCCCACCTCCTCCAGCACCACGCGCTCGCGCGCCGCGAGCGAGCGGGCCATCGCGTCGGAATCGACGGTCTGCACGCCGATCACGCGGATCTCGGGCCGCAAGGCCTTGACGTAGGCGGCGACGCCGGCGATCAGGCCGCCTCCGCCGACCGGCACGAAGATCGCATCGAGCGGCCCGGGATGCTGGCGCAGGATCTCCATCGCGACCGTGCCCTGGCCGGCGATGACGTCGGGGTCGTCGAACGGATGCACCAGGGTCAGGCCGCGCGCGATGCCGAGCGTGACGGCGTGCTGGTAGGCGTCGCTGTAGGACTCGCCGGCCAGCACGACTTCCACCGCGTCGCCGCCGTGGGCACGGACGGCATCGATCTTGACCGCGGGCGTGGTCACCGGCATCACGATGACCGCGCGGATGCCGAGCCGCCGGGCGGCCAGCGCGACGCCCTGGGCGTGGTTGCCGGCGGAGGCGGCGTACACGCCGCGGGCGCGCTCCTCGGCGGTCAGCTGCGCCATCTTGTTGTACGCGCCGCGCAGCTTGAACGAGAACACCGGCTGGTTGTCCTCACGCTTGAGCCACACGCGGTTGCGCAGGCGCGCCGACAGCGCCGGGGCGGGATCGAGCTCGGTTTCGCGGGCGACGTCGTAGACGCGCGCGGTCAGGACGCGGCGCAGGGTGTCGTGGGCAGTCATGGTACGGAGCAGGATAGCAGCGCCTCACCGCGGCCCGGCCGGCACCTGCCGGATGGCAGGGGTGGGCGATGACCGGCGCCGGTACCATCGACGCTTTCCGTCCCCGCCCCACGGAGCGCCCGATGAAGCTGTCCCGTCTCGCCCTCGGCCTGCTGGCCCTGTCCACCGCCACGACGGCGGGTGCGGCAGCCGGCTACTACCGCTTTCCCGCGCTGCACGGCGAGACCGTGGTGTTCACCGCGGAGGGCGACCTGTGGACGGTGGCGGCGGCCGGCGGCACGGCACGGCGGCTGACCAGCCATCCGGCCGAGGAGACGCGTGCGGCGATTTCGCCGGACGGACGGCAGGTAGCCTTCTCGGCCACGTACGAGGGGCCGACCGAGGTCTACGTGATGCCGCTGGCCGGCGGCCAGCCCAAGCGCATCAGCTTCGACAACGGCCGCACCTTGGCGCTGGGCTGGACGGCGGACGGCCAGGTGCTGATGACGGCGATGGACGCGAGCGGCCTGTCCTCGCAGCGGGTGGTCGTGCGCGTGAACCCCGACACGCTGGAGCGCGGCGTGCTGCCGTTGGCGGACGCCAACGACGCGGTGATCGACCCGACCGGCCGCTGGGTCTACTTCATCCGCTTTGGCCTGTCGGTGACCGGCGACAACGCGCGCGGCTATCGCGGCGGCGCGCTCGGCCAGCTGTGGCGCTACGACCTGGCCGGCAACGCGGAAGCCGAGCGGATCGGCCCGCGCGAGGAGAACCTGCGCCGGCCGCACTGGTGGAACGGACGCCTGGTGGTCATCAGCGACCGCGACGGCCGCGACAACCTGTGGTCGCTGGCGGCCGACGGCACCGATCCGCGCGCGCTGACGCAGCGGCGCGACTTCGACGTGCGTACGGCCAGCCTCGACGGCGACCGCGCGATCTACCAGACCGGTGCGGACCTGCGCCTGGTGGACCTGCGCAGCGGCGAGGACCGGCCGCTGGCGATCGAGCTGGCCGGGGACTTCGATCCGCGCCGCGAGCGCTGGATCGACAAGCCGCTGCGCTACCTTGAATCGGCCCGCCTGTCGGCGGACGGCGAGCGGCTGGCGCTGACGGCGCGTGGCCAGGTAGTGCTGGCCGGCACCGGCCCGCTGCGGCGCGTGGATGTCGACGCGGCACCCGGCGCGCGCCTGGCCGGAGCGATCACCAGCCGCGACGGGAAATGGGTCTACGCGATCAGCGACGCCAGCGGCGAGGAGGAGATCTGGCGCTTCCCGGCCGACGGCAGCCCCGGCGCGGCCGCGCTGACCAAGGACGGCGATACGCAGCGCTGGGGCCTGTACCTGTCGCCGGACGGCAAGCAGCTGGCGCACGACGACAAGCGCGGCCGGTTGTGGCTGCTGGACCTGGACAGCGGCAGCAACCGCCTGATCGACGACGGCGGCAAGGACGGCAACGAGGGCTACGACGACGTGGTGTGGTCGGCCGACAGCCGCCACCTGGCGCTGGTGCGCCTGTCCGACAGCCGCGACCGCGACCGCAGCCGCCTCGCGCTCTACACGCTGGCGACCGGCAAGCTCGCGTGGCTGACCAGCGACAAGTACGCCTCCGGGTCGCCGGCCTTCAGTCCGGACGGGCGCTGGCTGTGGTTCCTGTCCGATCGCCAGTTCACCCTGGCCAACGGCTCGCCCTGGGGCGATCGCAACACCGGTCCGTCGTTCGAGCGCCGTACGCGCCTATACGCGCTGGCGCTGCAGGCCGGCAATCGCTTTCCGTTCCAGGCCAGGGACGAGCTGGCCGGCAAGGACGGCAAGAAGGACGAGGCGGGCGACGCGAAGGACGGCAAGGACGCCAAGGGCAAGGACGCGAAGAACACGCCGAAGCTGCCGGCGATCCAGACCGACGGCCTGGCCGAACGGCTCTACGAAGTGCCGCTGCCGGCCGGCGACTACCGCGGGCTGGGCGCGACCGACAAGCGCCTGTACGTCCTGGACAGCGAGGGGCCCAAGACCGCGCTCAAGACCGCGGCGATCGGCAACGAGGACGTCAAGCTGGAGACCTTCGCCAGCGACATCGCCGAGTACGCGCTGTCGGGCGACGGCAAGCGCCTCTATTTCCGCAAGCCCGGCCAGGGCCGCGACGAGCCCGGCCCGCTGTACATCGTGGAGGCCGGCGCGAAGGCGCCGGACGACCTCGGCAAGGCCGCCGTGCGCGTCGGCGACTGGAACCTGCGCATCGACCCGCAGGCCGAATGGCGCCAGATGTTCGACGACGCCTGGCGCCTGCACCGCGACCATTTCTTCGACGCCAGGCTGCGCGGCGTCGACTGGGCGGCCGTGCGCGCACGCTATGCGCCCCTAGCAACGCGGCTGACCGACCGCGGCGAGCTGGACGACCTGCTCGGCCAGATGATGGGCGAGCTCGGCGCCCTGCATTCGCAGGTGGGCGGCGGCGACCTGCGCCAGGGCGCCCCGGTGCCGGAGGCGGCGGGCCTCGGCGCGCGCCTGGAGCGTGTCGCCGATGGCTGGCGCATCGCGCACATCTACCGGACCGAAGCGGAACTGCCGTCCGAGCGCGGCCCGCTGCAGCAGCCGGGCATCGACGTGCGCGAAGGCGACCTGCTGGTCGCCATCAACGGGCGGCCGACCGCCGGCGTGCGCGACCTGTCGGACCTGCTGCGCGGCCAGGCCGGCCAGCAGGTACTGATCGAGGTCCGCCGCGGCACCGCCGCGACGCGCCGCTTCGTGGTCGTCCCGGCCAACGGCATGCGCGAGGCGAACCTGCGCTACAACGACTGGGAGCAGGCACGCCGTGAAACCGTCGAGCGCGTCGCCGGCGGCCGCATCGGCTACCTGCACCTGCGCGCGATGGGTCCGGCCGACATCGCCACCTTCGTGCGCGAGTTCTACGCGCAATACGACCGCGACGGCCTCATCATCGACGTGCGCCGGAACCGCGGCGGCAACATCGACAGCTGGATCATCGAGAAGCTGCTGCGCCGTGCCTGGGCGTTCTGGGCCCGGCCGGACGCGCCGCCGTACGCGAACATGCAGCAGACCTTCCGCGGCCACCTGGCGGTGCTGACCGACGAGCTGACCTATTCCGACGGCGAGACGTTCTCGGCGGCGGTCAAGGCGCTCAAGCTGGGGCCGCTGATCGGCACGCGCACGGCCGGTGCCGGCGTCTGGCTGTCGGACCGCAACGCGCTGGTCGACCGCGGCCGCGCGCGCGTGGCCGAGTTCCCGCAGTACGGCGTGGACGGCCAGTGGCTGGTCGAGGCGGTCGGCGTGGACCCGGACATCGTCGTGGAGAACCCGCCGCATGCCACCTTCGCCGGCGAGGACCGCCAGCTCGACCGCGCGATCGGCTACCTGCAGGAGAAGCTTCGCAGCGAACCGGTGCCGCCGCTGGTGCCGCGGCCGATCCCGCCCCTGCCGGTTCACGACTGACGTCGGCCCGGCGGGAGCGCCTAGGCGGCGCCGGCGTCTTCGCTTAGGCTTGGGACGGACGGCCTGTCGTGCCGTCGGGTCTGCTCGCGTGCCGATGGACGGCTGAATGCAGCCGACTTGCGGACGAGCGGGCATGACGGGGCGTATCTACGAATTCGAAGGGTTTGAGCTGTCGGCGGCGACGCGCGAACTCCGTCGCCCCGACGGCAGCGTCTGCCTGCTGCCGGCACGCGTGTTCGACTGCGTGCTGCATCTGATCGAGCAGCGCGCGCGTGCGGTGGGCCGTGACGAGCTGATCGCGGCGGTCTGGAACCAGACCGAGGTCGGCGACAACGTCCTCGCGCAGCTGCTCGCCCGTACGCGCAAGATGCTCGACGACGGCGGCGACGAGCAGCGCGTGATCCGCACGATTCCGGGATTCGGCTACCACTGGGTCGCGGCGACCCGCGTGGTCGAGCCGGCGCCGGGCCCGCATGCGAGCGCCGAAGCGGCCGAGCCGCCGGTGGCGCCCGACCCCGCGGCAGCGCCGGCCCGAGCGCCGCGCACGCGGCGACGGCTCGGCCGGTTGCTCGCCCTCGGGATCGCCGGTGCCACGGCCCTGCTGGGAACGCTGCTCGTCCGCCAGGCACCCCCGGTGCCGGTCCGGCCGGCCGCCGCGGAAAGCCCGGCCTCGGTGCCGGTCGCGCAGCGTCCCGCGCTGGTCCTGCCGGCGATCGTCGAGCCGGCCGAGGGACAGGCCTGGCTGCGGCTCGGCGTCATGGCGCTCGTCGCCGAACGCCTCGCCGGGTCGGGCCGGACCACGATCCCGAGCGACAACAGCGTCGCGCTGACCAAGGGACGCGACACCGCGAGCCTCGACGCGGCCGCGCTGGCCGATCTCGCCGAGAGCGCGGGCGCGAACTGGATCGTGCAGCCGCGCGTGGAGGCGGTCGGGCCGCGCTGGCGCGTGGCGCTGACGATCGTCCACGGCCAGGCGCCGATACGCCTCGGCGTCTCGGCCGAGAGCGACCAGGTGCTCGACGCGGCGCGAGAGGCGGCGGACCGGTTGCTCGCCGGCGTCGGCGAGGGCGCACCTCCGCCGGCCGGCGAGGTCGATCCCGCCTTGGCGGTCGTGCTCAAGCAGGCCCAGGCTGCCTATCTGGACGGAAAGCCGGAGGCGGCCCGCGTCATCCTGGACCAGGCGTACCGCCGGTATCCGGAGTCCACCGAGCTCGCCTACGAGCTCGGCCGGATGGAGTACACGACCGGGCGCTTCGATGCGGCCCAGCAGCGCTTCGAAGCGCTGATCGCGGCCCATCCCGGAACGGACGATGTCGTCCTGCGCGCCCGCGCACTCAATGCGCTCTGCCAGGTGCACTACCAGCGCCGCGACTTCGCCGAGGTCGAGCGCTACGCCCGGCAGACGATCGATCTGCTGCAAGGCCGGACGTCCGGCACGAACGAACTGGGCCGTGCCTGGCGCGAGCTCGGCACGCTCGCCAGTTCCCAAGGCCGCTACGAGCAGAGCCTCGGCGACTACGCACGCGCGCGCGTCCTGCTCGCCGCCAGCGGCGATTGGCTCGGTGTCACGCGCACCGACGCGCAGGTCGGCGTCCTGCTGCGCCGGACCGGACGCCTGGCCGAAAGCATCGCGGTGCTGTCGCGCGCCGCCGATCGCCTGCAGGCGTTTCACGAGGCCTGGCACGAAGGCGTCATCCGCAGCCACCTCGCCGCCGCGTGGACACTGCTGGCCGAGCCGCAGGCGGCGCTCACGCAGGAGCCGCGGATGCGCGAGCTCGACGCGCGCATCGAACATCCAGGCATGCGCGCCTCGATGAAGCTCGCCCGTGCCGACGTGCTACTGGACAACGGCCGCATCGCCGATGCCGTGAGCCTCGTCGCACCCGCCTATCGCCAGATCCTCGACGGCGACGATCGTCTCAACCGGTACTTCGCCCACGCGCTGGCCGCGCGCGCCGCGCTGGCGTCCGGCGAGACGGCGCGGGCGGAACGTGAAGCGGCCTGGGCGATCGAGCACCTGTTCGATCCGGACGAGGATCCGCGGCACGTCGCACTGACCTATCTGGTGCTCGTGCGGCTGCAGGCCGTCCACGATGTCGCGGCGGCGCAGCGGACCGCGGCGCAGCTCGGTGCGTTCATCGAGGCCGCCCCGGCCAAGCCGGTCGCTGCGTACCGGCGCCTGGCCGATGCGGCCCTGGCGATGGCGCGCGGCGACGCCGAGGCGGCACGGCTCGCTTTCGAGCAGGCGCAGGCGGCGGCCGACCTGGTGCCGTGGGACCGGCTGCGCATCGCCGAAGCCTATGTTCCCTGGCTGGTCGACCGGGGCGAGCTCGATCGTGCCGCGGAGATCGTCGGGCTGCTCGGCGACGTCACCTATCGCAACTTCGACGCCGCCGTGCTCGAAGTCCGGCTCTACCGGGCCACGCGCCAGCGTTCGGCCTGGCAGGCGGCGCTCGATCGCGCCGACGCCCTGGCCGGCGAGCGGACCATCGACCCGGCGTTGCGCGACTTCCCCGGGCTGCGCTGAGGCCTGCCGCTGCCCCGAGTAGGCGGCCGACGCTATCGAAGGAAGCGGCGGAAGACCGGTGTTAGCCCCGTGTTAGCCGTGGCGAATGCACGGCAGGACCGGCCCGTCTAAGAAGGTCCGGTGGCGCAACCGCGCCAGGACGGAGCCCGATGATGTCCGATGCCTTCGCGCCCGGGGACCACCCGGCGTCTCCCGCGCTCGCGGTGCTCGGCCTCGCCGCGATCGAGGAAGACGCCTATCGGACCCTGCTGCGCAGCGCCGGCGCATCGGTAGCTGAACTGGCCGCGCAGCTGAGCCTTCCGGTCGCGCGGGCACGCGTCCTCGTCGCCGACCTGTCGGCCAAGGGCCTGGTCGTGCCGTCGCGACAGCGGCCGCGCCGCTACCGCGCGGTGCCTCCCGACATCGTGCTGGAAGCCCTGATCCAGCGGCAGGCCGACGCGCTGGCCCGTGCTGGGGCCGCGGCCGCCGCACTGATCGAGGAGTTCCGCCCGGCGGTCTTCCGGGTCGCTCCCGGCAACGACGTGATCGAGGTGCTCGACGACGCGGAGCGCGTGCGCCGTGCCATCGTCGAGATCCAGCGCGGCGCAAGAACCGAGTGCCTGTGCCTGGACAAGCCGCCGTACGTCGCCGGACCGCCGCATACGGTCGATGCGGCGGAAATCGACGGCCTCGCACGCGGTGTGGCCTATCGCACGTTGATCGACGTGGAGGCATTCGACGCACCCGGCGTGCTCGAACGGGTGCGGGTCTGCATGGAGGCCGGCGCCGAGGTGCGCGTCGGGTCCGGCCTGTCGCTGAAGCTGTTGATCGCGGACGGCCAGGCGGGCCTCATCCCGATGAGCCTGCAAGCCCTCGGAGGACCGGTTCTGCTGGTACGCGCCTCGTCGCTGCTGGAGGCGCTGCGCGATTACTTCGATCTGCTCTGGCGGCAGGCGGCGCCGCTGTCGGTCGCCGATTGCGCGCGGTCCGACCCCGCCGATCCGCGCGCCGTGCTGGACAGCGAGCAGCGGCTGCTGACGCGCCTGGCCGCGGGCTCCAACGACAAGGCGACCGCCGCCGCGCTGGGCCTGTCGCCGCGCACGCTGGACCGCCGCATCGGCGCCTTCATGAAACGCATCGGCGCCAGGACACGATTCCAGGCCGGCTGGCTCGCCGCGCACCGCTTCGGCATGCGGGAGGACGCATGAACGGCGGCAGCGCAAGCGTGACTGCCCGGCGGCGCATTTCCGCCATGGCGCCAACACGGCGGTGCGCCCGCTTGTTGCGGCCGATTACGCACTTCCATACTCGACTGGCCCGCTGTTCACGCAGCCATTCGCTTCGGCATCCCGCATCGTGGCGGGCTGCTCCACCGTCGTTCGCTTGGGGAAACACTTATGTACGCGACATCTGATTGGATGGTTGCAAGGGACCCGCTGCATCGGGCCCCGCGAGCCGCAGGCCTGCTGCTGGTGCTGCTGGCGCTGCTGTTGTCCGCCGGCGGTGCCCACGCGCTCGAACGCGTCGACGCCACGATCGTCGGCGCGGGCCTTCCCCACGCCAGGAGCGTGCTCGTCAGCAGCGACGGCCGCTGGGCCTACGTGATCACGAGCCCGACGCCGGGCCGGCCCAGCCCGCTGGTCACGATCGACCTGGCCACGATGGAGCCGGTCGGCGAGATCCCGTTCGACCAGGGCGTGGACTCGGCCGACGGCCCGATCGGTGCCCTGCACCCGCTCGGCACCACGCTCTACGTGACCTACGACAGCCTGGCCGGCCCCAGGGTCGGCAAGGTCGACCTGTCGACGATGACGCTCCTCGGCACCAGCCAGCTGAGCCACTACGCGCAGACCTTCCGCATCGATCCGCAAGGGCGCTACGGCTATACCAGCTCGGACGAGGGCCTGGTCGAGAAGATCGACCTGGCGACCTTGCAGGTGGTCGGCCGCGTGCAGACCGGCCTGCAGTACCTGCAATCGTCCACCATCGATCCGGCCGGCCGCTATCTGTATCTCGGCACGATGACTGCACCGGCCAATGTGGCGCGGATCGACCTGGCGACGTTCCAGTGGGCCGGCATGATCACGTTCCCGCCGCACGTGGTCGGCTTCCGCTCGGCCGTCATGGCGCCGGACGGCTCGACCGCCTATTTCGGCACCTACTCCAACCCAAGCTACGCGCCGTACGTGGCCAAGGTCGACCTGGCGAGCTTCCAGCCGGGCACGGTGCTGCACATGGGTATCGACTCCGTCGGACTCGGTACCGCCGCGATCGACGCGGCCGGCCGGTATGCGTACTTCGGCGCGGCGACCAAACCGGCGCGCCTGCTGAAGGTCGACCTGTCCACGTTCACGGCCGCCGAATCGCTGGTCTTCGATGGCGACGACAACGGGCTGCTGAGCCTCGCGCTCGACAGCGGAGGCGACTACGCCTATGCCGGCACGCTCAACGCGCCCGGCCGGGTCATCAAGGTGGCACTGCGTGATCCGGTCCCGGACCGGCTGCGCTTCGTGCCGGCCTACGTGGACTTCCACAACGTCCAGCCCGGCAGCAGTGCGACACGCACCGTCACGCTCGGCAACATCGGCACGCACGCCGCGACGGGGCTGCTGTTCACCGCGCCGGAAGCCGGCGTCAGCGTCGACACCAGCGCCTGCGGCGCGACGCTGGCGCCGGGCGCGGACTGCAGCATCACCCTGACCTATGCGCCGAGCGCTACCGGCCCGCTTGCCGACAGCTGGGGCGTCAGCACGCTCGAAAGCGCCACGACGCACCTGACCATGCTCGGGGCCGCGGTCCCGCCGTTGCAGGGTGCATCGGTCTCGGAAGAGACGCTGGATTTCGGCACCGTCGACGTCGGCACGACGAGCGCGCCGCGCACGCTCACCGTGACCAACACCAGCACTGCCGCGGCGATGCTCTGGTTTGCCTGGGACGTGCCGTCCTTCCTGGTGGACACGCGGACCTGCGATTTTCTCGCCGCCGGCGCGAGCTGCCAGATCACGGTGCGCTACAAGCCGATCGACGTCACGCCGCTCGCGACCTCGCTGCGCATCTCCAGCCCCAATCCGCTCATCGAGGCCAATGTGGCCCTGTCCGGGCGCGGCGTGCTGCGCGACACCGCCGCCGACTTCCTGGAGAGCAGCGTGGATTTCGGTCAGACCGCGGTCGGCACCGTGGGACGCCGGATGATCCAGTTGCGCAACTTCGGCACGGGCCTGCTGACCCAACTGACGTTCTCCACGTCCGATCCGGCGTTCCACGCCGGCAGCGACATCGGCTGCGAATGGCTGATGGCGGGGCAAGTGTGCATCGTCGATCTCGAGTTCAGACCCACCACCGCCGGCCCCGCAGCCGCGACGCTGACGCTGACCACCGCACAGGGCGCCCAGGCGCAGATTGCGCTGTCGGGTACCGGCTTCGGCAACGGCAATCCCGCGAGCCTGGTGTTCGAACCGGCCAGCGTCGACTTCGGCGCCGTCGCCACCGGCACGACGGCGACCCGCACGGTGCTGCTGCGCAATACCGGCAGTGGATTCGCGCCGATCTCGAATTTCCTGGTGCTGCCCTCGTTCCAGGCGGACGGCATGTTGTGCATGCCGATGCTCGGGCCCGGAGAGACCTGCACCGTCGAGATCCGCTTCTCGCCGATGGGGCCGGGCGTGCAGAACGAAACGCTGATGGTCATGAGCGACCAGGGCATCGGCGCGCAGCTGCCGCTCTCGGGCGCCGGCTCGACCGACGCGATCTTTCAGGGCGGGTTCGATTGACCCCTGGCGCCGGCGGTATGCCCGCCTCGGGCTGGAGGTTCCGAGACGGCATGGCGCCGGTGTCCGTGGCGACCGCTCGCGCGACGGAAGGGCGACGGGCCGGCGGCGGACCGTGCGCGAGCCGACCGTACGCGAGCCCGGCTCGAATCGCCTTGCGGATCGCGTCCGCCGATGGCGTACACGATCGCCGTGACACGCGGCATCCGTGCGCGATCTCTGCTCACGCCTGCCGTGCCGGCACGGCAGGCGGCGGCGAGGCGTGCTCGCGTTCCGGTGCGGGTCTCAGCCGCGCTGCAGCAACGAGATGTCGGCAACGCGCAGGAACATCACGCGCAGGTTGCTGAGCAGGGCCAGGCGGTTGTGGCGCACGTCGGCGTCCTCCGCCATCACCATCACGTCGGCGAAGAAACGATCGACCACGTCGCGCAACGTCGCGAGCGTGCGCAGCACACCGACGTAGTCACGCGAGGCGAGCAGGCTTTGATAGTCCTGGCCGGCACTGTCGAGCGCCTGCCGCAGCGCGCTTTGCGCCGGCGGGTCGTCCGCACGCGCGGCGTAACCCGCCTGCGTGGTGAAACCCGCCTGCTTGAGGATGTTGCCGATGCGCTTGTTGGCGGCGGCCAGGGCCTCGGCTTCGGGCAGGCTGGCGAACGCGACGACGGCGCGCAGGCGGCGATCGAAGTCGAGCAGCGAAGCCGGCGCCAGCACGCGCACCGCCTCGAACGCCTCGCCGGGGATGCCCTGGTCGGCGTAGTAGCCGCGCAGGCGGTCGAGGATGAAGTCGTAGAGTTCGGCGGCCAGGACGTCGCGGCGTATGCCTGCATCGCTCCCGGGTGTCGCGTCCTTCACGGCGAACGCCGTCTCCGGCAGCAACGCCAGCGCTTCGGCGAGCTGGGCCTTGAGATCCAGCTCCAGCTCACCCTCGATCAGCGTACGCGCGAGACCGAGCGCGGCGCGACGCAGCGCGAACGGGTCCTTGTTGCCGCTCGGCTTGAGGCCCACGGTGAAGATGCCGGCCAGCGTGTCGAGCCGCTCGGCGATCGCCAGCACCCGGCCGACCTGGCCGGCAGCGATCGCGTCGCCGGCGAAGCGCGGCGCGTAGACCTCGTCGAGCGCCGCGGCGACGGCGGCGTTCTCGCCGCCTGCCGTCGCGTAGTAGCGGCCCATGACGCCCTGCAGTTCCGGAAACTCGCCGACCATGCGCGTCATCAGGTCGCATTTGGACAGGGCCGCCGCGCGCGTGGCCAGGCCGGCATCGACACCGGTGCGGTTGGCGATCACGCGGGCCAGTTCGGCCACGCGCACCACCTTGCTCCAGACGCTGCCGAGCTGCTGCTGGTAGGTCACCGCCTCCAACGCGCCCTGGTAGGCCGCCAGCGGCTGCTTGCGATCCTCGTCGAAGAAGAACTTGGCGTCGGCGAAGCGCGGGCGGATCACGCGCTCGTAGCCCTTGCGGATCTCGGCCGGGTCCTTGGACTCGATGTTGGCGACGCCGATGAAGTGCTCGGTGAGGCGGGCTTCGCCGTCGAACACCGGGACGAACTTCTGGTTGGCCTCCATCGTCGTCACCAGCGCCTCGGCCGGGACCTCGAGGAAGGCGCGCTCGAACGCGCAGCCGATCGCGACCGGCCATTCGGTCAGGTTGGCGATCTCTTCGAGCAGGGCGTCGGACAGGCGCGGCTCGCCGCCGGTGTCGCGACCGGCGCGTGCCACCTCGGCGCGGACGCGCGCGCGGCGCTCGGCCGGGTCGGCGAGGACCTTGGCCGCGCGCAGGGCGTCCAGCCAGGCGTCGGCGTCGGCGACGTGCACGGGCTGCGGATGATGGAAGCGGTGGCCGCGCGACTGCCGGCCCGAACGCAGGCCGAGCACGGCGGCGTCCACCACCTCGCTGCCGTGCAGCACCACCAGCCAGTGTGCCGGCCGGACGAAGCTGTAGTCGTGCCCGCCCCAGCGCATCGGCTTGGGGATCGGCAGCGCCTTGAGGGCGTCCTCGAGAACGGCCTGCACCAGCGCGGCGGTCGGCTGGCCCTTCTTCTCGGCGCGATGGACGAACCAGGCGCCCTTGTCGGTCTCCAGTTTCTCCAGTGCCGCGACCTCGACGCCGCAGCTCTGCGCGAAGCCGACCAGGGCACGTGTCGGCTGGCCGGTCGCGTCGAGCCCGGCCGCGAGCGCGGGACCACGCCGCTCGACGACCTGGTCGGGCTGGGTGGTGGCAACCGCGGGAATCCAGGCCGCGAGCCGCCGCGGCGAGCAATAGGTGCGTGCGCCGGCGGCATCGGCGGCGACGCCGCGCTTGGCCAGGCCCTCGACCAGCGCTCCGGCAAACGCGGCGGCGAGGTCGTCGAGCGCCCTGGGTGGCAGTTCCTCGGTGCCCAGTTCGACCAGCAGGGAGGCGGTGGTGGTCATCACGCGGCCTCCTTCTTCTTCAGGCCCGGGAAACCGAGCTTCTCGCGCTGGGCGTGATAGGCCTCGGCGACGGCGCGTGCGATCGTGCGCACGCGCAGGATGTAGCGCTGGCGCTCGGTCACGCTGATCGCGCGGCGCGCGTCGAGCAGGTTGAAGGTATGACTGGCCTTCATGACCTGCTCGTAGGCCGGCAGCGGCAGGCCGGCCTCGACCAGCCGCGCGGCCTCCGCCTCGCAGGTGTCGAACCACGCCAGCAGCTTGGCGACGTTGGCGTGCTCGAAGTTGTAGGTGCTCTGCTCGACCTCGTTCTGGTGGAAGACGTCGCCGTAGGTGACGGTGCCGTGCGGCGCCTCGGTCCAGACCAGGTCGTAGACGTTGTCGACGTTCTGCAGGTACATCGCCAGGCGCTCCAGCCCGTAGGTGATCTCGCCGGTGACCGGCCGGCATTCGAGGCCGCCGGCCTGCTGGAAGTACGTGAACTGCGTGACTTCCATGCCGTTGAGCCAGACTTCCCAGCCCAGGCCCCAGGCACCGAGCGTCGGCGACTCCCAGTTGTCCTCGACGAAGCGCAGGTCGTGCACCAGCGGATCGACGCCGAGTGCCTTCAGCGAACCGATGTAGCGGTCGAGGATGTCGTCCGGATTGGGCTTCATCACCACCTGGTACTGATAGTAGTGCTGCAGGCGGTTGGGGTTGTCGCCGTAGCGGCCGTCGGTCGGGCGCCGCGAGGGCTGGACGTAGGCGGCGGCCCACGGCTCCGGGCCGATCGCACGCAGGAACGTGGCCGGATGGAAGGTTCCCGCGCCGACCTCCGTGTCGAGCGGCTGGATCAATACGCACCCCTGCTCCGCCCAATAGCGGTTGAGGGTCTGGATGACGTCCTGGAAGGTCGGGCCGGCCATGCACTGGCTCACAGTTGCGATGAAAAAGCGCGTTAGTATAGCCGCGGGCACTGGTTTTCCCGAGGTCGAGCGCATGGCGACGCAACCGCACCGCACCCAGTCGGAACGGGGCAAGGAATCCCGGCTCGGTGCACGGGGGCGGCTGGAGCTGGACGACGTGCTGGCCGCCCTGCTCGCCGACGGCGTGGTCACCGAGGCCGATTGCAAGCGCGTGCGCGCCGACGTGCGCACCGCGCGCGGCCTGACCGAGCTGCACCCGCTGGTGCTGGTCGCCAACCTCAAGCTGGCCGACGTGCGCGAGCCGGACAAGCCGCTCAGCGTCGAGGTGCTGACCCAGTGGCTGGCGCGGCGCGCGCAGCTGCCGTACCTCAAGATCGACCCGATGAAGATCGACGTCGGCGCCGCGACCCAGGTCATCAGCCACGCCTATGCGCAGCGCTACCGCATCCTGCCGGTGGCGGTCACCGAGTCGCAGGTGGTCATCGCCACGCCCGAGCCGTTCGACGAGCGCTGGCACGCGGACCTCGCCCACGTGCTGCGCAAGGACGTGCAGCGGGTGGTCTCCAGCCCGATCGACGTCAACCGCTACCTGGCCGAGTGGTGGAGCGTGCAGCGCTCGATCCAGCGCGCGCGCGACGCCAAGTCCGACATCCACGACGGCCGCGCGATCCTCAACTTCGAGCAGCTGGTCGAGCTGGGCAAGACCGGCGAGGTCGGTGTCGACGACCGGCACGTCGTCCACATCGTCGACTGGCTGCTGCAGTACGCCTTCGAGCAGCGCGCCTCGGACATCCACCTCGAGCCGCGCCGCGATACCAGCCCGATCCGCTTCCGCATCGACGGCGTCATGCACAAGGTGTTCGAGCTGCCGACGCCGGTGATGACGGCGGTCACCGCGCGCGTGAAGATCCTCGGGCGCATGGACGTGGCCGAGAAACGGCGGCCGCAGGACGGCCGCATCAAGACGCGCTCGCAGGGCGGGCGCGAGGTGGAGCTGCGCATCTCGAGCATGCCGACCGCGTTCGGCGAGAAGCTGGTCATGCGCATCTTCGACCCGGACATCGTGGTCAAGGAGTTCCGCCAGCTCGGCTTCGCCACCGACGAGGAGAAGCTCTGGCGCGAGATGGTGGAGCGGCCGCACGGCATCGTGCTGGTGACCGGGCCGACCGGCTCGGGCAAGACCACGACGCTGTACTCCACGCTCAAGCACCTGGCGACGCCCGACCTCAACGTCTGCACGGTCGAGGACCCGATCGAGATGGTCTCGCCGGAGTTCAACCAGATGCAGGTGCAGCCGGCGATCGACCTGGATTTCGCCGCCGGCGTGCGCACGCTGCTGCGGCAGGATCCGGACATCATCATGGTCGGCGAGATTCGCGACCTGGAAACCGCGCAGATGGCGGTGCAGGCGTCGCTGACCGGCCACCTGGTGCTGTCGACGCTGCACACCAACGACGCGCCGAGCGCGATGACGCGCCTGCTCGACCTCGGCGTGCCGAACTACCTGATCCAGTCGACGCTGACCGGCGTGGTCGCCCAGCGCCTGGTGCGCACGCTGTGCCCGCACTGCAAGAGCGAGCAGGCGGTCGACGAGCCGGCCTGGGCGGCATTGACGCACGGCTGGAAGATCACGCCGCCCGAACGCGTGTTCGGCCCGAAGGGCTGCCTGGAATGCCGCAAGACCGGCTTCCTCGGCCGTACCGGGCTGTACGAGATGCTGCGGATCACGCCGAAGCTGCGCGCGCTGATCGAGCCGGCGATGGATCTCACCAAGCTGACCTCCGCCGCGCTGGCCACCGGCATGCGCCCGCTGCGCCTTTCCGCGGCCGCGCAGGTCGCTCGCGGCATCACGACGATCGCCGAAGTGAGCACGGTGCTGCCGCCGATCGACTGATCACCCCTCGCGCAGGACCGGCGCGATTCGTAACGGCGCGCCGCAGCGTCCAGATTGCTGGACCGTCCGGTGCCCTGCGTCCAGGGGTGCGGTGGCGCCGATGCGGGCGCCCGGCCGGAAGGAGGGAGCCGGGACGTGCCGGCCGGCCGTGACGGTCAGCGGGTGGCTGTGCGCGCGCGGCCGCTGCCGTTGCGGCGGATCGCCACCAGCGGGTCGCCGAGCTTGAGGTTGCCGAGGTAGTGGTTGATGGCCTCGTTCGTCACTTCGTACAACGGGCGGCCCATGACCGCGGCAGCGGCCTTGAGGCTGTCGCGCATGCGCTTGGACACACGCAGGGACGCGTCACGCGCGTCTTCGGAATTGAGCGTCGAATTCTTCATGTGGATCCACCGTCGCTGAGTATGCAGCGGGCCGCCATGGTGCCGGCGACCCGTTCCTGCGTCGCGGTGCCGTCCGGTCCCGGGCCGGCATCCAGAGCAGATCCCTTTGCTTTTGGGGCCAGTATATCGACGGCACCTGTACGCACAGGCCGCCGCTGCCGGCTGACTTGTTACTTTTTGTAACTGTCTACGCGACCACGACCTGCCTCCGCGCGCGTCGCGGTGGTCCGTGCTACCGGGTTTTTCGTACGCGGCGCTCGGTACGAAGGCCTGCGCCGGCAGGTCGCGCGGCGACGCGACCGGAGGAGAGCCGGCGACTAGTCGCCGGCTGCAGCGTCGACAGCGGCCGAGCGGCGCACGATCGCGCGCGCAACCAGGATGCCGAGCTCGTAGAGCAGGCACATCGGGATCGCCAGCATCAGCATCGACAGCACGTCGGGCGGCGTCACGACGGCCGAGACCACGAAGGCGCCGACGATCGCGTAAGAACGATTGGTGGCGAGTTGCGCCGGCGTCACCACGCCGATCGCGACCAGGATCACCAGGGCCACCGGCACCTCGAAGCACAGCCCGAACGCCAGGAACAGGATCAGCGCAAAGTCCAGGAAGCGGCTGATGTCGGGCATCACCGCCACGCCCTCCGGGGCGATGCCGGTGGTGAACGTGAAGACCGCCGGCAGCACCAGGAAGTAGGCGAACGCGCAGCCGATGTAGAACAGCGCCACGGCGGAGCCCAGCAGCGGCAGGGCCAGCCGCTTCTCGTGGCGATACAGGCCCGGCGATACGAATGCCCAGAGCTGGTACAGCACCACCGGCATCGCCAGGAACAGCGCGACGAAGAAGCACAGCTTGAGCGGCACCAGGAACGGCGAGGCGACCTCGGTGGCGATCATGCTGCCCCCGGCCGGCAGGTGCTCGACCAGCGGCCGGGCCAGCAGCGCATAGATCCGCTTGGAGAACGGCAGCAGGGCGACCAGCACGACGAGCACCGCGGCCACCGCCTTGAGCAGGCGCGAACGCAGCTCGACCAGGTGCGTGAGGAAGGACTGCTCCTCTTCCATGCCGGGATCAACTTGCATGTGCGTGGGAGACCGGGGACGAAGAGGTCACCGTCGACGCCGCGTACTCAGCGGTGGTCATCGGCAGCGGACGTTGCGGCGGGAGGTGTCGAAGGCGCGGGCGACGCCGGCGCCGGCGTGGACGATACCGGCTCGACGCTGCGGCGGATGCTTTCGGCCGTGGCGTCGACCTCGGCCCGCAGGTCGGTCGCGCGCAATGCGTCGTTGACCTGCTGCTTCATGTCCTCGGCGGCCAGTTCGCGCTCGATCTCGCTGCGCACGTTGAGCCAGCTGCTGCGTGCGCGGCGCACCAGCGCACCGGCCGTGCGCGCGACACGCGGCAGGCGCTCCGGGCCGAGCACCAGCAGGGCCACGATCGCGATCAGCGCGAGCTTGCCGAAACCGACGTCGAACATGGCCGCGTCCTATTCGGCGCGATCGCGCTGCTCGCTCTCGGTCTTGGCGGCGGTGGGCGGCGGATCGGCCTTGAGCTGGCCCTGCGCCTCTTCGCCTTCCTGCATGCCCTTGCGGAAGCCCTTGATCGCGCTGCCGACGTCCTCGCCGATGTTGCGCAGGCGCTTGGTGCCGAAGATCAGCGCGACGACGACCAGGACGATCAGCCAGTGCCAGATACTGAAACTACCCATGGGAAACCTCGATCTCGTGGTGGCGCGCGCCGCCTTTCGAGGAGTTCCCCGGGGAACGATCCGGCAGGGCGGGCGCGATTACTGCGAAGTGTACTCTTCCAGGCGATCGCGGAAGTCCACGACCGGGCCCGGCACGTTGCTGACGCCGCCATCCAGGATGCGGCGGGCGGTCACGCCGTTGCCATAAACCGCTTGGTTGGCCTTGTTGTCGATCGTCAGCGCCGAGCCGTCCAGGGCCACGCCGGCGAACAGGCCGCGCGCACGCGAGTACGAGTAGATCTCGGCCTTGAGCTGCGCATCGGTGGATGCCTGCGCGGTGCGGCCGACCGGCCCGGCGGCCGCCGACGCATCCGCTCCGAGCGTGAACTTGCCGTGCACGATCGACTCGACGCCGCGCTGGTTGCGGAAGACCAGGATCACGTCGGTGGACGACACGCCGGCCTGGAAGCCGACGCTGCCGCCGGTCATGCTGATGTAGCTCGGGTTGGACCAGGTGCCGTCGGCCGACTTGATCGAGAGCAGGCCCGAGCCGTGGCGGCCGCCGACCACGAAGCCGGCCTTGATCACATCCGGGATCACCGCGACCGCGTAGGCGTTGGTGAGCAGGTCGCGCGGAATCGCCTTGTCCGGCGCCTGCATGACTTCCTGGAGCACACGGACCGCGTTGCTGGCGCGTTCGTTTTCCTTCTCGCCCGCCACGGCGGGCAGCGCCAGAACGAGCAAGGCGACGGCGAGGCAGACGCGCGCGAGGGAAGGCATCGGGGAACTCCAGGCAAATACGGGTCCCGACACCGTAGCAGGTCGAGCTGAGCCGCCGATGAAAGCGGTCAGGAGAGCCGGCGGCGACGCAGCGCGAACAGTGCCACCAGGCCGAGTGCGAGCGTCATCAGGCCGAGCGCCCACGGCGAACGGACCGGCATGGGCACCGGCTCCGGCGGACCGCCGGTCGGCGTGCAGTCGGTGGGCGCGACGATGAACCCGTTCATCGAGATGCCGCGCAGGCGCGAGGGGCCTTCCAGCGAGCCGAGCACGGTCAGCGCGCCGGTTGCCGGATCGATCGTGACCAGATCGCTCCAGTCGACCAGCGCCGGCGGATTGTAGTTGAGCGTCGCCCAGAGCTTGCCCGACGCGTCGAAGCTCATGGCCACGACGTTGACGTAGTTGGGAACGCGGCCGAAATCGCCGATGCGCTCGGCGCGCGCGGTGGTCTGGTCGATCCGGTAGAGGCCGTTGTCGTCGCGACCGGCGGCCCCGTAGAGCACGCCGCCGCGAGCGGCCAGGCCGGTGATCGGCCGGCCGGTGTCGCCGACGTAGACCGGGTTGATCGCGGCCGGGCTGGTCTTCCAGAGACTGCCGTTGGCCGAGGCGATCCACAGGTTGCCGTCGCAGGCATAGGTCATCGACAGGTCGAGCGCTTCCTCGGTCGGCATGCCCGACAGCGCGCCGCGATAGCTGGCCGTGCCGGACGCGGGATCGAGCTGGACGATGATCTTCTGGTTGCCGACGACGGCGAACAGCTCGCCGCCGGGGCCGTAGGTCAGGCCGCGGATCTGGGCGACCGCCTGGCCGTTGACCGGACCGGCTTCGCCGATGAAGGTCGCGCGCCGGGTGGCCAGATCGAGCCGGTAGAAGTCACGGAACGCCACGCCGTAGGCCGGCGTCGCCAGTTGCGCGAACGCAGGCGACGAGGCGAAAAGAAGCACGGCTGCGGCAAAGCAGGCACGCATGCGCATGGCGGTCGATGTTATCGTTATGGGTAGTCGTCGCCCGGGCCGGCCGTCCTGCCGACGCCGGGCTCCCCGAGTCTAGCAGCACTCTCCGCCGTAACAAAGCACTGCAACCGCGCGTGCGGCGGACGTTTTTGCGGCCAGATTCGTCGCAGCCGCCCAGCCTTCCGCCCGGTATGCCCACCGAACCGATTCCCGCCCCCGACCGCCCCGCACCGGACACCGGCGTCCTGCTGATCAACCTCGGCACCCCCGATGCGCCGACGCCGGCGGCGGTGCGGCGCTACCTGGCCGAGTTCCTGTCCGATCCGCGGGTGGTGGAACAGCCGCGCTGGCTCTGGCTGCCGGTGCTGCACGGCGTGATCCTGCGTATCCGGCCGGCCCGATCGGCGGCGCTGTACCGCGCGATCTGGACCCCGGCCGGTTCGCCGCTGCAGACCGGCATGGCGGCACTGGCCGAAGCCGTCCAGGCCGAATGGCCCGGCGTGGTGGTGCGGCACGCGATGCGCTACCGGCTCCCCGACCTCGGCACGCGGATCGACGAACTGATGGCGGCCGGCGTGCGTCGCCTGCTGCTGCTGCCGTTGTTTCCGCAGTATTCGGCGACGACCACCGCCTCGGTGCTCGACGCGGTCGGCCGCCACCTGCGCCGGCGCCGGCGCGTGCCGGAGCTGCATTTCGTCGACAGCTACGCGGACGAACCGGCCTATGTCGAAGGGCTCGCCGCCAGCGTCGAGGCGCACTGGCAGGCCCACGGCCGTGCCGAGCGCCTGCTGTTGTCGTTCCACGGCATTCCGGAGCGCTACGTCCGCGCCGGCGATCCGTATGCCGACCAGTGCCGGGCGACGACCGACGCCCTGCGGCGGCGGCTCGGTGCGGCGGCGCCGCCGATCCTCGCCTGCTTCCAGTCGCGGGTGGGTCGCGAGCCGTGGCTGCAGCCGTACACCGACGCGGTGCTGGCCGCGCTGCCGGGCGAAGGCGTGCGCAGCGTGCAGGTCCTCGCGCCGGGCTTCTCGATCGACTGCCTGGAAACGCTGGAGGAGCTGGCGATCACCAATCGCGAGCGCTTCCTGGCGGCCGGCGGGGAACGCTACGAGTATCTTCCGGCACTGAACGCCTCGCCGGCCCAGGTCCGCCTGGTCGGCGAGCTGATCCGGCGCCACCTCGACCCCGCCGTTCCGTGACCGAGGCCCGCGAGCGGCGCTTCGACGTGCCGCACCTCCCGATCGCGGCCCGGTGCTGGGGCGACCCGGCACTGCCGCCGCTGCTGGCGCTGCACGGCTGGCTCGACAATGCCGGCTCGTTCGACCATCTGGCACCGCGGCTGGCGGCACACCATCAGGTGATCGCCATCGACCTGGCCGGCCACGGGCGGTCCGGGCATCGCCCCGCCGGCACCTGGTACCCCTACATCGACTTCCTCGACGAGATCCTCGGTGTGGTCGAGCAGCTCGGCCGGCCGCGCATCGACCTGCTCGGCCATTCGCTCGGCGGGACGCTGGCCAGCGTCTTCGCCGGGATCTTCCCGGAGCGGGTCGGCCGCCTGGCGCTGATCGAAGCCCTCGGGCCGCTGACCGCGGCAGCCGGCGATACCCGCGAGCGGCTGCGCCGCGGCATCGGGGAGCGCGCCGCGCGCCGTGGCGACCGACGCCGCGTGTTCGACTCGATCGACACCGCCGTCGCCGCGCGCCTCGCCGCCGGCGGTCTGTCCGCGGCCGCTGCGCGCCCGATCGTCGAGCGTGGCCTGCAGGCCGTCGACGGTGGCCTGGCCTGGTCGAGCGATGCCCGCTTGCGGCTCGCCTCGCCGGCGCGCTTCACCGAGGACCAGGTGCTGGACCTGCTGGCCGGCATCGACGCGGCGACGCTCCTGGTGCTGACCGAACCGGAGACGGCCTACCTGCCGCGCGCGTGGATCGAACGCCGCGCGGCCGAGGTGGCCGCGATCGAGATCGTGCGGCTGGCAGGCGGCCACCACCTGCACCTGGAACGGCCCGGACCGGTGGCCGATGCGCTGCTGGATTTCTTCGGACGCCACCCGCCGCGCGCCTGAGCGGCGCGGGACGAGGTTCAGCCGCCGCCGGGCGCCTGGATCAGCCGGCCGAGTTCGGCCTTGAGCGCCTGGCCGTGGAGCCGCAGCCAGTCGCGCTGCTCGCCCCATTCCGGGTACAGCGACTGGACGAGGTTCCAGAACCGCTTGGAGTGGTTGCGGATGCGCAGGTGGCACAGCTCGTGGACCAGCACGTAGCGCAGGGCCGCCGGCGGCGCCAGCGCCAGCGCGAGATCCAGCGTCACCACGTCGCGCGTGTCGAGGCTGCCCCAGAGGCTCTTGAGCGGCCGCACGCGGATGCCGGTCGGCGCCAGGCCCAGCTCCGGCGTGTAGCGCGCCAGCCAGCGCGAGATGTCGCGCCGCATCTGCGCTTCCAGGAACGAGCGCAGCAAGGCGCGCGCCGCTTCCGGTGCGCGGCGGTGCGGTCGCGGCAGGCTGATCGTCAACCGGTCTTCGGTGTGCTCGATGTGCGGATAGGCGCCGTCACGCCAGGACAGGCGCGTGGTCTCGCCGCGCAGCGGCATCACCGTGGCCGATCCCACCTTCAGCGGCGGCGGCTGCGAACCGAGGTTGAGCTCGTCGAGCTTTCGTTCGAGCCATTCGCCGTGCTTGCGCAGGAACGCGAACACCTGGGCCGGATGGGTCCCTTCCGGGTAGGTGACGCGGGCGCCGCCGGGCGTCACCGTCAGGCGCAGGCGCCGGGCACGCGGATGGCTGCGACGCAGGACCTTGATCGTGTCGCCGGTCTGCGTCGCCAGTTCCAGGTAGTTGTTGCCGTTGTCGCTATCGAGGGTCATCGTTGCCTCATGACCCACACGGGTCCGCTAGTCGCGGTCCCCCGGCCGCGGTAATCCAAACCACTCCCCGAACTTGTCGAACAGGCGCGCCAACTCCAGCGTCAACAACGCGAACCGGGCGTCGATCTCCGCCTGGATCGATTCGGACGACTCCTCGCCCAGCTCATCCAGTACGACATCGAGAAAACGCAACTTGCGGACCGTGAGGTCCTCCCCGAGCACGAAACTCATGCGCTCGTCGAACGTGAGCCCGAGCTGGTACACCTGCTTGCCGGTCTTCAGATGCTCCCGGACCTCGTCCGATTCAAGCTCTTGACGACGGCAGCGAACGATGGCACCGGCCTCGACCGGATCGCGCAGCTCGCACTCGTCGCCGAGCGCCAAGCCTGCCGGCAGCTTGCCATGGATCAGCCAGTCCGTCATCAGCGCCCGCGGCGATTCTTCCGGCGCCATCGGGGTGGCCGGAAACTGCCCGACCGCCTCGCGAACCTGGCTGACCGCCTCCTCGGCCACCTTCCGGCTGGCCGTATCGACGACCAGCCAGCCGTTCTTGGCGTCCAGATAAGCACTCTGGCGTGACGGGCGGATGAAAGCCCGCGGCAGCAGTTCGGAAACCACCTGCTCCTTCAAGCGCTTGCGCTCGCGCGCACCGATCCGGCGGCCTTCCTTCTCGGCCAGTTCGGAGATCCGGTTGGCCAGTTCCTCGGTTACCACCGATCCCGGCAGCAGCCGGTCCTCGCCGCCGATCGTCAGCAGGGTATACGCACCAATCTGGTGCATCAACGCGTCGGACTGGCGACCGAACGGGGAAACGAATCCACGCGTGGCCAGCTCCAGCGGCCCGCAGGCGCGCAGGCGCTGGGACTCCAGGCGGGTCTCCAGGTCGTCGAGGGCCTCGACGGCGGTCTCGGGGAAGCGGAACAGGGTCAGGTTTCGGAAGAACATGGCATCTCGATACGAAGGAACGGCGGAGAAACGCGACCCGGCCGGCGCGGAGTGCCGGCACGCAACGCGCAAGCGGTGGACGGAAGCGCTCGGCTCAGGACGGGCCGGGCCGGTTGTCGCGCAGCCAGTCGTGGGCATCCGCGCCGGGACCGCGCGCGCCCAGTCCGGCGAAGTCGAACAGCGCCGGATCGGCCAGCTGCGAGGGCGCCACATGGGTCAGTGCGCGGAACACGTTCTCGACCCGGCCCGGCTGCTGGCGCTCCCAGTCGGCCAGCATCGCCTTGACCACCTTGCGCTGCAGGTTCTCCTGCGAGCCGCACAGGTTGCACGGCATGATCGGAAACCCCTCATGGGCGGCGTGCGCGGCGATGTCCGTCTCGCGGCAGTACGCCAGCGGCCGGATCACGAGGTTGCGGCCGTCGTCGGACCTGAGCTTGGGCGGCATCGCCTTCAGCGCGGCGTGATGGAACAGGTTGAGGAACAGCGTCTCGACGATGTCGTCGCGATGGTGCCCGAGCGCGATCTTCGTGAATCCCTCGCGCTCGGCGAAGTCGTAGAGGGCGCCGCGGCGCATCCGCGAACACAGGCCGCACATCGTCTTGCCGTCCGGTATCACGCGGCGCACGACGCTGTAGGTGTCCTGCTCGATGATGTGGAACGGCATGCCGATGCCGCGCAGGTAGGCCGGCAGCACGTCCGGATCGTAGCCGGGCTGCTTCTGGTCCAGGTGCACGGCGACCAGCTCGAACCGCACCGGTGCCTTGGCCTGCAGCCGCCGCAGCATGTCGAGCAGGGTGTAGGAATCCTTGCCACCCGACAGGCAGACCATCACGCGATCGCCGTCCTCGATCAGGTTGTAGTCGGCGATCGCCTGGCCCACCTGGTGGCGCAGGCGCTTGGCCAGCCGGGCGGCTTCGTGTTCGTGCTTGCGGGCGGCGGCGACGGTCATCGGCGGGACGCTGGAACGGGACGGCGCATTGTACGTCGAGCCTGCCGCGGACGTGCCGCGGACGCCCCCGCCCGATGGCGCCCGCACGCCGCCAAAAGCACTACACTTGCCGCCCAGCCATGAACCATCAGTTCCCCGACGATCCCGCCGTGCTGGTCCGCAAGCTCGCCGAGCTGCGACTGGAGCACCGCGACCTCGATACCGCGATCGCGCGCCTGTCGATCGACCCGAACGTCTCCGACGAACTGCAGATCACGCGCATGAAGAAGCGCAAGCTGCGGCTCAAGGACATGATCGCCTGGATCGAAAGCCGGCTGATTCCCGACCTCGACGCCTGACGGCCGCTGCGCCGCCGCCTCACTCCGCCGCGGGCTTGGCCGCAACGGGCGGTTCGCCGGCCGGCTGTCCCTCGCCCAGGCGCGCACGCATGTCCTGGGTCAGCTTGAGGATGCCGTGCCGGATCTCCCGGCTGAGGATCACGCGGGCGTCGCGTGCGACCTCTTCAAGCGCACCGTCGAAGTCCAGCTTGCCGTTCTCGTCGGTCCACACCACGCGCCGCTCGCGCAGCTTCTGGATGAAGCCGCGGAACAGCGACTTGTCGAAGAACTCCGGCGCGTTGACCTCGTGCAGCAGCGAGAGCCTCTGCGCGGTGAGGTAGCACAGGTTCTCCAGCTCGCCGGCGGTCAGGCTGTGCGGACCGTTCTTCACCAGCGCGGCGAGCGCGATGTAGTAGCGCTCGAACGCCTGCAGCAGGCTGTGGGCGATGCCGCGCAGGCGATAGGCGGTATCGCTCTGGCCGGGACCGCGGCTCATGATGCGGCCGTCCTCGTCGACCTCGAGCAGGTCGTGGCGCGCGAAGAAGTCCAGCGTCGCCTCGATGCGCTCGCCGAAGGCCTGCTCGTCCCAGGCCAGGAACAGCTCGGAGCGGATGAACGGGTGCACCAGGCGGCCGAGCCGCACCAGCGTGGAACGCGCCATGCGCCGGTTGTTGAGGAAGCAGCAGGCGACCCAGGCCGCCGCCGCGAACAGATGTTGGACGTTGTTGCGGAAGTAGCTCAGCAGCACCGCCTGTTCGTCGCCGCAACGGAGCACGTCGCCGAGCGGATGGGCGACACGCTCGATCCACTGCATCTTCTCGCCGTACGCGATGATCGCGGCCGGATCGAGGGCGGTGACGGTGACGCGGTCCGAGTACGGCAGCTCCACCAGCAGCCGCTTGGCGAGATCCAGCTGGGCGACCAGATCCGACTCGGCCATCGCGTGGTTGGGCGTGGACAGGAGCGCCAGCGCCAGCAGGTTGACCGGATTGACGTCGGCGCTGCGGTTGATGTTGACCAGGATGCGCTCGGCGAGCGCGTCGACCGCCGGGCCGGCCCACTCGGGCTTGTCGTCGGGGTCGACCGGCGACTGGCGCCACTGCGGCGCGACCTCGTCGAGCAGCTCGGCCAGGTACACCGGTTCGCCGAAGCTCACCGCCACCTGCCCGTAGTGCTGGCGCAGCACCTTGGTCGCGCGCAGCAGGCCGAGCCAGGACTCCTTCTGCTTGGGCCGGCCGGACAGCTCGCCGGCGTACTCCTTGCCTTCCATCAGCTTCTCGTAGCCGATGTAGACCGGCTGGAACAGCACCGGGCGCCGCGACTGGGCCAGGAAGCTCGACAGCGTCATCGACAGCATGCCCGCGCGTGGCGCCAGCAGGCGGCCGGTGCGCGAGCGTCCGCCCTCGATGAAGTATTCCAGTGGCACGCCGCGGGCGAACAGCTGGCCGAGGTATT
This sequence comes from Dokdonella koreensis DS-123, assembly GCF_001632775.1. NCBI lineage: Bacteria > Pseudomonadati > Pseudomonadota > Gammaproteobacteria > Lysobacterales > Rhodanobacteraceae > Dokdonella > Dokdonella koreensis. The sequence continues at coordinate 4,311,596 of NZ_CP015249.1, forward strand.
CGCGGAACACGGTCGAGTACAGCGCGTTGCCGCGGAACGTGCGGCGCAGGAAGAACGCGCCGCCGCGCCGCAGCAGCGCGCCGAGCACCGGCAGGTTGAGGTTCACGCCGGCGGCGATGTGCGGCACCGACAAGCCGTTGCGGTACAGCAGCCACGACAGCAGCAGGTAGTCGATGTGGCTGCGGTGGCAGGGCACGTAGATCACTTCGTGGCCGGGCACGCTCGCGCGCAGCGACTCGAAGTGGTGCATCTTCACGCCGCCGTAGAGCTTGTTCCAGAAGCCGTTCAGCAGGAACGACATCGAGCGCACCACCGGATGCGAATAGTCCGCGGCGATCTCCATCGCGAAATCGCGCGCACGCTTGTGCGCCTTGGCGGCGGGCAGGCCTTCCTTGCTGGCGGTGGCGGCGATCGCCTCGCGCACCGGCTCGGCATTGAGCACCGCGTTGACGACGGTGCGGCGGTGGGACAGGTCGGGACCGATGACCGCGGCGCGGATGCGGTTGAAGTGCACGCGCAGGACGCGCGAGAGCTTGCGCACGCTGCGCTCGGACGCCTCGCCGCCGGCCTCGTCGACGAGCTGGCGCAGCGACACCGGCGCGGCGAACTGGACGATCGTGTCACGGCCGTTCAGGAGCAGGGCGAGCAGCCGGCGGAAGCGGCCGACCACCACCCAGTTCTCCGAGAACAACACGCTGAACCAGCCCGACTGCCGGTCCGGCGCGCGACCGACGAAGATCGACACCGGCACCAGGCGCACGTCGGCGCCCGGCGTCTGCGCGACGTGCGCGAACAGGTGCGCCAGCGTCTCCGAGCGGGTCGGGTGCTGCGGGCGGCCGAACCAGCGCGGCCGCCGCGAGAGGTAGATCACCGAGCGGCGGCGGCGGATCGGCAGCGTGTCGGCCGCCGAGTACGGCGCCGGCAGGCCGGCCGCCGCTGCTGCCTCGTCCAGGATCAGCGTATCGGACAGGCCGTAGCGCTCCAGGACGTAGACGGTCGGCCGGCCGTCGTCCTCGCCGACCAGCGTGCGCGGCTCGGCCGGCTGCAGCCGCAGCCGCAGCCACGGCCGCAACAGCGCGCACAGCAGGCGAGTCAGCGGCGGCGCCCGCCGGCGCACAGCGGCCGGCCGGGGCCCGGGAAGTGCCGGATCCATGGTGCGGATGCGGAAAGCGGGCGGAACCGTGGCGTGGAATCCGGTCCGGGATCAGCCTTCGCTGGCGGGCGCGGCGGCCGCTTCGGCAGCGTGCTGCTCGAGCTTCTCCAGCGCGTTCTTGCCGTACCAGTTGTCGCCGCGGCGAACCATCTCGGCATCGGCCGAAAGCGGCTTGCCGAGCAGCGTGTAGTCGATCTTGACCTTGGCGGTGGTGCCGTCGCTGGAGACGACCGTGGTCTTGGCCGAGTCCAGCGTCTGGTCGATCGAGAAACCGTAGACGGCAAACGCCTGCTTGACCGCCTGGAACACCAGCTGGCCCTTCTGCATCGCCTCGTCGTAGCCGAGCGCGCGCGCCTCGTCGAGCGTCGAGAGCTTCATCTCGCGCGCGGTCGCGCTGGCGATCGCGAGCACCTGCTTGACCTTGTCCGGATCGGTGAAGCGGGTGCCCTGCATCCAGTCGGCCAGCGCATCGATCGCGGCCAGTGCCTGCTCCTTCTCCGCGTCCGCCAGGTCCTTGCTCTGCTGGACGGTGCTGCGCAGGAAGCCGCGGCCCATGTTGACGTACATCGGGATCTGCTGCTGGTACTGCGCGTCGAACGCGGCCAGCTGCGGCTCGATCTCGGCATAGAGCGTCTGTTCGGCGTCGGCGGCGGTCAGCTTGGCCATCATCTCGCTGAAGTGCGCGCGCTCCTCGTCGGTCGGCGCCTCCTGGTCCTTGCCCCAGTCGGCCTTGACGCGTGCGTAGTCTTCCGGCGGCAGCGAATGCGCGATCAGGCCGCCGACGTCGCCGGACTTGAGCAGGGCGATGCTGGTCTGGACGGCGGCTTCCGGACTGCTGCCGCTCTTGGCGGCCGGAGCGACGGCCTGACCGGCCGTGGGTTCCTTGTTGCAGGCGGCGGCGAGAACGACGAACAGCGCCAGAGGGGCGATGCGCAGGGCTTTCGCGAACATGAGGAGATCCAGTAGTCCAAAAGGCGGAGCGGCACTCTAGCAGACTTGACCGCCACGCCTCTGCGCAAGGGCCGGACGCGGCCGACAAAAAACCCGGGCGATGGGAATCGTCCGGGCGAGTCCGGCAGAGCCGGAGGAGGAATCGATTGTTGTTGTTGTGCCTGTATCGTGCGGGCGCATCAGGCTCGTCGTGCGTATGGCCGGATCATACGGACCGCCCCAACCTAATGCAACACCTTAATATATGGCAATCAACTCATTGTTTAATATGGATCTCCATCAGTCGTAGTCGAGCGCCTCGCGCTTCAGGCGCCGCCGCTCGCCGGCCGGCAGGCTCCAGGCATTGTTGAACAACGCCGGCTCCCACGAGCCATACGTGGGATTGGGCAGCACGAACCAGCGCTGGCCGACCCATTCCAGATACGGCTCCACCGCCTGCTGCCGACCGGCCGGCGTATTGGCCAGTACGTCGACGAAGTCGCCGATCTGGTCGCCGATCTGCATCAGCACGCGATGCTCGCGCGCGACCAGGCGACGACGGCAGCCCTTCTCGGTGCCGTTCTGCTCGCAGCCGTGGACGACGGTGCCGAGGCCGAGGAACGCGTCGGCGCCGCTCACCGGAAACCCGCGCTTGCGCAGGTTGGCCAAGGTCGCCTCGTTGAGGTCCTGCGCGCGGTTGGACAGGTAGAAGACCTTCACGCCGCGCTCGGCGGCGAAGCGCGCGAACTCCAGCGCGCCCGGCACTGCCTGGGCGCTCTCCTCGCGGCACCAGGCGGCCCAGGTGAACTCGTCGTAGCTGGCGCCGTCGCGCACCAGGCGGGCCTGGTACGGGCTGTTGTCGAGCATCGTCTCGTCGATGTCGACGATCACCGCGGGCTTGAGCCCTGCCGGCGCGTGCTCGCGCTCCTCGCGCGGCAGCGCGTCCCAGGCCGGATCGGCCAGCGCATCGACCAGCCGCTCGCGGGCAGCGCGGAACGCCTGGCGCGCGATCAGCGCGCGCTCGACCGCGGTCTGCGTCCACACGACGGCATTGAGGTTGTCGTCGGGCGCCGGTGCCGACGGCTGCGCGGACGCGACAGGTGGGGCGACAGCGGGCGACGCCGGAGGCGGGACGACCGCCGGCCGCGTGGCGCAACCGCCAAGCAGGGCCAGCGCCAGCACGGCGGCAGCGGAAAACGGCTTCATCATGACTCCCGGGATTGGAAACGCAACGGTCCAGCGCATACGATCCGGTCAGTTTATTACGCCCGTGCAAGCGCGGGCCGCCCCGGACCGGCCAGGACCGTACACGACAGGAACTCGCGTGACCTCTCACGAACCCCTTTCCCCGCGCGTGACGATCGCCAGCCACGTGCTGGCCGCGCTCGCGCTGCTGGCGATCCTCCACCTGCACCTGCTGCCGGCCCTGCTGGCCGGCCTGCTGGTCTACGTGCTCGTCCACGGCCTGGCGCCGATCCTGCAGAAGCACCTGCCGGGCGCCCGCGCGCACTGGCTGGTGGTGCTGCTGCTCGGCGTCGTCGTGGTCGGCATCCTCACCGTGGCGATCATCGGCCTGATCGCGTTCCTCGGCAGCGAGCGCGGCAACCCCAGCCTGCTGTTCGAGAAGATGATGCCGCTGATCGAAAGCGCGCGCTCGCAGCTGCCGCAGATGGTCGTGGACCACCTGCCGGACAACATCGAGGACTTCCGCGCGTCGGCGATCGATTGGCTGCGCATGCACGCCGCCCAGCTGCAGCTGGCGGGCATCCAGGCCGGGCGCACCTTCGTGCAGCTGCTGATCGGCCTGGTACTGGGCGCGATGGTCGCGCTGCACAGCTTCAGCATCCACCGCTACCGCGGCCCGCTGGCGCGCGCCCTGACGCAGCGCGCGAGCTGGCTGGCGATCGCCTTCCACGACATCGTCTATGCGCAGGTGAAGATCTCCGCGCTCAACACGTTGTTCACCGGCATCTTCCTGCTGCTGGTGCTGCCGCTGTTCGGCGTGAACCTGCCGTTCGCCAAGACGCTGGTGGTCCTCACCTTCGTGGTCGGCCTGCTGCCGGTGATCGGCAACCTGATCTCCAACACGGTGATCTTCATCGTCGGCCTGTCGGTCTCGCTATGGGTCGCCTGCGCCGCGCTCGGCTTCCTGATCGCGATCCACAAGCTGGAGTACTTCCTCAACGCGCGCATCGTCGGCACCCAGATCCGCGCGCGCGCCTGGGAACTGCTGCTGGCGATGCTGCTGATGGAGGCGGCCTTCGGCCTGGCCGGGCTAGTTGCCGCGCCGATCTACTACGCCTTGCTCAAGCGCGAGCTGGAGGCGGCGCATTTGATTTGAGAGACCTTCCGCTCAGAGAACCGCCTCCAGCCCTTTGCGGTCAATCAGATCCAGCAGCTTCTGCGACGGCCCACTGGGGCGCTTGTCGCCGACCTCCCACTTTCGGACCGTGGACGCACTGGTGTTCAGCACGGACGCCAGCACCACTTGGCTCAGATGAAGGCGCTTACGTAGCGCCTTCACCTTGGCGGCGTCGTATTCCTGGATCGGCTCGAGGCACAGCAGGCCGTACTTGCGCATCTTGCGCTGGTCGATGAAGCCCAGGCGGTACAGATCGCCGGCCGTCTCGTGGACGGCGTCGAGAATGCGGCTTTTGGGCTTGTTCTTCGTGGTCATTGTCAGATTTCCTGCAATGTGCCGTCGCGGACGGCCTCATCCAATTGTTGCCGGTCAGCGCCAACAGATCGACGGCGATGGCCTGCAAGACTTCCAGTTCTTCATCGCTGAGATTGGCACGATCGTTCTTCTGGAAGCCGAATACGAAGAACCAGCGATTGCCCTTGTTCGTGGCGACCAGTGTTCTGGCCCCGCCGCGCTTGCCCCGACCGGCCAGCCCGACGCGCTTCTTCACCACTCCGCCGCCCAGATCGGCGTCGATCAGTCCCGCCGCCATTTCCTCGACGGCGGCGCGCAACGCGGCCTCGGTGAACTCCGTCTTGCGCATCCATCGTTGGAAATGACCGGTCTTGAAGGCTCGCTGCACAGAGACGCTTCCATGCCACCGGGTGGCATGATTGTCCTTTGATCCTGGATCGGAAGCTAGTACCCCGCCGCCTGTCCGTCCTTGCGGCTTTCCGATGCGCCAATGAAAGTGCCGTTGCGCGCATCGCGCCCGATCGCCTGGTAGCCGCCGTAGGGTCCGTCGGCGAAACGCACCGAATGTCCCTTGCGCATGAGGTCGCGCACGACCTCGGGCGTGAAGCCCGATTCGAGGTCGATCCAGCCGCCGTCGCGCATCGGCTCGGCCTGGCCTTCCGGCGAGGTGGAGCCTTCGTGCTGGATGCGCGGCGCATCGCCGGCTTCCTGCAGGCTCATGCCGAAGTCGATCAGGTTCATGACGATCTGGACATGGCCCTGCGGCTGCATGTCGCCGCCCATGACGCCGAAGCTCAGCCACGGCTGGCCGTCCTTGGTGACGAAGGCGGGGATGATCGTGTGGAACGGCCGCTTGCCGGGCGCGAAGCTGTTGGCGTGGCCTTCCTTGAGCACGAACATCTCGCCGCGGTCCTGCAGGATGAAGCCCAGGCCGGTCGGCGCCATCCCCGAGCCCATGCCGCGGTAGTTGGACTGGATCAGCGAGACCATGTTGCCGTCGCGATCGGCCGTGGTCAGGTAGATCGTGTCGGTGCCGGGCTTGAAGTCGCCCGCCTCGACCGTGCGCCGGGCCTGCTCCGGCGCGATCAGGCGCCGCCGCTCGGCGGCGTAGTCCTTGGACAGCAGCCGCTCCAGCGGCGCGGCCGCGAACGCGGGATCGGCGTAGTAGCGCGCGCGGTCCTCGAACGCCAGCTTCTTGGCTTCGGTGAACAGGTGGACGTGCTCGGCGCTGCCGAACGGGATCTTCGAGAAGTCGTAGCCTTCCAGGATGGCGAGCATCTGCAGCGCGGCGATGCCCTGCCCGTTCGGCGGCAGCTCCCAGACCTGGTAGCCGCGGTAGTCGACGGCGACCGGCTCGACCCATTCGCCGGTGTGCGCGGCCATGTCCTCGTAGCTCAGGAACCCGCCGTGGGCGGCGAAGAAGTCGCCGACGGTGCGCGCGATGCGGCCGCTGTAGAACGCGGCGCGGCCACCCTTCGCGATCGCCTCGAGCGTGGCGGCGAGGTTCGGGTTCTTCCAGATCTCGCCCTTGGCCGGCGCCCGGCCGTCGATCGTGAACTGTTCGAGGAACCCGGGCTGGTCGCGCAGGCGCGGCACCGAGCGCTCCCAGTAGTAGGCGATCACCTCGCTGACCGGAAAGCCTTCGCGCGCATAGCGGATCGCCGGTGCCAGCAGTTCGCGCATCGGCCGGCGGCCGAAGCGCTGGTGCAGCGCGAACCAGCCGTCGACACAGCCCGGCACGCTGACCGGCAGCGGCCCGTACGGCGGGATGCGCGCATGGCCGTGTTCGCGGAACCAGGCCAGGCTCAGGCTGCGCGGCGAGCGGCCCGAGCCGTTGTAGCCGTAGAGCTTCTTCGTCTTGGCGTCCCAGACGATCGCGAACAGGTCGCCGCCGATGCCGTTGCCGGTCGGCTCCATCAGGCCCAGTGCGGCATTGGCGGCGATCGCGGCATCGACCGCGCTGCCGCCGGCCTTGAGCACGTCCAGGCCGACCTGTGTCGCGAGCGGTTGCGAGGTGGCGACCATGCCGTTGCGCGCGATCACCTCCGAACGTGTCGCGAATGCGCGGCCGGTGACCCGGTCAGCGGCGACCGCCGGCAGCGCCAGCAGCAATCCCAACAGCAGCAGGCACGGCTTCATCGGATCCCCCCAGGCATCAGGCCCCGCATTCTGCCGCAGAAACCTGGCCGGCGGCGGCCGAGTCGGCGATCATCGCCGGATGGACCCTGCCGCACCGCCACTGGCCGACCGCCGGCCGCCGCCGCTGATCGAGCTCGAACGCGCGCGCGTCATGCGCGGCAGCGAGGTCGTCCTCCACGACGTCAGCCTGCGCATCGACCAGGGGCAGCACGTCGCCATCCTCGGGCCCAACGGCTGCGGCAAGTCCACCTTCGTCAAGCTGATCAACCGCGAGCTGTATGCGCTCGCGCGCGGCGGTCCGCCCCCGGTCACGGTTCTCGGTCAGTCGCGCTGGGACGTGTTCTCGCTGCGCGCCCAGCTCGGGCTGGTCGCGCCGGACCTGCACCGCGACTTCTCGACGGTCACCGATCTCTCGGCCGAGGACGCGGTGGTCTGCGGCTTCTTCGCCAGCCTGCGCACGCCCCTGCACGCTCCGGTCACCGAGGCGTTGCGCGCGCGGGCGCGGGCGGCCCTGGAGGAAAGCGCCGCCGGGCACCTCGCGGCCCGTCCGGTCGCCTCGCTGTCGACCGGCGAGCTGCGCCGCGTGCTGATCGCCCGCGCGCTGGCGCACCACCCGCAGGCCTTGCTGCTGGACGAACCGACGACGGGCCTGGACATCGTCGCGCGCCGCCAGTTCGTGGAGACGCTGCGCACGCTGGCACGGCACGGCATCACGCTGGTCCTGGTCACCCATCACCTGGACGAGATCGTCCCGGAGATCGGTCGCGTGGTCCTGCTGCGCGAAGGCCGTGTGTTCGCGGACGGCCCGCCGGAGGAGGTGCTGACCTCGGCGAAACTCTCGGCGCTGTACGGACAGCCGCTGCGCGTCGATCGCGACGGTGCCTACTTCCGGCTCGGCTGGGCCTGAACGTCGACGGCCCGAAGCGTTCAGCCAGGCCACGGCAGACTGCGCGCTCGACCCCAAGCGGGATAGGCTATGAGCGAATCCTCGGCGTCCGTCGTCTACGGCAAACCCTCCATGTTCGAGTCCTTCCGCGCGCAGTTCCGCCAGTTCGTCGCCGACCGCAGCGGGACGCGCTTCCAGCAGCGCTACCGGCGCCGGACCGAACGGCCGGGCGGCCTGCTGCGCAAGTCGCTGGTGTTCGCGCTGGCGACGCTGCTGGTGCTGGTGGGCATCATGTTGCTGGTGTTGCCGGGTCCCGGGCTGCTGGTCATCGTCATCGGCGCCGGCCTGTTCGCCGAGGAATCGCTGCTGATCGCGCGCCTGCTCGACCGCATCGACCTGCTCCTCACGCGCCGCGTGCGGCGCTGGCGCACCCGCCGTGCGGCGCCGCCGGCGTGACGGCCGGTCCGCCCCGTACGGACCGGCACGCCACGCCACCGACCGTTACCAGTCGTAGCGCGCGCTGAACTGGATGTAGCGCGGCGGACTGTAGCTGCGGACCCGGTCCCAGTTGGCGCTGACCGTCGAGGAGGAGGTGTTGAGGAAACGGTTCTCGACCACGTTCTGTGCCGACTGGCGGTTGAACAGGTTGAAGACGTCGGCGCTGAAGGTCATGCCCTTGGCCCAGCCCGGCGCGTAGCGCACGCCCAGGTCGAACCGGTAGATCGCCGGCAGCGAGCCATAGCTGGCACGCGGCGCCGGCACGCCGTTGCAGTAGTAGTAGTACGAACCGTAGCCGGCGCCTTCGTTGTCCGGATCGGGGTAGTAGCCGATGCAGTTGCGCGGCCGGCCCGACGCATAGACGAACGATCCGCTGAGCATCCATTCGGGCGTGAACTGGTAGTAGCCGCGCGCCTTGAGCTGGTGCTTGCGGTGGTTGGGCAGCAGGCCGTTGGCGTGCTCCATCAGCTCCGGGTAGTCCCAGGTGATCGTCTGGGAGACGTCGTCCTGGCCGTAGTCCGACTGCAGCTGGCCCTCGGTGTTGCCCCAGTTGCGCGAGAAGGTGTAGTCCACGCGCGCATACCAGGTGCCGTCGAACGGGCGCTCGAAGAACAGGTCGATCGCGTAGTACTTGCGCTTGGCCTTGTCGTAGCGCAGGTCGGCGGCCGACAGGTCGTAGCGTTCCAGCACGCCGTTGCCGTCCACGTCCTGGTAGAACGTGTTGGCGTAGCCCGGGTTGAACAGCGCGCACTGGAACTGCCAGTCGGCGACCGCCTCGGGGTCCAGTCCGTTGGCCAGCGCTGCGCGCCGGAACGGCCGCGCGTCGCAGGTGTCGTCGATCGCGCTGCGCAGCGTGCGGTAGGACGCCTTGGCGCCGACGTTGAAGCCGCTGATCGCCTGCTCGAAGCCGAACGTCGCCGCATCCTGGTAGTGCGAGCGCAGGTTGGCGGCCGCGACGGTGCGCGGGTCCTTGGGCTGGCCGAACTCGTTGTTCTCGGACCAGCGCGGGCCGAGCGGCGTCAGGCCGGTCGGCGCCCCGGTCACCGGGTCGACGCCGGTGTAGACGTAGGCCTCCTGCGTGTTGACGATGCCGTCGGCCCCGCGATAGGCGACCTGGCTCGGCAGCGCGAGGTGATAGCGGCCGGCGTTGGCGAACACCTTCAGCGTGGAATCGCCGCGCACGTCCCAGGTCGCGCCGAACCGTGGCGCGAGCTGGCGGTTCTTCTTGGCGAAGGTATCGCCGGCGCTGTTGTAGTTGGCGAACTGCTCGTTGCGCAGGCCCAGTTCCAGCAGCACGTTGTCGGTGACCTGCCACAGGTCCTTGATGTACTGCGCCTTCTGCTCGACCTTGAGGGTGGACCGGCCGAAGTTGACGTGATGGATCACGTAGTAGCCCTGCAGGCCGTGGCCGCCGCCCGAGGCCGGCGAACCGATGCCGAAGGTCGGTGCGACCGGGGTGTTCGGGTCGTCGCTGCGCAGGTATTCCCACCAGGAACCGCCCGGATAGAACTCCTCGCCCATCAGCGACTCGGACCGGTTGTAGTCGTAGCCGGCCTTGAACGTGTGATCCCCCACGCGGTATTCCAGGTCCAGGCGCCCGTTGCGGGTCTTGTCGTTGGCGCCTGCCGGCGTCAGCGTGTCGGTCGCGAACTGGCAGGTCGGATAGGTGAAGCCCTCGATACCGGCACCGGGTGCCACCGTCACGCTCGGGCAGTCGGGGTTGTACTGGTACGGCTCGTTGACGTGGTCGGTCTTGGAGCGCCCGAACATGCCCGACAGCGTCAGGCTGTCGGTCAGGTAGCCGGTGTAGTTGGCGATCCACGTCGTCGTCTTGTCGTCGCGGTAGTAGCCGCCGGCCTTGACGTCGTTGTGGCTGAAGTCGGTGTAGTCCATGCCGGTGAGGTCCACGCTCTGCTTGGCGCGGTCGGAAAAGCCGGTCAGTTCCAGGCGATGGTTGCCGGTGATGTTCCAGTCGAGCTTGCCGAGCCAGCGTGGGGTCCGGTAGGTGTAGTCGCGCCAGCCGTTGGTGCGGGCGTTCTCGATCGCCGTGGCCGAGGAGGCCGCCGCGTCGCTGCCGCCGCCGTCCTGCCGCACGAACTCGCCGGCGGCATAGAAGAACAGCGTGTCCTTGATGATCGGACCGCCCAGGTAGGCCGACGCGGTCTTGCTGCTGAACAGGTTCTCGTTGCGGTACTGGTAGATGCGGCCGGCGTCGCCGGGCTGGCCCAGCGCGCGGCCGTTGTCGCCGTAGTAGATGTTGCGCGGCGCCGCCATCAGGCCTTCGGGGCGCCAGATCACCTGGCCGCCGGCTTCCCACGCGTTGCTGCCGCGCTTGGTGATGACGTTGACGACGCCGCCGGTCGCGCGGCCGTACTCGACGCCGTAGCCGCCGGTGGACAGCTGGATCTGGTCGATCGCGTTGAACGGCAGCTCGGAGTAGCCGAGGTTGGTCAGCGGATTGGTGACCGGATAGCCGTTGATGTAGTACGCGTTCTCGGACACCGCCGAGCCGCCGAAGCTCGGCAGCGCGCTGAAGCGCGGCGGGTCGCTGTAGGCGGAGTCGCCGGCGATGACGCCGGGCGCCAGCAGCGAGATCGCCGTCAGGTTCGGCGCGATCGGCATGTTCTTGAGGTCTTCGGTGGTGATCACCACCGGCGATTCGACCGTCGACACGTCGATCGCATTGCCGCGGCTGGCGGTGACGACATAGGCCTCCAGCTCGGTCGGCTGGCCGGCGAGCAGCTGCACTTCGCTGCCGGCGCCGGCGGTGACCACCACGGCCGCTTCGGCCACCACCTGGCCGTCGCGCTGCAGGTGCACCCGGTAGGTGCCGTTGGGCAGGCCGGGAACGCGGAAGCGGCCGTCGCCGGTCACCGCGATCTCGCGCTTGAGGCCGGTTTCCCGGTTCTCGATGACCACGGTTCCGGTCTGGCCATCGGGGATGCGGCCGAAGATCGAGCCGGCCGTCTCCTGGGCGAGGGCGGCGTGCCCGAGCGCCATGCCGAGGGTGAGCGCCAGCAGGGAACGGCGCAGGGCCGGTGGACGGCGGCGGATCGGTTGTTCGTTCTTTTCGTTCTTCATGATCGCCTCGATGCGGCTGAAAGCCCGGTCACGCGGCGGGGAGCCGCGCATCGTCCGGGTAGCGGGAAACGTTAGGGACGCGCGCGGCGGTACGTGGTGCGGCCGGCGCGGAACCGGGGGGCGGACGCTGTGCGGTAGCGTCGGCGCAGGCCAGCGCGTTCCGGCGGAACGCGCCGGCGGTTGCGCCGAAGCGGTGGCGGAACTGGCGCGCGAACGCCCAGCGCGACTCGAAGCCGGCCGCGAGGCCCACATCGCCGACGCTCAGCTGGCTGGTCTCCAGCAGGTGCCGGGCGACCTCCAGGCGCTGCCGCAGCACGAAGCCCTGGACGGTCTCGCCGAAGACGCGATGGAAGATGCGCTGGAAGTGACCGACGGTGTAGCCGACGACCGAAGCCGCGTGGCGTGTCGGATAGCCCTGCGTGCAGCGCGCGCGCAGCAGGTTGCGTGCGCGCTGCAGGCGCGCATGCACGCGCCGGCGCTGGCCGAGGCTGCGGCCCGGGCAGCGGTCGATCTGCTCGAGCACGGCCCGGTGCCAGCGGCCGAAGTCGTCGAGGATGCCCAGCGCGCGGTGCGTGGACACGCGGCCGGCCAGCAGGCAGAGCGCCCGCAGGCGGTCGAGCTGGACCGGCTCGAGCCGGTATTCGCCGGGCGGCACGAAGCGGCGGGCAGCCGGGATGCCGAGCTCGCCGAGCGCCGTGCCCCACTCGGCGGCGGTACCGGCGACCACGCCCCAGGCCGGCCGGTCGCCGCGATCGGCGAACACCACCAGCGGCCCTTCGACGACGTGCACCTGGCCGGCGGCCAGCGACCACTGCCCCTCGGCGGTGCGGATGCGCGTGATGCCTTCGAAACCGGCGACCAGGGCCAGCCCCGGACCGCCGATCCAGTCGGCGCTACCCGCCTGGTAGCGGCACTCGAAGGCGGCCGCCGCGCCGGGCGGCCGGGACGCGCCGGATGGCGCGTGATGCGATGCGAACATGGAAACCTCCTCGTCGGACGGGGGTTTCCTGTTTAGTCATCGCAGCGGCGCAGGTCCTGATGTGCTGCGGAAATCGCCGGGAAATCGATGTGAAATCGCCGTGGCGGCCGTCCGGCGCCGCCACCGGCGCTCACGGGCGGACGGCACCGGCCGGCCGCAGCTCGAAACCGGCGATGTCGCCGCCGTCGCGATCGAGCAGCCACACCAGCAGCTTCTCCCCGGTCGCGTCGCTGCTGACCGCGGTGATGCCCAGGCCCTGGTCCACCTGCCCGACCCGCCGCCGCTGGCCGCTGGCGATGTCGATCGCCTCGACGCGCCGCGTCGGGAATTCCGGAACGACCTCGAAGGCGGTCGCGCCGGCCAGCGCCCACGGCATCTCGTAGCGGAAGTACGGGCCGTCGCCGAGCCGCTCGGCGGGCTGGTCCTTGCCGCGCCAGCGGAACAGGCCGCCACGGGCGAGGTAGTTGAAGAGCAGGCCCGTCTGCGCATCGCCGGCGCGGGCGAACGCCACGCCCGGCTCGAGCAGGTCGGCACCGGGTCCCGGCGTCAGCGCATAGAGGCCGTGTTCGCCGTCGGCCAGTGCGATCGCATAGAGCTGGCCGTCGGGTGCCGGGCTCAGGTAGTGGACGTCGAGCCCGTCGGGCGAGCGCACGGTCAGGCGGCGTGTATCCAGTTCCGCTTCCCAGGCCTGCCCCGGTCCGTCGCCGCGCAGCACGAACAGCACCGCGGCGCCGTCGGCGCGCCATTCCGGCAGGCGCGGCACGCCTTGCGGCAGCGCCGTCAACGCGTAGGCATCGCCGTGCTCGAGATCGTGGATCCAGATTTCGTCGCGACCGGTACGCCGCGAGACGAAGGCGATCCGGCGGCCGTCCGGCGACAGCGCCCCTTCGCGGTCGCTGGTGGTCGACGGTGCCGGCAGCGAGGCCGTGCCCGCCGCGTCGAGCAGGGCCAGCTGGAAGCGCTGCTCCGGCACCCGGTAGGCGCCGACATCCGCTTCGCGCGCCAGGGTCGGCTCGACTGCCGGCGAGATGCCCAGTGCCGTGATCTGCCCGGACCGCACGTCGACGGCGTAGAGCGCCGCGTCGCCGGCATGATCGGATGAGAACACCAGCGCGCTGCCGTCGCGCGTCCAGTCGAACCCGACCATGCGCGATCCGAGCCGGGTCAGGCGCCGCAGGCTGTCCGGTTGGTCCACGTCCATGACGTACAGGTCGCTGTACGGCAGGTAGCCGCGGCGGAACGCCAGGCGGCGCCCGTCGGGCGAGAACCGCGGCGTGAGGTCGATGTCGCCCGGCCGGTGCGGATAGGGGAACGACTCGACCGCCCCGCCGCCCACCGGCTGGCGCATCAGGCGCGTGCCGGCTTCGTCGCGCGCCAGGAATCCCGACCCCATGCCGACCAGCCAGTGCCGGTCGGGCGACCAGTCGAACCGCACGACCTCCGCGCGATTGCAGCGCCCGAGCAGCCGCGACGGCCCGCCGAGCGCCGGCATCGCCAGGATCCTGCAGTCGTCCTCGCTCTTGCGCGTGACGGCGATCTCGCCCGGCACCGGCGACCAGATCGCGTGCTGGTCGCTGCTGCCGGCCGGCGTGGGAATCGTCAACGCGCGCGATCCGGTCAGGCTCTGCAGGCGCACGCGCCCGGCCCGGGCCTCGGCGTCGACCCGGTGGTAGAGCACCTGGCTGCCGTCAGGCGAGATCGCCGGCCCGATCTCCAGCGCCGGATCGGTCGTCACCAGCCAGGGCGGCCCGACGATCCAGGCCGGCGCCGGGCGGCGCGGCGCGAGCGCGTGCGTGCTGAGCACCCAGGCGCCGAGGCCGAGAACCAGCACGCCGCCCAGTGCCGCCCAGCGCCCGGCCGCCCGGTGGCGCGACCGGGCCGGCCGGCGGTCCGACGGCGGCACGTCGTGGGAAGGCTCGGGCGCCGCCGGACCAGGCTCGGCGTCCCGCGGCGGGTCGTCCTCGAAGCAGGCCTCGGCGATCAGGCGGTAGCCGAGCTTGGGAATCGTATCGATGTACTCGGCGGTGCCGCGGCTGTCGCCGAACGCGCGGCGCAGCTCCTTGATCGCCTGCGTGACCACCTCGGGCGTCGGCAGCGTGCCGCGCCATACCGTGTCGAGCAGGTGGTCGCGGCTGACGGTGGTGCCCTGGTTCCTCGCCAGCTCCACCAGCACCTGGACCGACTTGAGGGTCAGCCGGACCGGCGGCTCCTCCGTGCCGAGCAGGCGCAGCGCGCCCAGGTCGACGCGATGGTCGCCCACGCGCAGGACGCCGGCCATCGGCTGCTGCGGACCGTACCGTTCCTGAAGCGAGGGAATCGACAAGACGTTCACGGTCATCAAGACGACAAACGGCGCCGGATCCGATCATTGACGCCGCAGGCCGGTGCGCTGGCAACCGCCGAAAGTCGGGGGGCCGGCTCGCGCGGTCGGACGGACGCGTGTCGCGCGCGGCGCCCCAAGCGGTCGCGCCGCTACAGCACGAGATGCCAGAGCGGCAGCGTCAGCATCGACAGCACGGTGGTGTAGCCGACCATCGCGGCCGCCAGTTCCGGCGCCAGGCCGGCCATCGACAGCAGCGCCCCGGTCGTCATCATCGTCGGCATCGCGGTCTGGAACACGGCCACCGCGCGCAGGTCCCCGCCGAGCCCGAAGGCCGCGCACAGCGCCAGCGCGAGCGCCGGCAGCAGCACCAGCTTGGCGGCGATGCCGATGCCCAGCGGCACCAGGTAGCGCCGGGGCAGCTTGAGCCTGAGCTGCATGCCCAGCGCCAGCACGACGATCGGCAGCAGCGCGCCGGACAGCAGCTGCAGCGGGCCGGCCACGGCGGCCGGCGGGTCGGCCGGCATCAGCGTCAGGCCGAACAGCAGCGCCAGGAACGGCGGAAAGCCGAGCACGCGGCGGACGATCGCCGCCAGGCTCGGCCGGGCGCCACCGCCATACAGCGCGAGCACGAACAGGCCGAAGCTGGCGAGGATCAGGAACGTGCCGAACTGGTCGTAGACCACCGCATAGCGCAGCGCCGGCGGCCCGGCCAGCGCCGGGATCAGGGCGTAGCCGATGAACGCGGTATTGCCCATCGGCACCTCCATCAGGAGGCAGGCCGTGCTCGGCCGGTCCCAGCGCAGCACCCGCGCCAGCACCAGCACCAGCGCGACACCGGCGACGAGCGCCAGCCACGGGATCGCGATCAGGCCGACCAGCTCGCGCTCGAACGACAGGCGCGGCACGTTGAGCAGGATCGCGGCGGGCATGCAGACGTAGATCGCCACGATGTTGAGCGTTTCCGGCGCCGAATCGGGCACCAGGCGCCATACCCGCAGCAGGCTGCCGATCGCCAGCAGCACCAGGATGAATGCGAAGACCGAGACGATCGCCATGCCGGAAGACACCTTCGGAAACCGCGGCGCGGCATTGTCTCATGCTGCATCGCACCAACACCACGGTGCCTTGGGAGTAGAATGGCGGCCTGCGCCGCGTTCCGGCCGGCGCCCCAGCGCGAGTCCCATGTCCGCCACATCGCCCCCGACCGGGGCCTGGAATCCGTTCGTCCCGAAACTGGTGACCCTGCTGCGCCAGGGCTACGGTCCGGACGACCTGCGCCACGACCTGCTGGCGGGCCTCACCGTGGCGATCGTGGCGCTGCCGCTTTCGATGGCGCTGGCGATCGCATCGGGTGCCTCGCCCGCCAGCGGCCTGACCACGGCGATCGTCGCCGGGCTGCTGATCTCGGCGCTCGGCGGCTCGCGCGTGCAGATCGGCGGCCCGACCGCGGCCTTCATCCCGGTCATCTTCAACATCATCGACCAGCACGGCTACGACGGCCTGGTGCTGGCGACCCTGATGGCCGGCGCGATCCTGATCGTCGCCGGCGTGATGCGGCTGGGCACGCTGGTCAAGTACATGCCGCAGCCGGTGATCACCGGCTTCACCGCCGGCATCGCCGTCAGCATCTTCACCAGCCAGATCAAGGATGCGCTGGGGCTGGACATCGAACGCCTGCCGGCCGACTTCTTCGAGCGCTGGCAGGTGTACTTCCAGCACCTGGGCAGCATCAATCCCGCGGCGGCCGTGCTCGCGTTCGGCACGCTCGTGCTGCTGGTGGCGCTGCGCCGCTACCGGCCGCGCTGGCCGGCGTTCCTGATCGCGGTGGTCGCCGCCTCGGTGGTGGTGCTGGCCAGCGGGCTGCCGGTCGACACGATCGCCTCGCGCTTCGGCGGCATCCCGACCGAGCTGCCGGTGCCGCACTGGCCGCAGTTCGACCTGGCGATGGTGCGCGCCCTGCTGCCGAGCGCGTTCACGATCGCCTTCCTCGCCGGTGTCGAATCCCTGCTCTCGGCCGTGGTCGCCGACGGCATGACCGGCGGACGCCACCGCTCCAACGGCGAGCTGGTCGCGCAGGGCATCGCCAATACGGCCTCCGCCCTGGTCGGCGGCCTGCCGGCGACCGGCGCGATCGTGCGCACGGCGACCAACGTCCGCGCCGGCGCGCGCACACCGGTGGCGGGTGTCGCCCATGCGCTGTTCATCCTGGCCTTCGTGCTGCTGGCCGCGCCGCTGGCTGACTACGTGCCGCTGCCGGCGATGGCCGGCCTGCTGCTGATGGTGGCGTGGAACATGAGCGAGACCGAACGCATCCGCCAGCTGATGCGCGCCCCGGTCGGCGATCGCGTGGTCCTGCTCACGACCTTCGCGCTGACCGTGATGTTCGACCTGACGCTGGCGGTCGAGGTCGGCGTGGTGCTGGCCGCGTTCCTGTTCATGCACCGCATGAGCGACGTCGTCGCGCTGGAATCGGACGTGGGCCTGATCGACGAGGACCGCGAGGACGCCGAGGAACCCACCGCCGAATCGGACCAGCGGGCCGGGCTGCCGGACGGCGTGGAGGTCTACCGGGTCTCCGGCCCGCTGTTCTTCGCGGTCGCCAACCGGATCGACGACGTGCTGCGCGCGATCGGCACGCCGCGCGTGTTCATCCTGCGCCTGCGCCGCGTGCCGCTGATCGATGCGTCCGCCGTGACCGCGCTGGAGAACCTGATCGAGCGCTGCCGCCGCGACGGGATCTGCCTGGTCTTCTCGGGCCTGCAGCCGCAGCCGCGCGACGTCCTCCGGCGCATGGGCATCGTCCCCGACGGCGCTGACCTGCACTTCGTCGACGATTTCCCCGCCGCGCTCGCGCTGGCGCGCAAGGTCGTCGAGGCACCTGCCGCCGCGGCCCGGTGACCGCGCGCCACCGGACCGCGAAGGCCTAGGCCGGCTCGGGACCGGTGCGCGGCACGCGGCGCAGGGCTGCCGCCGAGATCACGCTCAGGACCAGGCCAATTACGAAGACCGTCGCCGCCATGATCCCCGCCTGCAGCGTCTTGTCGAAGAACATCGGCCGCATGCGCTCCAGTTCGGCGAGCCGCGCGGCGATCGACGCGGCATCGGCCCCGCTCTGGTGGATCTGGTCCTGGTAGAACGCATAGATCTCCTCCGGCAGCGCATCGCCGCTGTAGGCGTAGAACGCCCACGTGGCGAGACCGAACAGCAGCGCCGCCACCAGCGAGACGCCGGCGCCGATGCCCAGCCCCTCGGAGAAGCCGAGCGAGCCGTTCAGCGCGCGCCGGCTGCGCATCGCGAACCAGACGGCGCTCAGCGCCAGCACCATCGCCGAGTAGCCGACGATCTCGCCGAGCCGCAGGTACTCCGGGCTCGGCCGCCCGAACAGCAGGAAGGGAAGGAACATCACCGCGGCGATGAACAGGCCGGCGGCGGCGCCGTGACGGACGATCGAGGCAAGCATGGTCGGGCTCCTCTGGACGGATGGGACAGCCCGGTCACGATAGTCGGCCCGCGCTGCCGGCAACCATCGCCCGAACGGGTGAACGTTCGCCCGCAGGCTCACCCTTGGGAACGATTTGCGGTGCTACGGCAGCAGGCCGCAGCGCCGCGCGGCCGCCACCGCCTGGGTTCGCCGCCGCACGCCGAGCTTGGCGTAGAGGTTGGCCACGTGCGTCTTGACGGTGTTGATCGAGACGAACAGGCGCCCGGCGATTTCCTCGTTCGACAGCCCGGCCGCCAGGTGACCGAGGATCTCGCGTTCGCGCGCGCTCAGGTCCGGGCCGGCCGGCGGCGCCGGGCTGGCGGACACCGGCGGCTGTGACGGCACAGCGGCGGGCTCCGCGGCGCGTCTTTCGGGCGCGCGCAGCAGCCAGCCGAGCGCGAAGAAGCCGGCCGCGACGACCGCCGCCGCCAGCTCGCGCGTGCCGGCCAGGCGCAACGGCGCCAGCTTCAGCAGTTGCAGGCAGACCAGCAGCAAGGCCGCCAGCAGGCCATAGCCGAGCACCAGGCGCCAGACGGACCGGTCGATCATGGGCGATCGGCGAGGGTCCGGCCGGGCGACGGCGACGGCGGGAAACGACGCAGCGGCGGGGCACAGGCGGGCATGTCGATGCTCCGGAACGGATGGCTGGGCGGGGTGCGGCGCCGCGGCCGGCGCGACGGCGCGCCTAGTCTGCCACGACAGGCCGGCCGGCCCCGCCACCGCGGCGCTTTGCATGCGGGTGAGGCTCGCCGATAATCCGCGGCCCGCCGCATGTCCGCGCCTCGCGCGCGCCAAGGTCGCCCATCGTGTCCGAAATCCTCGCCCGCCTTCCGGAATTCATCAGCCATCACCCGCTGCTCGCCTTCGGCTTCATCGGCGTGCTGGTGGCGCTGATCGCCACCGAGATCAGCCGCCTGACGCGCGGCTACCGGGCGCTGACGCCGGCCGGCGTGACCCAGTTGATCAATCGCGAAAACGCCCTGGTGATCGACGTATCGAGCCTGCAGGACTACGAGAAGGGCCACGTGCCCGGCGCCCGCCACATCGCGCCGAGCCAGCTCGATCCCGACGGCAAGGACCTGGCCAAGGCCCGCGAACTGCCGATCGTCCTCACCTGCCGCAACGGCCAGGCCTCGGGCCAGGCGGCGCGCAAGCTCGCCAAGGCCGGTTTCGGCAAGGTGTTCTGGCTCGATGGCGGCCTCGCCGCCTGGGCCGAGGCGCAGATGCCGGTCGTCAAGGGCCGCGCCACCGGCTGATGCCGGCACGGGACGGACGCGCCGGACGGCGCCGTTCGGGCACGGCCGCGCCTCCCGGGTCGCCAGGCATTGCCGGTGGCCGGCGGGCGCGGACCCGGGACTCGCGCCGCCGCATGGGGTGCGCACGGTCCGGCAGCATGGGATAATCCCCAGTCTTTTCCCTTTCCTCCGCAACACTTCCGGAGCTACACATGGCAGAGAACACCGACGGCGCAGTCAACGGCGCAGCGCAGCCGCAGGGCGGCGCCCAGCTCAACCTGCAGCGCGTCTACATCAAGGATGCCTCGTTCGAGGCGCCCAACGCCCCGCACATCTTCCAGCAGCAGGGGCAGCCGAACATCGAGCTGAATCTCAGCCAGCGCGTCAACCAGCTCGGCGACGACGTGTTCGAAGTCGTGCTCGGCGCGACGGTGACCTGCAAGGTCGAGGACAAGACCGCCTATCTGGCCGAAGTGCAGCAGGCTGGCATCTTCGGCCTGTCCGGGTTCGACGAAGGCGCCCGCGAGGCGATCCTGTCCACCTACTGCCCGAACACGCTGTTCCCGTATGCACGCCAGGTCGTTTCCGACCTCGTGCAGAACGGCGGCTTCCCGCCGTTCCTGCTGCAGCCGATCAATTTCGACGCGCTGTACGCCGAGCAGCTGCGTCGTCGCGCCGAGGGCGCGAACCAGCCCAACCAGGGCCTCAACGCCTGATCGCGCGATGACGGATACCACGCCGGTCGCGGTCATCGGCGCCGGCTCGTGGGGCACGGCGCTGGCCGTGCTGCTGGCACGCAACGGCGTGCCGACCACGCTCTGGGGCCGGACGGCCGCGTCGGTCGTCGAGATGGCGGCAGCGCGCAGCAATGCGCGCTACCTGCCGGACCTGCCGTTTCCCGACGCATTGCAGCTGTCGGCCGCGCTGGAGACCACGGTGCGCGACGCCGGCACCGTGCTGATCGTCGTGCCGAGCCACGCCTTCGCCGATACGCTCGACCGGATCGCGCCCTGGATCGCACCGAGCGCCGGCATCGTCTGGGCGACCAAGGGGTTCGATCCGGACTCCGGGCGCTTCCTGCACGAGCTGGTGGCCGAGCGCTTCCCGGCCCATCCGGCGGCGGTCGTGACCGGACCGTCGTTCGCCCGTGAAGTCGCCCGCGGCCTGCCGACCGCCGTCACCGTCCATGCCGACGATCCGGCCTACGCGCAGGCCATCGCGCAGCTGCTGCATTCGCCGCTGCTGCGCGCCTACACCGGTGCCGACGTGCTCGGCGCGGAACTCGGCGGGGCGATGAAGAACGTGCTGGCGGTGGCGACCGGCGTCGCCGACGGCATGCAGCTGGGCCTCAACGCGCGTGCCGGGCTCATCACCCGTGGCATGAGCGAGATGCTGCGCCTGGGCGCCGCGCTCGGTGCCCGCGCCGAGACGCTGATGGGGCTGTCCGGCCTCGGCGACCTCGTCCTCACCTGCACCGGCGACCTCTCGCGCAACCGGCGGCTGGGCCTCGCGCTCGGTCGCGGCGTGCCGATCGCCGAAGCGGTCAAGGAGATCGGCCAGGTGGTCGAATCGATCGTCACCGTCGACACCGTGATGCGGCTGGCCCGCGAGCATGCGATCGAGCTGCCGATCAGCGAGGGCGTCCAGCGCGTGCTGCACGGCGAGATCACGCCCGAAGAAGGCATGCGCATGCTGCTGGCCCGCGAGCAGAAGCCCGAATTCCCCTAGCCGTGTCCCGCGGCGCGCCGCGAACGCGCCGCCGCAGGCCTTCTCAATCCGCGCCTTCGTATCCGGCCTGGCGCCAGGCCTCGTAGACCACCACGGCCACGGCGTTGGACAGGTTCAGGCTGCGGTTTCCGGGCCGCATCGGCAGGCGCATTCGCCGCTCCGGCGGTACGCCGTCGAGGACGGCCTGCGGCAGGCCGCGCGTCTCCGGGCCGAACAGCACGGCGTCGCCGGCGCCGAAGGTGGTCTGGTCGTAGCGCGCGCTGCCACGCGTGGAAAGCGCGAACACGCGTGGCGGTGCGACCGCCGCAAGAAAGGCGTCCAGGTCGTCGTGGACGGCGAGCCGCGCGTACTCGTGATAGTCCAGCCCGGCGCGGCGCAGCCTGGCATCGTCCAGCGTGAAGCCCAGCGGCCGGATCAGATGCAGCTCGGCGCCGCTGTTGGCGCAAAGGCGAATGACGTTGCCGGTATTGGGTGGAATTTCGGGCTGGTAGAGGACGACGCGCAGCACCGGCGCATTATGCGCGAGACGGCCGCGGCCGCGGACAGCGCGCTATCCGGATGAAAGGCTCGTTGCGCGGCCCGGCGCCGGACCCGGGAATGCCGCGACGGCCGAACTGCGATCGACGGCGATACCGGTCGACGGCGATACCGGTCGACGGCGCGATGGCGACCGTGACGGTCGAACGGCGGTTGCGGAACGTCCGCACGTGTCCTAACGCAGCGCCCGGCCGGCGCCTTGCACGGGCCGATGCCGTGCATACCCGGCGGCGGGCATGCGCGAAACAGCGCGTGCCGCGGCGAGCGAAAGGACCGAGGAGGCTCACGGACGAGAGGGCCGATCCGATCGGTGCCGGATCAGCCCGCGCGTACCGCACCGGCATCGGCCGACGACGCCTGGACCACATGGGCGGCCGGGGCTTCCACCGCGCGGACGAAGCTGCCGAAGCCGGTGACGACGGTCGCCATGGCGATCAAGAACAGACCCCGCAGAACGAACAGTTCGGTTTTCATGGTTTTTCTCCTGTCTACGAATGGGGCGGCTGCCCCGCAGACCAGATAAAGCAATAGGCGTGCCAACAATAAATTACATGTAAAACAACAGTTTGTAATTTCATTCGGCGGTGATCTGTCCGATCCGACGTCCATCGGCGAGAACGCGGACAGTGCCGCGCGGCCGCACCCGGTCCCGCCCCGGTGAACTTGGCCGGTCGCCCGCAGTCGATCCGGTACCATTGGCCGATCCCCCTGGCCCGCCGTTCTTCTACCGTCCGCTGGTTCGCCGGCGCCGCGGTCATCGGCGATCGGCCTTTCGTCCGACGAGGAGCTTTCATGCGCAGATCGTTTCGCCCCGCCATCGCCGCCGGCTTTCTGGTGGCCAGCCTTGCCGCTTCCGCCCAACCGGTGGCCGACGTGATCGACATTCCCTATACCCGCTTCACGTTGCCCAACGGGTTGACCGTCGTCGTCAACGAGGACCACAAGGCGCCCGTGGTCGCGGTCAGCGTCTGGTACCACGTCGGTTCGGCCGACGAGCCCACCGGCAAGACCGGCTTTGCGCACCTGTTCGAGCACCTGATGTTCTCCGGCTCGGAGCACCGCAAGGGCACCTACTTCGAGCCGTTCGAGCGCGTCGGCGCCACCGACATGAACGGCACGACCTGGTTCGACCGGACCAACTACTTCCAGACCGTGCCGACCACCGCGCTGGACATGGCGCTGTGGATGGAGTCGGACCGCATGGGCCATCTGCTCGGCGCGATCGGCCAGGAAGAACTCGACACCCAGCGCGGCGTCGTGCAGAACGAGAAGCGCCAGGGCGAGAACCGCCCGTATGGCCGCGTCTACGAGAACATCCTGCTGAACGCGTTCCCGGCCAACCACCCGTACCAGCATTCGACGATCGGCTCGATGGAAGACCTCGAAGCCGCCTCGCTCGACGACGTCAAGCAGTGGTTCCGTGACTACTACGGCGCCACCAACACCACGCTGGTGCTGGCCGGCGACATCACGCCCGACGTGGCGCGCGAAAAGGCGCTGAAGTTCTTCGGCGACATTCCCGCCGGCCCGCCGGTGCCGCGCCAGCAGGCCTGGGCGGCGCCGCGCACCACCTCCACGCGCGGTACGCAGCAGGACCACGTCGCGCAGACGCGCATCTACCGCACCTGGAACATGCCCACGCTCAGCGATGCCGACGCGCCGCTGCTGGAACTGGCCGGCTCGGTGCTCGGCGGCGGCAAGACCTCGCGGCTCTACCAGCGCCTGGTCTACCAGGACAAGCTGGTCGACGACGTGTCCGCCGGCGCGCAGGCCTTCAACCTCGCCGGCTTGTTCATGCTGACCGCCGACGTCAAGAACGGGGTCGAGCCGGCCAAGGTCGAGGCGGTCATCGCCGAGGAATGGGCCAAGTTCCTCGCCGAGGGACCGACCGCGGACGAGCTGGAACGCGCCAAGACCGGCATCACCTCCGGCTTCGTCCGCGGCCTGGAGAAAGTCGGCGGCTTCGGCGGCAAGGCGACGATCCTGGCCGAAGGCCAGGTCTATCGCGGCGACCCGGCCGCCTACAAGACCGACCTGGCACGCATCGAGGCGGCGACCCTGGCCAGCGTCAAGGCCGCGGCCAACCGCTGGCTGGCCAAGGGCGACTACACGCTGACCGTGGTGCCGGCCAAGCCCGACGCCGACCTCGCCGCCGAGGACAAGGCCGTCAAGGGCCTGCCGGCAGCCGAGGGCAAGCCGGCGCCGGTGGCACCGGCGAAGGCCGAGTACCGCACCGTCGCCAGCGACCTCGACCGCACGCAGGGCCTTCCGAAGGTGACCGCCTTCCCGGACCTGAGCTTCCCGAAGGTCCAGCGCGGCAAGCTCAAGAACGGCATCGAGGTGGTGCTGGCCGAGCGACACACGATCCCGGTCACGCAGATCCAGCTGCAGTTCGACGCCGGCTATGCGGCCGACCAGGGGCGCAAGCTCGGCACCGCCAGCTTCACCGCGGCCATGCTCGACGAAGGCACCCAGACGCTCGACTCGATCGAAGTGGCCAAGCGCAAGGAACGCCTGGGCGCGCGCATCGGCGGCGGCGCCGGCCTGGACAGTTCCTCGATCGGCCTGAACGCGCTCAACGGCCAGCTCAAGCCCTCGCTGGAGTTGTTCGCCGACGTCGTGCGCAATCCGGCATTCCGCGAGGCGGACGTCGATCGCATCCGCGCCCAATGGCTGGCCGGCATCGCGCAGGAGAAGACCCAGCCCAACAGCCTGGCGATGCGCAGCCTGCCGCCGCTGCTGTACGGCGCCGGCCACGCCTACGGCATCCCGTTCACCGGCAGCGGCACCGAAGAAGCGATCCGTTCGCTGACGCCGGCGGACCTGGCCGCCTTCCATCGTGATTTCTACCGGCCGGACAACGCCCGCATCATCGTCGCCGGCGATACCTCGCTCGAGGCGATCATTCCCGAGCTCGACCGGGTCTTCGGCGACTGGCAGGCGCCGAGCGGCGCGATACCGAAGAAGAACATCGCGACGGTGAAGGCGCAGGCCAAGCCGCGCGTGTTCCTGATCGACCGCAAGGACTCGCCGCAGTCGCTGATCATGGCCGGCCTGCTCGCGCCCTCGACCCGCGCACCCGAGTACCTGGAAGTCCAGACCGCCAACGGCGCGTTCGGCGGGACGTTCACCTCGCGCCTCAACATGAACCTGCGCGAGGACAAGCGCTGGGCCTATGGCGCGTCGAGCATGATCCAGGACGCCATCGGGCAACGCCCGTTGATGATGTACGCCTCGGTCCAGACCGACAAGACGGCCGAATCGGCCGCCGAGGTGCTCAAGGAAGTGCGTCAGATCGCCGGTGACAAGCCGCTCACCCAGGCCGAGATCGACAAGATCAAGGAGCAGCGCGTCCGCGCCCTGCCCGGAGCCTACGAGGCGACCAGCGCCGTGCTGACCGCCCTGGTCGGCAACCAGCTCTACGGTCGCCCGGACGACTACGTGGCCACGCTCAAGCAGAAGCTCGAAGGGCTGGACGACGCGAAGGTGCAGGCGACCGCCAAGGCGCTGTACCGCGCCGACGCGCTGACCTGGGTCATCGTCGGCGACCTGTCGAAGATCGAGCAGCCTGTCCGCGACCTGAAGCTCGGCGAGGTGAAGGTCATCGACGCCGACGGCAAGGTGCTACGCTGATCCGGAAGCCCACCGCCGCGCTCGCACGAGTCGCGGCGGCGGGCAAACCGTGCGGGAGAACCTGATGAAGATGGGTGTTTCGGCGCTGCTGTGCGGCGCCGTGCTGGCCGGCTGCAGCTGGGGCATCAAGCTCGATGCCGGCGGCCGCAACGTGCGCGTGGCCTGGGACGGCAACGTCAGCGGCTGCACCGAGCGCGGCAAGGTCACCGTCTCGGTGCTCGACCGCGTCGGCCCCGTCGATCGCAGCAACCTCAAGGTCCGCGACGAGCTGGAAGTCATGGCGCGCAACGAGGCCGCCGGCCTCCAGGCCGATACGATCCGCCCGCTCGGCGATCCGCGCGACGGCGCGCAGAGCTGGGCCGCCTACCGGTGCGGGCCCGCCGTCGCCCGGCCGGCGACGGACCGGCCTGCCGAACGCCCACCGCAGGGCGCGACCGAGACCTACCCGATCAAGTGACGTCGCCTCGCGCCAGCCGCGCGTTTCACGTCGCCGCGGCACGCCGCGGGGCGGACGCCCGGGCTCGCCGGCCGTCGCTGGCAATCCCGCATCGAGAGCCGCCATGTCCGCAGCCCGTCGTGCCGTTGCGCTGATCGCGCTCTTCGCGCTGCTCGCCGCCTGTCAGAGCGCCTACTACGGCACCCTGGAGAAGTTCGGCATCGCCAAGCGCGACGTGCTGGTGGATCGCATCGCGGCGGCCCGCGCCTCGCAGGGCGAGGCCGAACAGGCCTATGTCGACGCGCTCGAGCAGTTCCGCTCGGTAGTCGCGTTCGACGGCGGCAACCTCGAAGCCACCTACCAGAAGCTCAAGGGTGAGCTGGATGTCGCGCAGGCCCGCGCGGCGACGATGAGCGAACGCATCGGTGCAGTGGAGTCGGTCGCCGATGCGCTGTTCCGCGAATGGACGAAGGAACTGACGCAGTACCAGGATGCCGGCCTGCGCGCGCGATCCAAGGGCCAGCTGGATCGCACGCGCGCCCGCTACGAAACCGTGCGCCAGGCGATGCGTCGCGCCGAAGCCAGCTTCAAGCCGGCCCTGGCCGCGCTCAACGACCAGGTGCTGTACCTCAAGCACAACCTCAACGCCGTCGCGATCGGCGCGATCAAGGACGAGCTGCCGCGCATCCAGGCCGATGCCGACCGCCTGCGCGGCGACATCCGCAAGGCCACCCAGGAAGCCGACCGCTTCCTGCGCGAGTTCAAGACTCCGTAGCACCCGGCCGATCCCGCCCGGCGCCGTGGCAGACGGACAGGACGCTCGCTATCCTGACCGGCGACCGGGGCGCAGCGCCCCCTGCCGGACGATCTGAACGATGAGAATGCTCGTGCTCGGCGCCGGCGGTACCGGCGGCTACTTCGGCGGCCGCCTGGCGCAAGCCGGCGCGGACGTGAGTTTCCTGGTCCGGCCGGCGCGTGCACGCGCACTGGCCGTGGAAGGACTGCGCATCCGCAGCCCGGTCGGCAACGCCGACCTGGCGGTGCGCTGCGTGACGGCCGAGGACCTGCCGGCCGATGTCGCGGCGCGCCGCTACGACCTGGTACTGCTCAGCTGCAAGGCCTACGACCTGGACGCCTCGATCGAGGCGATCGCGCCCGCGGTGGAAGCCGGTGCGGACGTCCTGCCCCTGCTCAACGGCCTGCTGCACTACGACGCTCTGGATGCGCGCTTCGGCAGTGCGCGGATGCTCGGCGGCCTGTGCTTCATCAGCGCCGCCAAGGGCGGCGATGGCGAGATCCTGCACCTGGGGCCGGTGGCGTCGATCACGTTCGGCGAGCGCAGCGGCCCGCACGACAGCCCGCGCTGCCTCGCGATCGCCGAGGCTTTCGCGCCGGCGTCCTTCGATGCGGTGCACGCCCAGGACATCCACCACGAACTGTGGGTCAAGTACTCGTTCCTCACGACGCTCGCGGCCGCGACCTGCCTGATGCGCGCGAGCATCGGCGTGATCGTCGCGACCGACGGCGGCGAGGCGTTCGTGCGGGCGCTGTACGCCGAATGCGTCGAGGTGGCCCGGGCCGCCGGACAGGCGATCTCCGAAACGGTCCAGGCCACCGCGCTGGGCGCGCTGACCCAAACCGGCTCGCCGCTGACGGCATCGATGCTGCGCGACCTCGAATCGCACCAGCGCATCGAGGCTGCGCACATCGTCGGCGACCTCGTGCACCGCGCGGCCGCGCTCGGCGTCGCCGCGCCGCTGCTGGGCATCGCCTGGACCCACCTGCAGGCGCACCTGCTGCGGCAGGGACCGGCGAAGACCGCGTGACGGCGCCGGCCGGTACCGGCTGCCCGTCTCGCCGCGGCGCCGGTCAGCGGACCTGACGCCGCGGCTTCCGAAAAGCCGATCGCGTTACGGCGGACAGTCCGGGGTGCCGAGCGGCCGTGTCAGGCGCGTGAGGTCCAGCGTCGCCGGCACGGGCAGCTGACCGGGCCGCGGCCGTAGCTCGGCGCGGCCGCGATCGCCACAGGACACCTCCAGCACCGGCACCTCGCCCCAGGGCGCCAGCACCAGCTGGCTGGCATCGAACCCGGCACCGAACCGGGTGCCGGCACGGTTGAACAGCGTCAGCTGCGACGCGCCCGGCTCGATCGTGCCCTCGGCCCAGGTCTGCACGCCGTCGGCGCCGGCGTCGAACCAGCCGATCCAGCTGCGTCCGTGGCCCAGCTGCTGGATCAGGAAGCCGCTGCCGGTGAACGCCGGGTCGAACCAGGCCCCGCTGGTCTGCGGCGGCGCCGCGGGCGCCGCATCGCAGTTCAGGCCCTCCAGCGCGCTCAACCGCGTCAGCGCGACCTCGCCGCTGCCCCAGCCTTCCGGGCCTTCCCAGCGCATGCGGCCGCGGTCGCAGCCGTCGAAGCTGATCAGGATGCGGCCCCAGGGCTCGTGCACGAACTGCTGGCCGCCATCGCCGCCGGCCTGGCGTACCGGCCGCGTGACCTGGTCGAACACGATGCCGCCGTCGACCACGGTGCCGACGCCGTTCAACCACGCCTGGTCGCCCGCCACGCCTTGTCCCGGGTACGTGTAGAAGTACACGTGCGCACGCGGCGCATCGAGGATCTCCAGATAGATACCCTCGCCGGCACGCGACGGATCGAACCACAAGCCGCTGTAGCGTGCGTCGATCGCCGTGGCCGCCGGCCGCGGCGGGATCACCGCGTCCAGGGCCGGCACCGAGGCCTGCGGATCGAAGCGGCAATCGCCGTCGGCACCCGCCGTGGCCAGGGCCTGGCACCGCTGCTGCAGGTCGGCGACCTGCGGGCGATCGCCGCCGGCCATCCAGGCGCGCAGCGCCTCCCAGCCGGCCAGTCCTTCCGCCGTGGAAAAGCCGCAATGACTCGGTGCCTGCTCGGCCACGATCGCGCTGACGAGCTGGCCGGCCGGCAGGTGCCGCCGCAGCACGTCCTGATTGGCCGGCACCACGAGCTGGTCGTCGCTGGTGTGCAGCGAGAGCACCTTGGCGCTGCCCACCGCACCGCGGAAATCCGATGCCCAGCGCAGCGACAGCGCGGCCAGCGGATCGGCGTCGACGCGCGCGATGCCGGTCTCGATCGCCGGGTCGGCATAGGCGACGCCGCGGGTGGCCAGCGGATTGCGCCCGGCCATCTTGTCGGGCGCGCGCACCACGTCGCTCAGCGCATAGATCGCGTAGGCCATGTTGGTGATGAAGAACGTCTCGTCATCGGTCCCGGCCACCGCCATCAGCTGCGCCAGCCGCCGCTTCATGCCGCTGCTGCGCAAGGGCTCGGGCAGGTTGACGCCGGTGCACTGGTTGAGCGGGATCAGTGCCCGCAGCACCTCGACCTGGTTCTCCAGGTCCTCGATGTCGGCAGGGATGTCGCCGAGGTCGAGCGCCCACGGCAGCGGCTGGGGCCCTCGCGGCAGGCGGCCGGATCCGTCGCAGACCACGTCGTAGGCCAGGCGCATGTCGATCGCGTGATCCCAGAGACGCGAGCCGGCCGCCGCCGGACACAGCGCATAGGCGCCGCGAACCGGCGGCAGTCCCGGCGTCTCGGCCAGCTTGAGCGCCAGCAGGCCGCCGAGCGAACCACCGAACGGCACGATCTCGCCGGGCGCGCCGTACTCCTCGGTGAAGAGCGCGAGCAGCTCGCGGTTGTCCTCGATCGCCGTGAACACCGCCCAGCCGCGCTGGGCATAGGCCGAGGCGGCGACCGCATAGCCCTGCGAGAGCATGACGTCGCGCAGCGGCCCCAGCGACGGCGGGCCGTCGGCCTCCGAGAAATTGAACCCGTGCTGGTAGAGCACCAGCGGTCCGCCGGCCTGCCAGCCCGCGGGTACCGCGATGCGATACCAGACGCCCGACGCGGTGGTACCGCTGATCTCCTGCGCGTGCGCGCTCAAGCCCAGCAGCAGCAACAGCATTGCCACGAAGCGCATCGGCCGATCCCCAAGGAAGAATGTGATGAACTTAGTCCGCAGGAGCTGAGCGAATCGTTAAAGTGTGCCGTCCGCAGGCCGTCGCCTGCGTCCCCGGGGACACACGACCATGCAGATCCTGCTTACCGGTGCCGGCGGTCTGCTCGGACGTGCGATCGCGCGCCAGCTGGTCGACCGCGGCCACCTGGTACGCGCGCTGGTACGCACGCCGCAGCCGCCGCTGGACGCGCTCGGCGTCGAGCAATGGGAAGGCACGACCGAATCGCTGGACACCGTCATCGCCATCGCCAACGGCTGCGATGCGATCGTCCACGTCGCCGGCAACGCCGATCCGCTGGCGGCCATCGAGGCCTGCTACGAGGCCAACGTCGCCGCCACCGACGTCGTGCTGGCCGCCGCCGAGCTGGCCGGCGTGCGCCGCCTGGTGTTCACCTCGTGCGCCAGCGTGGTGGTCGGCGTGCACGACATCAACGGCGGTGGCGAAACACTGCCGTATCCGCCGCGCTGGCCGGCCGCCTACCCGCACGCCAAGGCGCTGGCCGAACAGCGCGTGCTGGCCGCCAACGGCGAGGCGCTGGCGACGGTCGCGCTGCGGCCCGGCCTGCTGTGGGCGCCCGAGGAAGCACGCGTGACGCCGCGCCTGATCGACCTGGCGCGCCGCGGCCGCCTGCGCCTGACGGCCAGTCCCGCCAACCGCATCGACTGCTGCCACGTCGAGAATGCGGCACTGGCCCATGCGCTCGCGGTCGAGCGCCTGGAACCGGATGCGGCGATCGCCGGCCGCAGCTATTTCGTCAGCGACGGCGAGCCGATCAGCATCGAGGCCCTGCTCGCGGCGCTGCTGCGCGCGCACGGACTGGCGCTTCCGACGCGCCGGCTCTCGCCGCAGCTGGCGCACTGGCTGGCGGCCAGTGCCGGCCTGCGCCGGCGCCTGCCCGGCGGCCGGCAGCCGCTGCTGGAACCGTTCCTGCTCAACCTCGTCAACCGCAACGCCTGGTTCAACATCGCCGCCGCACGCCGCGACCTGGGCTACGCGCCGCAGGCGTCCACGCGTGACGCCCTGGCGCGCCTGGCGCGCCGCTGACCGCCAGCCCCGCCGGCCCCGGCCCGGGAACGCCGCGGCTCACGCACGCGCGATCCTCCCGCGTCCGCCGGTCAGCGATCGCAGCCGCGCAGCGGCACCGCGAGTTCCGACTGGAGCGAGGGCGGCGCCGGAACCGTGGCTGCGCGCCGGCGTGCCGTGGCGAGAGCGGCGGCGGCCTCGTCGCAGCGCTCCTGCGCGGCCAGCGCTTGCGCGAGCTTGAGCGAGCGCTGGCCGACGTCGGCTTCCTGCGCGTGACGTCCTTCGCGGTTGCGTTCGAGCATGCGGCGGTAGGCGGCCTCGGCGCCGGGCGCGTCGCCCTGCGCCAGCAGCGCGTCGCCGAGCAGTTGCAGCGTATCGACGCTGGCCAGGTCGTTCTCGGCCGACAGCGCCTCGCCGATCGCCAGCGCCTGGCGCAGCGGCGGCTCGGCGGCCTTCGGATCACCGCGGCGCAGGAGCAGGCCGGCCTGCTGGTTGAGCTGGACCGCGTAGTTGCCGGACCGCTCGCCGAACAGCTCGCGCGTCGCGACCAGCACCTGGCCCATCAATGCCTCGGCCTCGCTGCTGCGGCCCTGCGCCTCGAGCGCCGAGGCCAGCATCGACTGCGCGTATACCGTGTACGGGTGTCGCTCACCCTGGAACTCGCGGGCCCGACGCAGTGCCTCCTCGAGCAGGTCCAGCGCTTCGTCGCCGCGGTCGGTGCCGATCAGTTCCTGGCCGAGGCTCAGCAGGTTGGCGGTGGTGCCCGGGTCGCCTTCCGGCAGGTGGCGTCGTCCGTGCGCCAGTGCTTCGTGCAGCCGCGCGACCATGCGGTCCTTGCGGCCCGCCGCGCTGTCCAGCATCGCTTGCGCATGCAGGATGCGGTTGTGCAGGCCGGCCTCTTCGGGCGTGGCGTCGCCGATCACCGCCTGCGCGCGCTCCAGCAGCGCAGCGGCCCGGTCGCGGTCGGTCTGCCGCAGCGCCATCGCCTGCAGCCAGTAGCGCTGCGCGCGGACCGAGGACGGAAGCTCCGGGTCGTGCTCGGCCAGCGCGACGGCGCGGTCCAGCAGCGGTTGCGCGGCATGGTTGTCGTTGAGCTTGAGATAGACGGTCGCCAGGGTCGTCAGCAGTTCGCCCATCACGGCCGGCTCGTCGGCCAGTTCGGTCTCGATGCGCCGGGCCCCCTCGGCCAGCAAGGTGTCGACATCCGGCCGGACGCCGCGATTGCGCGCCGGATCGGCCTGCTCGAACACGCTGGCCAGGAAACCGCTGACCCGGCGGGCCGTGCGCGCCTCGCGCTCGGCGCGGTCGCGCGCCAGGTCCAGGTTCCAGAGGAAATAGCCGATCGTCGCGACCAGCACCAGGCCGGCCGCGAACAGGCCGATCGTGCCGAGCCGGTGGCGCCGTACCAGCAGGCCGAACCGATGCAGCGATCCGCCGCGGCGGGCGGCGACCGGACGGTGCTCGACCAGGGCGCGCAGGTCGGCGGCGAAGCCTTCGACATTGGCATAGCGCGCCTCGGCCTGGGCGGCGGTCGCGCGGCGGCACACCGCCTCGACATCGGCGCGGCGCGAGCGCGCCGGGGTTCGCTCCAGCAGCGCGGCGAGCAGGCGGCCGAGCTGGTAGATGTCCTGGGCCACGCCGGCGGGGTCGCCGCGATGCTGCTCGGGGCTCGCATAGCCGGGTGTCGCGGCGCGCCGGGCCGGATCGTCGCTGGCGTCGTCCAGGGCCGCCGCGATTCCGAAGTCCAGCAGCTTGGGCACGCCGTCGGCGTCCACCAGGATGTTGGACGGCTTGATGTCGCGATGGACCACCAGCCGCGCATGCGCGTAGGCGACGGCGGCGCACACGGCCAGCATCAGGCCGATGCGCGCCCGCAGGTCGCACTGGTGGCGATCGCACCAGCGATCGATGCGCTCGCCCTCGACGTGGTCCATCGCGAACCACAGCAATCCGGTTTCGCTGCGGCCGCCGTCGAGGAGCCGCGCGATGTTCGGATGCTGCAGCCGCGCCAGCAGCCGCCGCTCGCGCGCGAGCAGCGCCTCGGCGACGTCGGCGTCGGCCTCCGGCGCGATCAGCTTCAACGCCACCTGCTGCTCGAATGCGCCGTCGGCGCGTTCGGCCAGATGCACCACGCCCAGGCCGCCCTGGCCGATCTCGCGCACGACGCGAAACGGGCCGATGCGCGTGCCCGGTTCCAGCGGCGCCAGCCCGGCGCCGAGCAGGGACGAGACCAGCCGGCTGCGCAAGGCGCCGCCGGGTTCGAAGGTCAACGTCGTCACGGCGCCTCCAGGATGTGGGCCAGGCGCTCGCGCGCCTGCGCCCACAGCCATTGCACGGTGCGCAACGGAATCGCGGCGGCTTCGGCGGTCTCGGTCTCGGTCATGCCGGCGAAAAAACGGCACTCGACGACGCGCACCATGTTCCCGTTCTCGACGGCGAGGCGCGTCAGCGCCTGGTCGAGGGCGACGAAACGGTTCGCTTCCTCGCCGATCTCCTGGTCGATCTGGTCCAGCTCGACGCGGCGCTGGTCGCCGCCGCGCTTGGCGGTGGCGCGTTCGCGGGCGTAGGCGCAGATCACCTGGCGCATGATCCTGGCCGTCAAGGCGAAGAAATGCTGCCGGTTCTCCGGCACCGCATCGCCCGCATCGACGATGCGCAGGTACCACTCGTTGACCAGACCGGTGGTGTTGAGGGTCGGCATCGTCGCGCCCTGCGCCAGCTGATGCCGCGCCAGCCGCTTGATGTCGGCATAGGTCCGCCGCAACAGCCGCGCCCAGGCATCGCGCTCGCCGTCGCGGGCCTGGTCGAGCAGTCGGGTGATGTCTTCGGGAACGTCCACCAGCGGCGCGGGTCCGGCAACCGGCGCCATCTTGGGCCGCGCGGGCCGGCCGCGTCCAGCCGCGGGCCGCGGCGCGGCCAGGTCGCGCTCGACGGCCGCGCACGGCACGGCCGCGACCAGGCCGCTAGACACGGCGGGTCGCGCGTGGCGTGCCGGCGCGCCGGCGGCCGGACGATGCGCGGCCGCCGGCGGCGCACGGGGCCGCGTTCATGTGCCCGGATCGGCCGGATCTTCGAAGTTCACGGTCATGATCAGATGGATGTCCGGATAGTTGACGCCGCCGCCAAAGTCGCCGGTCGCCAGGTCCGTCGGTTCGGGATTCCCGCAGCCCGATGCCGCCAGGAAGCTCGGGGCGGTCTGGCCGGCCGAGTTGGCGCCGAGCAGGAATTCCAGGCCGTCCTCGGCCGTCACCTCGACCACCAGGTCGACCGCGACCGGCGTGCCGGCCGACGTCTCGATCAGGCCGGCGACCGGAAGGTTCTTGAGCGCTCCGCTGTCGCTGATCGAGACCTGGGTACGCGCCGAACCGATCGGCGTGAGGTTGGCGTAGGTCAGCGGCGCACCGTCCGGAATCGTGTACAGCGTCGTCTTGATGTGCTGGTTCTTGCGCGCCAGCTCGATGCCCACCTCGACGCTGGCGACCTCGATCGTGTCGGTGGCCACGCCG
Organism: Dokdonella koreensis DS-123; assembly: GCF_001632775.1. Lineage (NCBI taxonomy): Bacteria > Pseudomonadati > Pseudomonadota > Gammaproteobacteria > Lysobacterales > Rhodanobacteraceae > Dokdonella > Dokdonella koreensis. The sequence continues at coordinate 4,345,816 of NZ_CP015249.1, forward strand.
GACAGCACCGGCACGCCGGCCAGGTCGAACCGCCGCAGGTACGACGTCGGCTGCAGCGCGCAGCCGATGTTGAGCGGATGGGTGATCGTGCGCGGGTCCACGCTCTGCGTCAGCATCGGCGCGGTCGGTTCGAAGCCCGCGCCGAACAGCCGGTTGTGGCGGAACGGGCAGCGCGCCGCGCCCTGCAGCTCGACCGCGTCGATGTTGACCTGGGTGCCGTTGCTGCCCCAGTTCGGCCAGGTGGCGAAGTCGGGCCACCAGTAGTTCGGGACGTGGTAGTGGAAGGCGATGCGGCCGGTCCCCGACATCGGCAGGTCGTCGATCTGGTAGCGGCTCCAGTAGAACGGGTACGCCGGCCAGCCGTCGCTCTGTTCGGGCCAGGCGAGGTTCTCGTTGATCGCCAGGACGGCGGTCGTGAAGTCGCCGACCGCGGCCTCGTCGGCGCCGACGTCCAGGCACGGCATTGCCGTGCACACCCGCACGAAGAGGCGGTCCGGCGCCGGTGTCGGGTTCAGGAAATTGCCGGACTGCGCGGGCAGGCTGCGCGTCCAGAAGCTCAGGCGGTTGCCGGCACCGAAGTCGATCGGCGGCGTCACCGCCCAGACCGATGCGGTGCCGTGGTTGTCGGCGACGTACTCGGCGGTGATGCTCGACCCGGGCACGCCGGTGACCGCGCCGGAATGGATGCTGCCCTGGTCCCAACGGCGTGCCGTGGGTGCCGGCCAGTCGGTCGGCAGCGCGCTGGTATTGAAGCGCAGCCAGCCGTCCTCGCCGTACAGCCGGTCGACGTGGTCGAAATCCTCGGCGCAGACGGGCGCTTCCCCGGCCGCCGGCGCCGCGCCGGGTGCCGCGCGCTGGTAGCTCGAAACGGTGGGCTGGGCAACTGCGGCGGACGGCCAGGCCGCGGTGGAAAGGACGACGCCGGCAACGGCCGGCAACCAGCGGACGGAAACGATGTTCATGCGCTCTCCCCGAGCAAGACGGTTAGGAAATGGACGGCGGCCCGGCGGCTACCGCCGGATCGTTGACGTTCCCGGTCTGCGAAGCCGCGATTCCGGTACGGATCGGCCCCTTGAAAGACAGATAGAAGAACCGGCGGCAAATCCCGCAAGGGCTTTCGCTCCGCCGGAAGGTCCGGCCGCGGCGGCGTGGCGCGCCGCGGTCACGGTAGAATCGGCCGATGCCCACCCCCGCCGCCGGCGTCGCCCGCACTCCCAGCCGCACCCTGTCCATTCTCGGCCGCCTGCTCGAGGAGGCGCTGGCACGCGCGCTGGCGCTCGACCCGGAAACCGGGCGGCGCGTGGCCGCGCTGGACGGGCGCAGCGTGGTGCTGCGGTTCGACGGTACCGGCCTGGCGCTGCGCGCCACGGTGGACGAGGGCCGGCTGCGGATCGGACCGGCGTCGGACGACGGCGACCTGCGCCTGGCCGCGACGCCCGGCGCCCTGCTGGCGATGGCGGCCACCCGCGGTGGCGATGCCCCGCTGGCGCCGGGTCGCATCGAGATCGCCGGCGATGCCGAACTGGCACGGCGGCTCGAGCGGATCGTCCACGGTTTCACGCCCGACATCGACGAGGCCTTCGCCCGCGCGTTCGGCGACGTCGCCGGCTTCCAGGTCGCGCGGCTGGCCCGGGGCGGCGCCGGCTGGGTGCGCGCCGCGGCCGGTGCGCTGGCGCGCGACACCGCCGACTACCTGGTCGAGGAAAGCCGCGACCTGGTCGCCAAGGCGGAGGTCGAGACCTTCCTCGACGAGGTCGACGCGCTGCGCGAGCGCAGCGATCGCCTGCACGCCCGCGTACAGCGGCTGGCGGGCCGGGTCCCGGGCGCCGGCACGTGACACCGGTGCGCCTGGTACCGCGCCTCGGCCGCATCCTGATCGTGGCATCGCGGCACGGCCTGTTCGACCTCGTCGACGACGCGCGCGGCGGCCGTTCGCTGCGCTGGCTGCGCCGTCTGCTGCCCGGACCGTCGGCAGCGGTCGCGAGCCAGCCGCGCGGCGCCCGCCTGGCACTGGCGCTGACCCAACTCGGGCCGATCTTCGTCAAGTTCGGGCAGATCCTCTCGACCCGTCGCGACCTGCTGCCGGCGGACATCGCCGACGAGCTGACCGCGTTGCAGGATCGCGTCGCGCCGTTTCCCGGTGCCGTCGCCCGCGCCGCCGTCGAGCGCGAGCTGCGCAAGCCGGTCGCGACCTTGTTCGCCGCGTTCGACGAGACGCCGCTGGCCTCCGCGTCGATCGCCCAGGTGCACGCGGCCACGCTGCCGGACGGCCGCGCGGTCGTGGTCAAGGTGCTGCGGCCGGACATCGCGCCGCGCATCGCGCGGGACGTCGCGCTGCTGCGCGCGCTGGCCGACGTCGCCGCGCGCCATCATCCCAATGCCGACAAGATCCGGCCGCACGAGGTCGTCGACGAGATCGAGACCACCCTCGTCAACGAGCTGGACCTGCAACGCGAGGGGGCCAACGCCAGCCTGCTGCGCCGCAATTTCGCCGGTTCCGACGACCTGAAGGTGCCCGAGGTCCACTGGTCGCACAGCACCGCCGGCGTGCTGACGCTCGAGCGCGTCAGCGGGATCCCGGTGGACGACCTGGCAGCCCTCGACGCCGCCGGCATCGACCGCCGGCGGCTGGCGGCCAAGGGTGTGGAGTTGTTCTACACCCAGGTCTTCCGCGACAACTTCTTCCACGCCGACGCCCATGCCGGCAACATCTGGGTGGACACCACCCGCCGTGAGGACCCGCGCTTCATCGCGCTCGACTTCGGCATCATGGGCACGCTGCCGGAGGCCGACCAGTACTGGCTGGCCGAGAACTTCATCGCGCTGTTCAACCAGGACTACCGGCGCATCGCCGAGCTGCACGTGCGTGCCGGCTGGATGCCGGCGAGCGTCCGCCTGGACGAGCTCGAGTCGGCCGTGCGCGCCGTCTGCGAACCGTACTTCACGCGGCCGCTCAGCGAGATCTCCCTGGCCGAGGTCACGGTCAAGCTGTTCCAGACCGCGCGCCGCTACCAGTTGGTGCTGCAGCCCCAGCTGATCCTGCTGCAGAAGACGCTGCTCAACATCGAGGGCGTCGGACGCCTGCTCGACCCGTCGATCGACATCTGGGCCACCGCCAAGCCGGTGCTGGAGCGGATCTGGCGGCGGCGCCACGGCCCGCGCGCGCTGCTGGCGCGGCTGCGGCGGCGCGTACCTGAATGGCTGGCCGCGGCACCGGACATGCCGACCCTGACGCACCGCCTGCTGGAGCAGGCGACCGAGGGCCGGCTGGAACTTCGCCTCGCATCCGACGATCTGAAGCGCCTGGCCGGCACTGCCCGCAGCGACCGGCGCAGCGCTGGCTGGCGCATGCTGGGCGCCGCCCTGGTGGTCGCCGCCGCGCTGCTGTGGACGTCCGCACCCGATACCGCACGGGCGGGCGATGTTCCCTGGCCTGCATGGTTGGCCTTGCTGGGCGCGACCGGCGCCTTCTTCGCGGCCCTGCGTTCTACCGATACCTGATGGAGATCCCGATGACCTACCCGCGCCTTGCTCTTTCGACCGCGCTCGGCCTTTGCCTGGCGGCCCTCGCCGGCTGCAGCGGCAAGGCCGACGGCCTGACCGACGCCGAGCTGTCCAAGCTGCTGCATACCGAAGGACAGCCCGACTACCGCGTCGACGCCGACGCCGTGAACTGCCTGCGCGCGTGGTCCGGCGACGGCCAGCTGCAGAGCGGCCTGCCCGAGGCCTATCTGGGCGACCACAAGGACGAGTGCCGCCGCACCGTGCAGGGCTGGCTGAACGACGCGACGCGCAACCCGCAGCAGCTGTTGTTCACCGACCTGGCCAAGTCCAAGCCGACGGAGCGGGCCATGAAGCTGCTGGCCGCCCTGCCGGCGCTGCCCGCTGCCGAACAGCCGGCCGTCGCGCCACCGCCGCCGCCCGTGGCCGCACCGGCGGCGCCGGTCAACACGTTCGAACCGGTCGGCGAGACCACCGAGCAGCGCTTCAACAGCTCGGCGGAGGAACTCGATCACCTCTGCCAGCAGGCGCGCCAGATCATCGAACGCAGCCAGCTCAACAACGCCGACCTGACACGCCGGGTCAACGAGTGCGTGACCGGTGCCGGCGAGATCCGGGCGCAGATGAGCGCCGAGACCGCCAACAACAGCGGCTTCGGCAAGTCCGCGCTGGCCAAGTCCTCGCAGATGGCCGTGCGCAGCGCCCAGGTGCTGCTCAACGAGGTGCAGCGGGCCGCAGACGCCAAGCGGTGAGCGCCGGCGGCGGCGTCGAAGCACCGCTGCCGGTCCTGTACAGCGACGATCACCTGCTGGCCGTCGACAAGCCGGCCGCGCTGGCGGTCCATCGCAGCCGGCTGGTCGGCAGCGACAGCGACTACCTGATCGATCGCCTGCGCGCGCAGGCGGGCGGTCCGGTGCAGCTGGTCCATCGGCTCGACCGCGCGACCAGCGGCATCGTGCTGGTCGCGCGCAATGCCGAGATCGCCGCGGACCTGGGGCGCCAGCTGATGGCGCGCTCCGTGGAAAAGCGGTATCTGGCCGTCTGCCGCGGCTGGCCGGAAACGACCGGCCAGGTCGACTATCCGCTGCCCGGTGTTCGCGAATCGGGCCCGCGCAAGCCGGCGCTGACGCGCTGGCAGCGCCTGGCCACCGTCGAGGTGCCGATCGCGATCAGCCGCTATCCGTGCCAGCGCTACGCGCTGGTGGAGATCGTCCCGGAAACCGGCCGCTACCGGCAGATCCGCCGCCACTTCTCGCACATCCATCACCCGCTGATCGGCGACACCAGCCACGGCCGCGGCGAACACAACCGGCTGTTCCGCGAACACTTCCAGTCGCACCGCCTCCTGCTGCACGCCTGGCGGCTGCGGCTGCGCCACCCGGTGGGCGGACACCCGCTCGAGCTGCACGCCCCGCTCGATGCCGGCTGGCTGCGCCTGCTGGACCGTTTCGGCTGGCCGTCGCCGGACACGTCCGGGCAGGCCGACGCCGGTGCCGACCCGCGATAGACCGCGGCCGCCCGGCCGGACCAGGACGCTCGACGCCACCTGCTAGAATCGGCCGATGCCTTCCTTCGACATCGTTTCCGAGATCAACGAGCACGAGCTGACCAATGCCGTCGACCAGGCCAATCGCGAGATCGGCCAGCGCTTCGACTTCAAGGGCAGCGATGCCAGCTTCGAGCTCGATGCGAGCGTGGTCACGCTTTCGGCGCCGGTCGAGTTCCAGCTCAAGCAGATGCTCGACATCCTCAAGGTCCGCCTGGCCGGCCGCGGCATCGACATCCGCTGCGCCGAGATCGCCGACCCGGAATCCAACCTCAGCCGTGCGCGCCAGCGCGTGACGCTCAAGCAGGGCATCGACCAGCCGCTGGCCAAGGACATCGTCAAGCGGCTGAAGGAGTCCGGCCTCAAGGTGCAGGCGCAGATCAACGGCGAGAAGCTGCGCGTCAACGGCAAGAAGCGCGACGACCTGCAGGCGGCGATCGCCTTCCTGCGCGCGGCCGACATCGCGATGCCGCTGCAGTTCGACAACTTCCGCGACTAGAGCGAACCGGCACCGGGGAGCCCATGCTCGATATCGACGGACGCATCCGGATCGGTGATGACGAACTGGTCGAGAGCTTCGTCCGCGCGGGCGGGCCCGGCGGCCAGAACGTCAACAAGGTCGCCAGCGCGGTGGAGCTGCGCTTCGACGTCGCCCGCTCGCCGTCGCTGCCCGATCCGGTCCGCGAGCGCCTGCTGGCGCGCCGCGACCGCCGGATGACGGCCGACGGCGTGCTGGTGATCCAGGCCAGCCGCTTCCGCGACCAGTCCAAGAACCGCGAGGATGCGCGTGCGCGCCTGGCCGAGCTGGTGCGCGCCGCGCTGCACGTCCCCAAGCCGCGCATCGCCACCCGGCCCAGCCGTGCCGCCAAGGAGCGCCGCATCGAGGCCAAGAAATCGCGCGGCACGATCAAGCAGGGGCGCGGACGCCGCGACTGGGGCGGGGAGTGACCGCACCTGCCTGGCCGGCGATGCCGCCGTCGGCGCCGCAGCATGCACCCGGGCCCGGCCGGCGCCTGGCGCGCTGGCTGCTCGAACGCGCCGGCTGGCGCGTGACCGGCACGCTGCCCGACCTTCCGAAGCTGGTCCTGATCGGCGCGCCGCATTCGTCCTGGTGGGACGGCATCTGGGGCCTACTGGCGAAGGTCGCGCTGGGCGCCGACATCGGCTTCATGGTCAAGCGCGAGCTGTTCTTCTTCCCGCTCGGCACCGTGCTGCGCCGTCTCGGCGGCATTCCGATCGAGCGCAGCGCGACCCACGGCATCGTCGATGAAACCGCCGCACGCTTCCGGCGCAGCGAGCGGTTCTGGCTCGGCATCACGCCGGAGGGCACGCGCAAGCGCGTGACGCGCTGGAAGACCGGCTTCTGGCACATCGCGCGCAAGGCCGGCGTGCCGATCCTGCCGATCTACTTCCACTATCCGGACAAGACGATCGGCATCGGCGCCCCGTTCGTGCCGAGCGACGACCTCGATGCCGACCTGACGCGCCTGCGCGCGTTCTACGCGCCCTGGCGGGGCCGTCATCGCGGCACCGAGTGACCCGCCTGCGCGGACCGGATCATCGCATTCGCGTGCGGGCCTGATGCACAGCAGCATCGAATCTGCTTGACCGACATAAACCAACGGGTTTAGTTTCGGTCGGGCCACGGCGGGGCACTGTGCCGTGGCCCGACCAAATTGGGGTGCCATCGTGGGCCAGCTGTCGCCAGCCCTGCCGCGATCCGCAGCACATCCCTGTGCGCGGCATCGGCGGTCCTCCCAGCGTGTCGCCGCCGCGACCCGCCCGCCCGGCCTTGCCGGTGCCCGCCTCCCGATCGTCTCGCCCGCGTCCGCCGCGCAGCGACGCCTTCCCGTCTCCTGGAGTTGACCGGCCATGCTGCAGCCCGGACCGATCCTGTTGCGCATTCTCCTGGCCACCGCCGCCGTGGCCGGCGCGGGCTTGGCGCTGCTGGCGCCGCTGCCGCTGCCGGCGCAGCAGTCGCGCGACCAGCTGGCCGACATGCTGCCGGCGACCAACCTCTCCGGCGAGGGAAAGCCGATCGGCGACGCCCCGCCGGGATTCGCCTACGCCGCGGTGGCGCACAATCCCGCCGCGCCGGATGCCAAGGCGGTCGGCGAGCAAGTCTGCACCGCCTGCCATGCGCTCGAGAACGATCATTTCAGCCACACGCTGCACGCGCTCGGCCTGCGCGCCGCCGCGGCCGCCACGCCCGGCGCGCCCGTCTGCGAGGCCTGCCACGGCCCGGGTTCCGCGCATGCGGCGCAGCCCCCCGAGAAGGGACTGATCATCGGCTTCACCCACGGCGCCGGCACGCCGATCGAGGTGCAGACGCAGACTTGCCTGGCCTGCCACCAGGGCGGCGCCCGCGACCACTGGCTCGGCTCGGTGCACCAGCGCAACGGGCTGTCCTGCAGCGACTGCCACAATCCGATGGGACGGGTCTCGCCGGAAGGCTCGATGGCGCGCACGTCGATCAACGAAACCTGTGCGCAATGCCACCGCGACATCCGCGCCCAGTTCGACCGGCGCTCGCACATGCCGCTGCCCGAAGGGCAGATGACCTGCGCCGACTGCCACAACCCGCACGGCTCGCTGACCAATCCGCTGCTGAAGACCAACAGCGTCAACGAGACCTGCTACCAGTGCCACGCCGAGAAGCGCGGCCCGTTCCTGTTCGAGCACGCCCCGGTCCGCGGCAGCTGCCTCAACTGCCACACGCCGCACGGATCGAACCAGCTGAGCCTGCTGGTGGCGCCGGTGCCGTTCCTGTGCCAGCAGTGCCATTCGCACCTGCGCCATCCCAACGACCTGCAGACGCCGCAGTCGCTCGCCGGCGGACCGCATCCGGACGAGCGGATCATGGGACGCGGCTGCATCACCTGCCACGCGCAGATCCACGGATCGAACAACCCCTCCGGTCCACGGCTGCACAAGTAGGAGGCCTGCCATGCGCATCCCGTCGCGGAACCCGACCTGCTGCCTCGCCCTGGCGGTGGCCGCCGCCCTGTCCGCGCCCGCCGCGGCCGACAGCGGCGTCGGGGTGGACCTGTGGATCGCCAACAAGTTCGACCCCAGCGCCGGCGCCGCCGCCGATCCGAAGGATCCGCGCGGCACCACATGGCTGCGCCCCGGCGAGAAGCGCACGCCGACCGGCACGCTGTACGCCTGTCCGGCCGAGCCGCCGGTGCTCGACGGCAGCGGTGCCTGGCAGCAGTACGACTCCTCGATCCAGTTCGGCTACTTCACCATCGGCGGCGACGACAAGAGCGCGCTGTGGCGCCGCTACGCCGGCTGGGACGACGGCTTCGTCCTCGGCCTGCTGGAACTGCACTTCGTGCGACCGTCCGACGGCAGCTACATCGACGTGCGCGCCAGCCACATCAGCGAGCACGACCAGTACATCAAGGGCACGGTCGGCCGCGCCGGCAGCTACAAGATCGAGGCGTACGCCCGCTCGACGCAGAACGTGGTCAGCGGCAACGCACGCTCGATCTGGGACGGCGTGGGCAGCAACAACCTGACCCTCGCCGGCGGCCTGGTTCCCGGCGCCAGCACCCCGGCCCAGGTCGCGGCCGTGTCCGCCGCCGCGCCCGAGCGCGTGCTGCAGGTCAACCGCGACAAGCAGGGCCTCGGGATCAACTACTTCTTCGATCCGCGCTGGACCGGCTACTTCAACGTCACCGACGAGCAGCGCGAGGGCACGCGGCCGTTCGGCGGACCGTTCTTCTTCAACTTCGCGTTCGCCGACAACGGCGGCATCTTCGAGACGATCCGGCCGATCGACGACAGCACCGTCAACACCAATGCCGGCATCCGCTTCGTCGGCAACCGCTGGCGCATGGACATCGGCTACTCGGGGTCGTTCTACCGCGACCGCTACCGCAGCTTCACCTACGAGCAGCCCTATGCGCTGTGGAACGTGGTGACCGGCCCGGGCGTACGCAGTTCGCAGCTGACCCAGGGCCAGTTCTCGACCGAGCCCGACAACGACTACCACAGCCTGCGCGCCACCCTGAGCCGCAGCCTGCCGATGAACGGCCAGTTCTCGGTCACCGCCTCGGGCGCGAGCATGCGCCAGGACGACGATCTGCTGGCGCCGATCAATTGCACGGGCACCTTCGGCATCGACCTCGTCGGCAACGGCCAGGTCGGCCCGACCAACCCGTTCCTGTACGCGTGCGCCGACTGGAACACGCCGGCGTCGCTGTCGCGCCGGTCGGCCGACATGCGCATCGACACCACCCTGGTCGACGCGCGCGTCGTGCTGCAGCCGACCGCCGACCTGACCTGGCGCGGCGGCCTGCGCTTCTATCGCGAGGACTACCGCAACACCTACCTCGCCTACAACCCGCTGACCGGCGAATACGGCTACGTCGCCGAGAACGGCTCGCAGGGAACCGTCGTGCCGGGCGAGGTCGGCATCTGGAACCCGGTCACCGGGGCGTCGATCCTGACGCGCGTGATGAGCCTGCCGCTCGATACGCAGACGACCGAGGCCAACATCGGGGCGGACTGGCGGCTGTCGGCACGCGACAGCCTGGGCGCCACCTTCAGCTTCACGCGCAACGAGCCTTCGCACCGCGAACGCAGCCAGGTCGACGACAGCACGGTCAAGCTCAACTGGACCAACCGCGCACTCGGCTGGCTGACGCTGCGCGCCAACTACGTCTACCTGCGCCGGTCCGGTGACCGCTACGACTACGATCCCTATGCGTTCACGTTCTCCGAGCACCTGCCCGGCTTCGTGGAACCGGAAGGCGGCCTGCCGGCGCACACGGTCGATGCGCTGCGCAAGTACGACATGGCCAGCCGCGACCAGAACAAGATCGACCTGATGGCCACCGTGATGCCGCGCGAGGACATGAGCTTCACCGCCTCGCTGCGCGGCGACTGGAACGACTACGACGCGAAGCTGGGCCGGCAGAAGCTCGACACGCTCGGCGCGACGCTGCAATGGGAATGGCAGCCCTCACCGCGCACCAACGCCAGCCTGTTCTACGCCTACGACCGGTCCAAGCTCGGCATCGCCAACGTCAACGAGGACGGCGCGGCGGCACAGACCGATCCGGTGCTCGGCGGCGCCACCTATCCCGAAGCCGGCCGCTGGTGGGTCGACGACAAACAGCGCAACCACAGCATGGGCGCGGTCTTCGTGCACGACTTCCGCCGGTTCAAGGTGGACGCCGCCTGGAACTGGCTGTGGTCGCGCGGGCTGACCCACTACCGCTTCGCGTCGGAACTGGCGCTGGCCTGGCCGGACGTGGCCGCCTACACCGGCAACGCCTTCCCGACGATGAAGTACAAGCTCAACTCGCTGACGCTGGGCGTGACGATGCCGATCAACGAGCAGGTGTCGCTGCGCCTGTTCGACTACTACGAGCGGGGCCGCGTCAGCGACTGGCACTACCTCGGCTTCGACGAGGCCCGGGTCATCGACCATCGCGTCTACAGCGACGGCGGCCCGGAGGACTACGACGCGAACCTGGTCGGCCTGCTGCTGACGATCAGACTGTGAGGGCGCGATGAAGACGCTGGGACTGTTCGCATTCCAAGGCCTCGCGCTGGCCCTGCTCGGCAGCGCTCCGGCGGCCCGTGCGGCCGACTACGTCGACCTGCGCCGGATCGAGCCGGTGCAGGGCGATGCCGCCGCGGGCGCCGAGAAGGCCGCCACCTTGTGCTTCACCTGCCACGGCGCGAACGGCGTCTCGCCGGTACCGCTGTTCCCGAACCTGGCCGGGCAGCATGCCGACTATCTCTACCAGGAACTGCTGCGCTACAAGAGCGGAACCCTGCCCGAGTCGCCGATGACGGCGCTGGTGCAGCCGCTCGAGGATGCCGACCTGCGCAACCTCGCCGTGCACTACGCCGGCCTGGCGCTGGACGTACCGCCACCCGCGGCGGCAGCCGAGCCGGCGATCCTCGACCGCGGCGGCACGCTGTACCGGGACGGCGACCCGGCGCGCGGCGTACCCCCGTGCCAGGGTTGCCACGGCGCCGATGCCAAGGGCCATGTACTGGCCGCGTCCGAGGCCTCCCGCGATACGCAGTACCGGACCTATCCGCTGCTCTACGGCCAGCAGGCGCAGTACGTGGCGACCCGGCTGCGCGACTATCGCAGCGGCAAGCTGGTGCACACCAGCAACGATTTCATCATGCGCGACGTCGCCAGCCGGCTGGACGACGCCTCGATCGACGCGATCGCCGCCTGGCTGGCGGCGCTGCCGGCCCCGCGCTGACCGACCGCCCGGCCACGCTCGGCCGGTGGATCACGCTCAGGAGCGCAGGCCGGTCCCGGTGCGCAACAGCCACAGGCCGAGTGCGGTCAGCCCCACCGTGAAACCGATCATCAGCGCGTAGGCGATGCCGAGCGGCACGTCGCTCTCGCCGAGCAGGCCGTAGCGGAACGCGTTGACCATGTAGAAGATCGGGTTGGCGTACGTGAGCGTCTGCGCCCATTCCGGCAGCAGCTTGACCGAGTAGAACACGCCGCCGAGGTAGGTCAGCGGGGTCAGGATGAAGGTCGGAACGATCGCGATGTCGTCGAACTTCTTGGCGTAGACCGCATTGACGAAGCCGGCCAGCGAGAAGATCGTCGCGCCGAGCACGACGGTCGAGAGCGTGACCAGCGGGTGCGGCATGCGCACGTGCGTGAACAGCATCGCGATGCCCAGCACGATCACGCCGACCATCAGGCCGCGCACCACCGCGCCGACCACGTAGCCGGACAGGATCACGATGTTGGGCATCGGGCTGACCAGCAGCTCCTCGACGTGGCGGCCGAACTTGGCGCCGAAGAAGCTCGAGGAGATGTTGCCGTAGCTGTTCTGGATGATCGACATCATGACCAGGCCCGGCACGATGAAGTCCATGTAGTCGTGGCCGCCCATGTCGCCGATGCGGCTGCCGATCAGGCTGCCGAAGATCAGGAAGTACAGCGTCATCGTGATCGCCGGCGGTACCAGGGTCTGCCCCCAGATGCGCAGGATGCGCATGACCTCGCGGCGCACGATCGTCAGGAAGGCGACCAGGTTGGGATGCGTCGAGGGCGTGCTCATGCGGCGGCCTCGCGGTTTCCGGTGAGGCGCACGAACAGTTCCTCCAGGCGGTTGGACTTGGTGCGCATCGAGCGCACGCGGATGCCGGCGGCATCGAGCGTCGCGAACACGCGGTTGAGGTCCATCGCCCTGGGCATTTCCAGGTCCAGCGTGTGGCCGTCCTCGGCCACCAGCATGACGCCTTCGATCTCCGGCAGCCGGTCCGGCAGCGGGCCGTCGATGTCCAGGACGAAGCCTTCCACGTCGAGCTTGGCCAGCAATGCCTTCATCGGCCCCTGCTCGATGATGCGGCCACCGTCGATGATCGCCAGGTTGCGGCACAGGCTCTCGGCTTCCTCGAGGTAGTGCGTCGTCAGGATCACGGTGGTGCCGGCCGCGTTGACCTCGCGCAGCGTGCGCCACATGCCGCGGCGGATCTCGATGTCGACGCCGGCGGTCGGCTCGTCGAGGATCAGGAGCCGCGGCCGCGTCATCATCGCGCGCGCGATCATCAGCCGCCGCTTCATGCCGCCGGAGAGGTTGCGCGACATCGTCTGCGCCTTGTCCCACAGCTGGGCGCGCTTGAGTTCCTGCTCGGCGCAGACGATCGCTTCGGCCCGCGGGATGCCGTAGAAGCCGGCGTAGTTGACGAGAATGTCGAACGGCTTCTCGAACAGGTTGAAGTTCATCTCCTGTGGCACGAGGCCGATCATGCGCATCGCCGCGGCGCGCTGGGCGTGCAGGTCGACGCCGAAGACCCGCACCTCGCCGCTGGAGGCATTGACCAGCGAGCTGACGATGCCGATCAACGTGGATTTGCCGGCCCCGTTGGGGCCGAGGAGCGCGAAGAAATCGCCGGGCTGGACGCTCAGGGTCACGCCCTTGAGCGCCTCGACGCCGGTCGCATAGATCTTGCGCAGCTCGTGGAGTTCGAGCGCGGGCACGGTATTCATCGGAGTGGGGGATGGGGCAACGCGGGGAGGGCCGACATGGCCCTGCTAGTATAGCGGGCCGCGACCACCGGTTGGTTCCCTTCCCCGTGATCAGGCTGTTTCCCTTGCGCCTCACCGCCGGCCGGATGCTGGCTCCCAGCGTGCGGCACCTCACCTTCGAGCGCACCGACGGCGAGCCGGTGGCCTTCGTGCCGGGCCAGTTCATCCAGTTCCATTTCCAGTACGCCGACGGCACCCCGACCAAGCGCAGCTACTCGATCGCCACCCGCAGCGACGACCCGTCCGCTGGCGGACGGGTCGAGATCGCCGTTTCGTACGTGAGCGGCGGCGCCGCCACCGAACGGCTGGCGCACCTGGCGGTCGGCGAAACGATCGATGCGAGCGGTCCGTACGGGCGCTTCTGCCTGCAGGACGGCGACCACAACGGGCGCTATCTGCTGGTGGCGACCGGCACCGGCGTCACGCCGTACCGGGCGATGCTGCCGTCGCTGGCACAGGCGATCGGCGAGCGGGGCTGCGAGGTGGCGCTGGTCTACGGCGCCCGCAACGAGGCCGAACTGCTCTACGGCGAGGAGTTCGAGGCCTTCGCCAGGGACGTGCCCGGCTTCAGCTTCCATCCGTGCTTCAGCCGCGTGCCGCGCACGCCGCCGCGTCCGGGCGACCGCAACGGCCGCGTGCAGGTCGCGCTGGCCGACCTGGCACCTGACCCGGCACGTGACATCGCCTACCTGTGCGGCAATCCGGACATGGTCGACGAGAGCTTCGCGCTGCTGCAGCACGCCGGCCTGGCGGTACGGCAGATCCGGCGCGAGAAGTACGTGTCCTCGCGCTGAAGGCGCGCCGGCCACGCGGCGTTCAGTAGGTCACGGTCACGACGATGGTGTCGGTGTACAGGCCCGCGGCGCGCGGCGCCTGGGCCGGAACCCGGCCGTACACGGTCAGGTTCTGCGTGGTGCCGGTGCCGGTCCCGGCCAGCGTGTCGATGCCCAGGCTGCTGCCCCAGCGCTGGCTGCGGGCGATGTCGCGATAGAGCTCGTAGGTGATCAGGCCACCGGCGCCGCTCATGCGCCGGGCGGTTCCCGACGCGTTCTGGCCGTTGCCCAGGCTCACCTGCCACGGCGCGCGATAGGTGCAGCGCAGGCTGATCGCCGAGGCGGCATCGTGGGCGACGCCGAGCAGCCCGTCCACCGGGCCGAAATCGTGATCGGCAGCGCTGACCGTGCAGGCCGGCGCCACGTTGGCGTTCGCCGTGAACGCGAACGTGCCGTTGTTGGCGGTGCCGCAGTCCGCCGGGTACGTGCCCAGGCTCAGCAATACCTCGTTGTAGCGGAACGACAGCCGGGTGTGGATGCCGCTGAACGCGTTCGCGTAGCTGCCGATGCCGAGCCCGGTCTGTCCGGCCGGCACGCGCCCGTAGACGGTGGCCGAGCCGGTCCGGGTGGTGCCGACGCCGAGGATCGTGAAGCTCAGGTCGCGCTGCAGCGGCGGCGTCCCCGGCGTATCGATCGATCCCCAGGTCTGGCTGTGGCCGGCGTCGCGGTAGAGCTGGAAGGCCATGACGTCGCCGCTGGTGTTGGTCATCTGCCGCGGCGCGATGCCGGTGCCCTGCGCGCCGGTGCCGATGCTCAGGCACAACCGCGCATAGACGCCGTAGAGGTTGCCGAGCAGTCCGCTGCTGTAGGTGCACTGGTAGTTGATCGTGGCGGTGGCGTCGACCAGGCCGCCGAGCGGGTCCACGGCGCCGAAGCTGATGTCGGTCATCGTGGCGCTGCAGGTCGTCACCGCCTGTGCGCCGCCGCCGAGCACGGCCGCCAGCAGCGCCGCCGCTGTGCGCACCGCGTGGCTCATCGGCATGTCAGCGGTCCCGGCGTGGTGGCCGCCGGCCGCGCCGGCCGCGCGAATCGCACACGGCAGGGGCCTGCGGGCCGTTCGATCTCCAGCACGTTGTCGTCCTCCAGGTTCTCGATGTAGGCCAGGCCGTCGTAGCCGACCACGGCGGGCGGATGTCCCTGCCGGCGGATGCGGCTTCCTGCCGGCAGCGGCTTGCCGGCCGTGTCGACCAGGGTCAGCGTGATACCGTCCCGCGCGGCGATGTCGAAACGCACATGGGTGCCGGTGCCGCGCATCGGCACCACGCTGTGCTCGACGACGTCGGCCCGCAGGTCCGCCGCCAGGTTCAGCGGCGAGATCGCGATGCGGTTGCGCTGATAGGCGTTGAGCGGGGTCACCAGCAGTACGCCATCGGTATCGGTGCGGCCGATCGGGCGGTTCTCGAGCAGCACCGGCACGTCGCCGACGCCGGCGGTGGACACGACCGCGAAGGCATCGTCCACGCGCCGCGTCGCGAACAGGTGCCCGGCGGCCCAGACCAGGGCGCCGTTCATTCCGGAATAAGCCATCCGCTCGTCACCGGACGCCTGCGCACCGGCCAGCAGCTGCGCCCAGGGTCCACGCCATCCGAGTTC
The DNA here is from genome assembly GCF_001632775.1 of Dokdonella koreensis DS-123. Taxonomy (NCBI): domain Bacteria; kingdom Pseudomonadati; phylum Pseudomonadota; class Gammaproteobacteria; order Lysobacterales; family Rhodanobacteraceae; genus Dokdonella; species Dokdonella koreensis. The sequence goes on from NZ_CP015249.1 coordinate 4,361,315, forward strand.
GGCCAGGCCACCGGCATCGCCGTCGCCACCGCGCGCCTGGGCGCGCCAGCCGGTGCCGCCGTCGCCGGGTATCGGGCGCGCCACCTCGACCGTCAGCGTGTCGGTCCCGCGCTCGCGCTGCAGCGAGGCACCGAGCTGCACCGGGCCGGCCAGGCTCATCGTGAAGCCGAGGAAGACGCCACGGTCGCGGGCATCCTCCAGGTTGCGGTTGAGGTTGACATGCAGCGCCGCCCGCCTCGCGATCGAACGCGACCACGACGCGCTGACGTAGCGCGACGCCGGCTCGTCCGGGTAGCGCAGGTGGGCGAAGACCAGCCCGAGGTTGCCGATGCGGCCGGCGTCGAGGCCGAGCAACGCCCGTGCACTGGCCCGCGGCGGCGGCCGGCCGAAATCGCTGGCGATGTCGCGGTAGGCGCCCTGCGTACGACTGCCCTGCACGCCCACCTGGAGCCGGCGCTGCCGCAGCAGGTAGCCGATGCTGGTCAGCGATCCGCTCGCCCCGGCATGGCGGCTGCGCGCATGCGCGGCCGAGAGCACGCCGGCCATGCCGAGCAGGAGATGGGCACCGCCGCCGGCCAGCGCCGTGTCGCCGCCCGCCTCGGCATGCGTCTCGACGGTGAGGCGATCGGTCAGGCCGTGGCGCCACAGGCCGCTGGCGACCGGATCGCCGGCATAGTCGAACGAGGCCTGGCCGCGGTTGCGCCGCACGAAGCCGAGTTCCGCCGAATAGTCACTGAGGCCGCGCTGCAACAGCAGCGGCGTGGCATAGAACGGAAAGTCGAACGTGGTCACGCGTCCGAGCGCATCGGTCAGCACGATCTGCGCGAGTCCGGCGCCCGATACCGGCGGCGCCGTGTTCAGCTGGAACGGTCCGGCCGTCAGCTGGCCGCTGTACTGGCGCATGCCGTCGATGTACAGCTCGATCGCCGAGGGCGCGGCCGCTTCGCCGTAGAACGCCGGCAACGGCATCGTCAGGCGATACGGCTGGAGGCTGAAGTCGCGTGCCAGCTGGATGCCGCCGACGTAGGTCGGCCGAGCCCATTCCGGCCCGCGCGTCAGCAGGTCGCCGACGGTGAGCGTCAGCATCCGCTCCGGGAACGCCTTCGACCAGAACGTGTCCAGCCGCACCGAACCGCGGCGCCCGTGGCCGTCCGCGACGCCGGCCTGCACGATGCCCGAATGGCTCAGCACGCCGGCGGCGCCGAACGCCCGCAGCTCGCCATAGCCGTTGACGGCCCGGGCGCCCTCGGATGCGTACGAGGCATACAGGTCGTAGTTCAGCAGCAGGCCCGGCGATGCCGTGGCCGCCGGCACGTCATCGACCGGCGCGCCGAGCACGGCCGGCGCGATGTCCAGCAGCGACACCGGTGCATCGATCGTCACGCGCTGGCGCGCCGCATCGTAGTCGATCCGCACGCCGGGCATGCCGGCCAGGTCGATCCAGGTATCCCCCGCCGTCGGACCGGCGCGGAACCGCAGGCCCCGCAACGTGTCGGCGCCGGCCCACAGGCGCCCGTCCCGCAACTCGAACACCGCCAGGCCCGGCTGCGCCGTGCCGTTGAGGATCACGTCCAGGTACAACGTGGCGGCGCCGGACACGGCCGGGTCCGCCGCCGCGCTGGTGCCGACCGGCAGCCAGGCGAAGGCCAGGCTAGCGATCGTCGCCAGCGTGCGTGATCGTACGTTCCAGCCACTCACCGTTGACCCTCGCACGCACGCGCACCGTCGCCGGCACCGGACCGTCGACCGGCAACCGCCAGCGCATCCGCGATCCGGCCAGCACGTAGCCGAGCAGGCCGCGGCTGAGCACGATCTTCGCGCCCGACGCATCCTCCAGTTCGACCTCGCTCAGTTGCGCGCGCGCCGACCCGGTATTGACCACGTCCAACGCCGGCGGCGCCGCCACCCATCGCCAGGCCAGTTGCGGTTGCGCCGGTCCGCCGGCTTCCGGCGCGATGAAGACCGGAATCGAATAGCGCAACAGGAACTGCACGCCCGGTCCCGCGGCGGCTTCGCCCGGCGCGTCGCCGCCGCCGGGCAGCTCGTCGACGATCACCCGGAAGCTCTGCTCGCCCGCCGCGCGCGCCAGGCCGGGGGCACGGACGATGCGCACCAGCTGGCGCCCGCCCGCCGGCACGTCGAGCATCGGCGGGCTGGCGAGGAGATCACCCGACGCGACCAGCCGGTCGTCCTGATCGACCTGGGTCCAGCGGAACACGCGCACCTGTGCCTGCAGCGCGCGCGGTCCGGTATTGGAGAGCCATAGCAGCGTGCTGGCGTCCTCACGGCCGATCTCGAGCATGATCGGCGTGACCTGCAGGCCGGCGGCCGGCACGGCCGGCACGCCGGCCAGCGCAGCGGCGGCCAGAACGAAGCGCGCGAGCAGTCTGCGGTGCATCCCTGCGATCGCTCAGTAGGTCACCGTGACCGCGATCGTGTCGGTGTAGGCGCCGGCATTGGCATTGGCGCTCGGCACCAGGCCGTAGACGCTGGCGGCCTGCGCACTGCCGGTGCCGGTGGCGGCGAACGTGTCGGTGCCGATGGTCTCGCCCCAGGGCGTGGTGTGGCCGACGTCCTGGTAGAGCTGGTAGGGGACGAAATGCGAGGCACCGTCGCTCATCCGCCGTGTCGCGACGTCGCCCGGCGTCGCGGCGTGCAGGCCGGCACCGAGGCCGACCGTATACGGCGAGCCCGGCGTGCAGGTGACGGTGATCGTCGAAAGACCGGTGATCGCCGTAGCCAGCGAAGCGTGCGCGCCGAAGTCCAGATCGGTCGGTGCCGTGGTGGTCACGTCACAGGCCTTCTGCACCGTCATGCGTACCTGGAACGAACTGGTCACGGTATCCGCACCGGCAATTCCTGAATAACCCAGCGCCAATGCGAGGCCCGCCATGATCGAGGTTCTACTGAATATGTTCATATTGTCCCTTTATGAATGAGTGGAAGAATTTCCGATTATTGGATACGCATAACGCGTGCCAATGGACTCTGCGATCCAATCGACATTTTCTTGACGTATCCCATTCATCCACTGCCGGCGCGCATCGTAAAAATGGCGAGTTGCGACACGCGCTGTCATGCGTTCAGCCGCCCCTGTCATCTGTAAAGCTCGCTTGACAGTCGGCCCGGCGCCACCGTAGGCTGTTGTCAAGCTAACTTGACAGGCCTGCCTCGATGCGCGGACTGAACCGGCGTTACGGGCGCGAGATGATGATCGCGTCGACCTTCTACGTGGCGACGATGCTGACGGCCTGGCCGATGGCCCTGCGCAGCGACGTCTTCCTGTGGCGGTCCCTGCTGGCGCTGGCGCCGGTCCTGCCGGCGGCGCTGATGGTGCGTGCGATCTACCGCCACGTCCGCGACAGCGACGAACTGCAGCGCCGCCTGCACCTGGAGGCCCTGGCGGTCTCGGCCAGCGTGGTCAGCATCGCCAGCATGACCCTGGGCTTCCTGGCCGCCGCCAAGGTCATACCCCTGGGCGGGGACGTGCTGCTCTGGGTGTTTCCGGTGCTGGCCCTGGTCTTCGGGGCGGCGCGCTGCATCGTCCAGTGGCGCTACCAGCACGCATGAACAACCGCGTCCGCGAGCTGCGCACGGCCCGGGACTGGTCGCAAGGCGAGCTGGCCGAGCAGCTGAACGTGTCGCGCCAGACCGTCAACGCGATCGAGACCGGCAAGTACGATCCGAGCCTGCCACTCGCCTTCGCGATCGCCCGCCTGTTCGACCTGACGATCGAGAGGATCTTCGACCCGGATGCCAAAGCGTCGTGACGACCGCGGAGTACAGCCGATGAACAAGCAATGGTCACGCTACCTGCGCGACGTGGGGCCGCCGGTACTGACCTATGTCGCCGTCGTGGTCGCCTCGAGCCTGCTGGCGCGGCGGATGGAACCGGGCGTGCTGCGCGTGCTGGTCGCGGCCTTGCCGCTGCCGACGATCATCTGGCTGGCCTACGCGGAGGTGGCCCGGCTGCGCAAACGCGACGAGCTGCGCCAGCGCATCGAGCTGGAGGCGATGACGATCGGCTTCGGCCTGTCCTTCGGCGTGATCGTGATGCTGGTGTTCCTCGACCTGCACGGCGCCGTCCACATCCCGCTGAGCGTGGCGGCGTTCGTCATGGCCGGATGCCTGCTGGCGGCCCAGATCTGGGTCCGCGCACGGTATCGCTACGGCTGGCTGCAATCGGACCGTGACGAAAAGCCCTGAACGAAACCTTCAATCCACAGGATGGGCGTCGCAATGCACGCCGGTCCACGCAACCGACTCGTAGCAAGTGAGGGTGTCATGAAGAAAAACCTGCGCATCGCCGTCGCGGTGCTGGTCGCCATCGGCGTGGTCGCCTATGGCCGGTTCCGCGACAAGCCCGACGCCGCGGCCCGGCCCCCGGCCAGCAGCGGCCGCTTCGCCGTTCCTTCGGGCACCGCCGACTTCACGCTCGGCTCGCTCGCGTTCACCGCCTGCGAGCTGCCGCAGAAGCGCTCGGCCGCCACCACGGCGGCGTTCTGCGCGCCGTTCGAAGTGCCCGAGAACTGGGATGCGCCGGACGGCCGCAAGATCCGGCTGAACCTGGCGCTGCTCAAGAGCACGCAGGCGGCCGACGACGACTTCATCGTGTTCCTCGCCGGCGGCCCCGGCCAGGCCGCGATCGAAGCCTGGCCGCTGACGGCCGCCGCGTTCGAGCCGGCGCGCAAGCGCCGCCACGTGCTGCTGCTGGACCAGCGCGGCACCGGCGGATCGAATGCGTTGACCTGCCCGGCCGAGGACGATGCGGACGCAGCCGCCTTCAGCTTCGACCTGGACCGGGTCCGCGCCGCCACCCAGCGCTGCCTGACCGCGGTCAGCGCGCATGCCGATCCGCGCTACTACACGACCACGGTGGCCGTACGCGACCTGGAAGCGCTGCGCCAGGCGCTGGGCGGGCCGACCTTCAACCTGGTCGGCGGCTCCTACGGCACGCGCGTCGCGCAGCAGTACCTCAAGCGCCACCCCGACGGCGTGCGCAGCATCGTGCTCGACAGTCCGGTGCCCAACGAGCTGGTGCTCGGCGCGGAGTTCGCGCGCAATCTCGAGGACGCGCTCAAGGCGCAGTTCGCGCTGTGCACGGCCGACGCCGCCTGCGCGAAAGCCTACGGCGACCCCTACGCGAACCTGCAGCAGCTGCGCGACGCGTTGCAGGCCGAGCCGCGCACGGTGCGCTACCCCGACCCGGTCACGTTCGAGACCGTCGAACGGCCGCTCACCGCGATCAGCCTGGCCGGCCTGGTGCGGATGTTCGCCTACGCGCCCGAATCGGCGGCGCTGATTCCGCGCTCGATACGCGCCGCGCTGGACGGCGACTACACACCGTTGATGGGCCAGCTCAAGGTCCTCAGCGACAGCATGGCCGAGCTCGCCGGCAGCGGCATGTCGACCTCGGTGATCTGCGCCGAGGACGCCGACCGCCTGGTGCCCGATCCGGCCGATGCCGGCCGCCTGCTCGGCACGGCGATGAGCGACGTCATCAAGGCCCAGTGCGCGGTCTGGCCGAAAGGCGAGCGGCCGGCCGACTTCAACGAGCCGGCGACCGGCGACACGCCGGTCCTGGTGCTCGCCGGCGAGCTGGACCCGGTCACGCCACCGCGCTACGGCGAGCAGATCGTGCGCACCCTCACCCGCGCGCGCCTGCTCGTCGCCAAGGGCCAGGGCCATTCGGTCATGGGCCGCGGCTGCCTGCCGAAGCTGGTCAGCCAGTTCATGGACCGCCTCGACCCGGCCGGCCTCGACGCCACCTGCGCCGACGCGATGGGCCCCTGCCCCACTTCATCGACTTCAACGGAGCTGCCCCATGATCGAGCTGAAGGATCTGCACAAGGCCTTCGGCGCGGTGAAGGCCGTCGACGGCGTCTCGTTCACCGCCCGTGACGGCGAGATCACCGGCCTGCTCGGCCCCAACGGCGCCGGCAAGACCACCACGCTGCGCATGCTGTACACGCTGATGAAGCCCGACAGCGGGCAGGTACTGGTCGACGGTATCGACGCCGCCGCCGACCCGGCTGCGGTACGCCGCCGGCTGGGCGTGCTGCCCGATGCGCGCGGCCTCTACAAGCGGCTCACCTCGCGCGAGAACATCGACTACTTCGGCCGCCTGCACGGCATGGACGACGCGGCGATCGCACGCCGCCGCGAGGAACTGATCGCCGCGCTGGGCATGGACGAGATCGCCGACCGCCGCACCGAGGGCTTCTCGCAGGGGCAGCGCGTGAAGACCGCGATCGCGCGCGCGCTGATCCACGACCCGAAGAACTGCATCCTCGACGAGCCGACCAATGGCCTGGACGTGATGGCCACGCGGGCGATGCGCGACTTCCTGCGCCACCTGCGCGACGAGGGCCGCTGCGTATTGTTCTCCAGCCACATCATGCAGGAGGTCGGCGCGCTGTGCGACCGCATCGTGGTCATCGCGCGCGGACGCGTCGTGGCCGATGCCTCCCCGGATGCGCTGCGGGCGCAGGCCGGCACCTCCAACCTCGAAGATGCCTTCGTCAAGGTCATCGGTTCCGCAGAAGGGCTCGCCGCATGAAATCCATCCTGACCGTCTTCCTGAAGGAAGTGCGCGAGAACCTTCGCGATCGCCGCACCGTCCTCAACACGCTGCTCACCGGCCCGCTGATGGCACCGCTGATGTTCGTGCTGATCATCAACGCCGTCATCTCGCGCGAGCTGGACAAGGCCGAGAAGCCGCTGCCGGTACCGGTGGTCGGTGCCGAATACGCGCCGAACCTGATCGAGGCGCTCAAGCAGCAGGGTGCCGAGATCAAGGACGCGCCCGCCGACCCGGAGCGCGCGGTGCGCGAGCAGGATGCCGACCTCGTGCTGCGCATCCCGCCGAGCTACGCCGAGGCCTGGCGCAAGGGCGAGCCGGCCCAGGTGGAGCTGATCTTCGACCAGTCCCAGCGCGACGCCGGAGGCTCGGTGTCGCGGCTGCGCGGCATGCTCGAAGGCTACGGCCAGCGCACCGCGACGATGCGGGTGATCGCGCGCGGCCTGTCGCCGACCGTCACGCGGCCGATCGTCGTCGCCAGCCGCGACCAGTCCACGGCGCAGGCGCGCGGCGGCATGATGTTCGCGATGCTGCCGTACTTCTTCATCCTCGGTGCCTTCATCGGCGGCATGGCGCTGGCGATCGACACCACCGCCGGCGAGCGCGAGCGGCAGTCGCTGGAGCCGCTGTTCGCCAATCCGGTGCCGCGGTCGCAGATCCTGCTCGGCAAGCTCTCGGCGACCACCAGCTTCGCCTTCACGACCCTGGTGCTGAGCATCATCGCGTTCTCGATCGCCGCACTGTTCCTGCCGACCGGCAAGCTCGGCATGGCGCTGCAGATCGGCCCGCGGTTCGCGCTGCTGACGCTGATCGTGATGCTGCCGCTGGTGTTCCTGCTGGCGTCGCTGCAGACGCTCGCCGCGGCGTTCGCCAAGAGCTACCGCGAGGCGCAGACCTACCTGTCGCTGCTGATGTTCGTGCCGATCGTGCCGACGCTGATGATGTCGCTGTTCCCGTTCAAGACGCAGACCTGGATGTACGGCGTGCCGCTGGTCGGGCAGCAGGTGACGATCACCCGCCTGATGCGCGGCGATCCGGTGACGACGACCGAGATCGCGCTGTGCTTCGCGGCTACCACGGCGCTGGCCGTGCTGGTGTACCTGGTCACCGCCCGCGTCTACCGCAGCGAGCGCCTGGCGATCTCGGCCTGACCGGCCTCCGCGGCGGCGCAGCCGGATCTGCGCCGCCGCGACCGGGCCGCTAGGACGCTGCCGGCCGGGCTGCCATCCCCGCAGGGGTCGGCTACACTGGCCCGCCCTGCGTCCCGGCTCCCGCCCGATGTCCCTGCCCGCCTCTTCCGCGCTCGAAGCACAAGCGCTCGCCAAGACCTGGTTCTACCCGTTCCGGCTGCCGTCGGGCCGGATCACGCCGACCTATGGCCAGGGCGAGCTCGACGCGGTCCACCACACCCGTTCGCAGATGCTCGACGCACTGCTGGCGCGCGAGTTCCCGGCCGCGCGCGGCGGCCTCAGCGCCGTGGACCTGGCCTGCCACCAGGGCTGGTTCTCGGCCCAGCTGGCCCAGGCCGGCTTCGGCACCGTGATCGGCGTCGATGCGCGCCCCGAGCACGTGGCCGACGCCAGCCTGATCCGCGATGCGCTCGGGCTGGCGCAGGTCCAGGTTCAGCGCAGCGACGTGCATGCGCTGACGGCTGACGCCCTGGGCGTCCACGACCTGGTCCTGTGCTTCGGCCTGATCTATCACCTGGAGAACCCGGTCGGCGCCCTGCGCGTGGCGCGCGCGCTGACGCGCCGCGTCTGCGTGATCGAAACCCAGGTGGTGCCCGGCCTGACCGGCTGGGTCGACTACGGCAGCTATCGCTTCGTCCGCCCGCTCAAGGGCAGCTTCGGCATCATCGACGAGACCGGCGAGACGCACGGCCCGGAAGCCTCGACCACTGGCATCTGCCTGGTGCCGAGCGTGGAGGCGCTGTGCTGGATCCTGGAACGGATCGGCTTCGCGCGCGTGGAAGTGCTGCCGGTGCCCGCCGACGGCTACGAGCAGCTCGTCCACCGCAAGCGCGTGATGGTCGCCGCCTGGGTCGACTGAAGCGGTCCGGGCGCCGTGCTCAGGCCGGGCGGCGGCCGCAGACCACGTATTGCGCCCCGATCGGCAGCCAGCCGAGCAGGCGATCCACACGGCGCGCCCAGCCGGCGTCGACCGGCACGAAGAACAGGTACTGCCGGACGACCGGCTCGAAGCCCTGCCCGCGCATCAGCTCCAGCACGCGCCGCGCGCGCAGCAGGACCGCATCGTGGTCGAACGGGCAGCGGCACACGACCAGGCGCGTCATCGGGTTGAGCGGGTTGTGCTCGTAGACGGCGAACAGGCCACCCGGCCGCGTCACGCGCCAGGCTTCGGCGACGAAGTCCGGCCACTGCGGCGGCGGTACGTGGTGCATGACGCAGGCGGTCGAGCAGAAGTCGAACGTCGCGTCCTCGTACGGCAGCCGCCGGCCCTCGTAGACGCGGTAGTCGATGCCGGGGTTGAGCGCGCGCGCGGTATCGATCGCGTCGGCCGCGATGTCGGCGCCGGCCAGGCTGCCCACGCGCCCGCGCAGGAACGGATGCAGCGTGCCGATGCCGCAGCCGATGTCGAGGCATTCGGCGCCGGCGGCACCCGACGGATGCCAGCGATCGAGCAGATCGACGATGCTGTCGGCCTTGCCGCGCGTGAAGACGTCGACGTCCAGGCCCGTGAACGCCAACGACTTGTCGATGTCGCTCTTGTACTCGTCCGGATAGGCGTCGGTGGCCCAGCGGTTGTCGGGTTGTTCGCTCATCGGATTTCCAGGGGCAGGCTAAGCGTCGCGCCGCCCTTGTCGGCGAACCAGGCCACGTTCTCCTGGACCAGGTCGACGGTGATCCGGTACGCACCGGGCGGCGCGGACGGCAGCATGACGCCCACCGTACGCTCCTCGCCCGGCGCCAGCGGGCAATTGAGCGTCGCATGCAGCCAATCGTGGTTCACCGGGGCACCGCCCGCATCGTTCAGGTGCACGCCGATCGTGACGGGATGGCTGCCTGCCGCGCCGATCCAGCGCACGGTATCGTTGCGCAGGCGCACGCGCAGGCCGGGGCTGGCACCGGCGCCCGAACCGGGCGTCGGCGCGACGAACGCCGCGGCGATGATCCGCACCTTGGGGAAATCCGCTTCGGCCAGCGGCTCGTCGAGCAGCGGCCGCATGTCCAGGCAGGTGAAGTCGGCCGCGATGTTGTGATCGTAGACGTGGATGCGATAGCCGGCATCGAGAAGAACCCGCGCGGGCGGCCCGAGCCGGGCCTCGATGTAGGTGAGCTGCGCCGGCTGGGTCTCCGGGCCGGCCAGGGCGAGAAACGTGGAACCGACGTATGCGGAAGGCTCGAACCATTCCCGATTGACCATGACCGGAAACGGATGCAGCAAGGTCGGCGCCAGCATGATCGGATTGACCCGCACCGCCGTGTCGGACAGCACCGTGGTTGCGCCGGCATTCCACCAGGTCGCATAGCCGCGCGTCAGGCCTTCGCGCTCGAGCACTTCGGCGAGGTTGATCGGGTTCGAGTTGCGGGTCGTCCAGAACGTCGCGCCGAACGGCAGCATCCGATGCACGGCGCCGGCCGTCACCAGCAGGCACCCCACCGCCACCAGCGCAAGCGTCAGCCGCGAGGGCTGCCGCAGCCACCGCTCGATCCGGTAGGCGGCGAGCATCAGCAAGATCACGTACGGGACCGTGAAATAGCGCAGGCTCTGCATGTCCAGCGCGAGCGGGCTGAACAACAGGAACAGCGCCAGCAACGGTAGGAAAGCGGTCAGGAACGCGACGAACAGTGCGCGGCGCACCGGATCGCGATCCACGCGCCAGTCGCGCAGCTCGAGTACGGCCACGGCGCTCAGCGCCACGGCGATCGAGGTCCGGATCGTCCGCAAGAACGGCTCCCACGGCTTGCTGGCGTCACCGACCCGGGAACCGCCGATGTAGTCGAACCAGCCGTTGACGAAGATGCGGACGTGCTCGCGCACGCCGGCTCCGTCGGCCAGCTGCAGCGCGGAAACGAAATGCTGGGTCGCGGTGACGCCCGCATGCATCAGCCATCGGTAGGCCACCGCGGACACCAGGAACGCGATCGTTATCGTCAGTGACGCGGGCGAAACCGGCAAAAGCGCGCCGAGCCACGCGCGCAGGTCGCGGCGGCTTTCGGGAACGGCCTGCCAGGCCAGCATCCGGTCGAACGCATAGAGCGGCAGCACCATCATCACCAGCACGCGGTTCGGATTGGCGAAGCTGATCGCGGCCACCACCACGCCCAGCAGCACCAGCCGCCAGTCCAGGAACTGCCGCCGGAAGGTCGTCCCGGCAGTGCCCGCACGATGCCGGTGGTGCAGCAGCAGCAAGCCGGCCCCGGCGAGGAAGCCGGCCGGCCACCAGAAGTACGTGGTCTGGCCGTAGACCATGACCGTGAACTCCCGGGTGAAGCCCGAGGCGAATAGCGTGAGCGTCACCAGCACCGCCGGCCAGGCGATCCGCTGCACCCGCAGGAACCAGGCGGCGAGCGCGAGCAGCGTCACGCTCAGCGTCACGCTGGCCACGGCATGCAGGCCGAACCCGTTCGGCCACCAGGCCAGCAGCGGCGCGATCAGCAGCGCACCGGAAGGCATCATCAGGTCGCCGTTGTTGACGACCCAGCCGTGCGGCAGCAGGCGCCCCTGCTCGTACATCGCTTCGGCGAGCAGGTTCAGTACCGCGTCGTCGCTGCTGAAGTCGGGCCGGAAGAAATGCGCGACGTAGAGCAGCAGCACCGTGGTCGTCAGGACGAAACACCCGAAGACCACGGCACGAAATGCCCATGACGCGAGAGCGAACGGCTCACGCTCCCAGCGCGCATCCCGGCGGAATGGTGATGGGGTGCGTTGGCTCACGATCGCTCCGTCCGGCGTACGCCCGTCGTTCCCCGGCCGGAAGCTCGACCGGCTCGCATGCCCTCACCTGCGCCCATCAGCCCCATGCCTCCATCGCCGTGCCCCGTGTGTTCAGCCCAGCGCGGCCGCAAGCTCGTCACGCAGGTCGGCCAGATCCTCCACGCCGACCGACAGGCGCACCAGGCCGTCGCTGATGCCGAGCTTCTTGCGCTGCGCGGGCGGAATCGACGCGTGGGTCATGATCGCCGGGTGGTCGACCAGGCTCTCGACGCCGCCGAGCGATTCGGCCAGCGCGAACAGGTGGCAGCGCTCCAGCATCCGCCGCGCCTTGCGCAGGCCGCCCTTGACCTCGATCGTGACGATGCCGCCGTAGCCGTCCATCTGGCGCCGTGCCAGCCGGTGCTGCGGATGCGACGCCAGGCCCGGATAGATCACGCGCTCGATCGCCGGGTGCTTTTCCAGCCACTGGGCGAGCGCCAGCGCGTTCTCGCAGTGCGCGCGCATGCGCAGGTGCAGCGTCTTCAGGCCACGCAGGGCGAGGAATGCGTCGAACGGGCCGGCCACGGCCCCGACCGAGTTGTGCAGGAACGCCATCTGCTCGGCGAGCGCCGGATCGTCGCCGGCGACGACGATGCCGCCGACGATGTCCGAGTGGCCGTTGAGGTACTTGGTGGCCGAATGCAGCACCAGGTGGGCACCCCGTTCGAGCGGCCGCTGCAGGATCGGCGACGAAAACGTGTTGTCCACGACCAGGATCAGGCCGTGCTTGCGCGCGAACGCCGCAACCCGGTCCAGATCGACCAGCTTGAGCATCGGATTGGTCGGCGTCTCCACCCAGATCATCCGCGTGTTGGGCTTGAGCGCCGCGGCCAGCACCTTCGGGTCTGCGAGATCGACGAAGCTGAAGTCGAGCCCGGCCGACCGGCGTCGCACGCGCTCGAACAGGCGGTAGCTGCCGCCGTACAGATCGTCCATCGCGATGACGTGGCTGCCGCTGTCGAGCAGGTCCAGCACCGTGGCCGCGGCCGCCAGCCCCGACGCGAACGCATAGCCCTGGCGGCCACCCTCCAGGTCCGCCACGCAGCGCTCGTACGCCATGCGGGTGGGGTTCTGCGTGCGCGAGTACTCGTAGCCCTTGTGCACGCCCGGGCTGTCCTGGACGTAGGTCGAGGTGGCGTAGATCGGCACCATGATCGCGCCGGTCGACGGATCGGGGCTTTGGCCTGCGTGGATCGCGCGGGTGCCGATGGCGGAACGGCGTTTGTTCTTCATCGAGAATCGAACCCATGAGCCGCAGAGGCGGCGGCAAAGGCGAAGTATCGCATCACCCGGGGAAGCGCTGCATCGGCGGCCCGTCCAGGCCGCGCGGTCGCGCCACCGCCACCGTTCCGCTTCAGCCGTACAGGATCACGCCCAGCGTCGCCAGCCAGCCGGCGACCGCCAGCAGCAGCCAGCGATCGCGCAGGACCAGCCGGCTGGGATTGCCGCCGGCACCGCGCCGCAGCGCCAGCCACAGGTAGCGCAGCAGGCCGAGCGCCACCCACGGCGTCGACCACACCAGCGGATGCGCACCGTGGCGCGCCAGGACATCGGCCGACACGGTGTAGAGCACGTAGGCGCCGAGCGTCGCCAGCGCGACGGTGACCAGCGCCCGGTTGAGCGTTTCGAGCCGGTAGCCGCTGGCCGCGCGCGCCGCCGGATCGACCGATTGCGCCAGATCACCCTGGCGCTTGCCGAGTGCCAGCAGCAGGGCGACCAGGAACCCGACCACCACGATCCACGGCGTCAACGGGATGTCCGGTCCGACGCCGCCACCGACGATGCGCAGCAGGAATCCGGCCGCGAGCACGATGGCGTCGAGGTAGGCGACGCGCTTGAGCGCCAGGGTGTAGGCGACCTGCAGGCCGAGATAGAGCGCGATCACCACCACCAGCGGCCAGCCGTCGAAGGCCGCCACCGCCAGCGCCGCCGCTGCCGTCGAGATGGCGAAGATCCGCGCCTGGGGTGCGCCCAGCGCGCCGCGCGCCAGCGGCCGCAGCCGCTTCTCGGGATGACGGCGGTCGCGTTCGACGTCGACCAGATCGTTGCCGGCGTACACCGCCGAGGAGGCCAGGCAGAATGCCAGCACGGCGATCGCCGCGCCGCGCAGGGCGACCGGGTCGAACGCCGCATGGGCGAAGATCAGCGGCAGCAGTACGAAGCCGTTCTTGATCCACTGCTCCGGCCGTGCCAGCTCCAGCAGCGCCCGCAAGGGTCGGTCGCGGGCGCACACGGGCACGGAGGTCACCGCAGGCGCTAGTGGGCGGGAGCTGCCGCCGCCTTGGCCGGTGCGGCCGTGGCGGGCGTCGCCGGAACCGCGGACTTGGCGGCAGCGGCCGGCTCGGCCGGTTCGACCGGCGGCGCGTGCAGCACGAACGTGCCCAGGGCGTCCTTGCCGGTGACCAGGTCGTAGGCATAGGCGCGCAGCTTGGCCGGCTCGCCGTCGGGCAGCCGCGGGATCGGCAGCCGGAAGCGCGGCTGGTCGGTGCGATAGGTGCGGGTCGTCTGCTTCTTGCCGGTCGCGTCGACCCAGTCGACGACGACCTCGCCGTTGAAGCGCTGCATCGGCAGCGCCACCAGCAGGTCGCGGCTCCAGCGATCGCCGTCGCGCGCGATGTGCAACGGATCGCGCGGCAGCTCCATGACCAGCGCCGGATCGCCCAGCAGGTTGTACATCTCGACCAGGATCCGGTTGTTGATCGCGTTCTTGGCCTTGACGATGCCTTCGCCGATGGTCTGTCCCGGCTCCAGAATCTCGGTCATCAGCGCCTTGCTGAAGGCCGGCGACGGACTGTTGCGCCACGAAGCGGCGAACACCGCGACCGCGCCGCGGTCGGCCTCGCGCAGGAAGCGCTCGCCGATCGAGTCCTCGCTGGGGTTGTCGAACGGCGCCGAGTAGCAGGTCATCGACAGGATCACCGGCAGGCGCCCGCCGTTGCTGAGGTTGGACACGTCGTCGAGCGTGAACAGGTCGTGGTTCTTGCGCACGTCCGGCGCACCGGTGCGCCAGATGTAGCGGCCGCCGTGGCCGATGAAATGCACCAGCAGCTGGCCTTCGTTGAGTCCGTCGCGGATCGCCGACTGGTGCGCGACGTTGTGCTCCTCTTCCTTGTGCGCGTAGATGCGCGAGGTCGCGAAGCCCTGCTCGTCGAGAGAATTGGCCAGGTCGTCGGACAGGGTGTGGAAGTACTCGCTGTCGTCGGTGATCATCATCGCCTCGCGGCGCCAGCGGCCGACCGGCGGATTGGTCATGTAGTTGATCGTCTTGTTGACGATCGCGGTCACTTCCTCGGGCTTGACGACCGGGAAGCGCCCGACCGCCAGCACCGGCTTCCATTCCTGCTCGCCCCGGGGCAGCTTCTCGCGCCCGACGGTGACGAAGCCGTTGTCGCTGGCCGACTGGCCTTCCGGGGACGGGAACTGCCAGGTCGGAATCAGGTTGCTGTCTGCGAGCTTCTCGGTCCGGTTCGGATTGGACGTGCTGGCGATGCCGCCGAACTGGTTCGGGTACAGCAGCTCCATGTTCGTCCACTTCGCGTAGCGGCCGTCGTCGTAGGTGTCGTGACGGATGTCGAAGCTGGCCTTGCCCACCAGCAGCAGGAAGCGCGGCCGCGGCTCGGGCCATTCGTTCCACGCGGTATCGACCAGGTTGCGGATCGCCTGCGGATGGCTGATGCCGCCGTTGAACTGGTCGTAGGCCTCCTGCGGATCGATCATCGCGACCTTGAGTCCGCGCTGGCGATGGAACTCGGCCAGCGGGCGCACGGCGTCCATCAGCGAGGCATGGCTGACGATCAGGTAGTCATAGCCGTGTGCCGGAGCACGCCAGTCGGTGCCGTCCGCCGCCGCGCGCACCCGCACGGGAGCCGCGAGCTGGCCGTCCAGCGCCGGATACTGGTCCACGTCCACCGGTGCCGGGGCGAACCGGTAGCGGCCGTCGGCCAGTACCTCGCCGGGCCGGCGCACGCCGTCGTCGCCGAACAGCACCGGCGCACCGGCGCCCTGGAAGCGCAGCTCCTGGTCGGCGGCCGGCTGGTCGCGCACGGCCAGCGCGAAGACCCCGGCGTCGAGGTCGCCGGCGATCGGATAGCGCACCTCGGCCCAGTTGAACATCACGACGTCGACGACGTCGTTCTGCGGCTGCCACGGCACCGGGCGCTTGGGGATGCGCATCTCCAGCGTGTTGCCACGCTCCTCGAGCAGGCCCAGCGGAACCTTGACGTCCTTGCGTACCTCGTCGCGCTTGTCCCACTCCAATGCGGTCAGCAGCCGGCCGTTGACGCGCAGTTCCACGTGGTGGTCGGCCGGCTTGCTGCCCTTCAGGTTGTTGGGCGCGAACAGCGTGGACAGGCCACGGAAGTTCAGGGTCAGCGCGACATCGGGACCGCGCGCGGCCAGGTCCGGAAGGTCGAAGCTGGTGGTGAACGGTTGCGGGTCCACGTGCGTCAGCTTGGCCCACTGCCACACGTCCGGCTCCTGCCCCGGCTGCTGCTGGGACATGTCGAGCCGGATCATCAGGTTGTCCTGCTCCAGGTGCAGCGTGCGCTGCAGGCCGGCGAGGCCGGCCTTGCCGCCGGCCGGCGCCGCGTCGGCGATGCGCTTGTGCGGTCCGGGCGCCGCGCCGAGCAGGTAGACGTTGTTGATGCTGTAGGCGTCGTTCCAGCTTTCCGGTCCGTGCAGCTGGTGGCCGACCCATTCGATGCGGCTGCCGGGACCGAAGCGTCCGTCGGCGGCACCGACGACGCGGATCGGCACTTCGCCGTCGCGATGCTGCAGGACCAGGTCATCGGCCGCGCAGTCCGCCAGCCCCGGCTGCGCCGCGACCAGGGCGGCATGGTCGAGGGCATAGACCCCCGATTGCATGACTTCGATGTGCGCGCGCCCGGAACAGGCCCAGGCCGCGGCCGGCAGGGCGAACATCAGAAGACCGGCCAGGGACGGGCCGAGGTATCGAAGGCTGGACGACTTGCGCATGGAGACAACCGCTGCTGGGCCGCGTCGCGGCCGGGGTGAGGTATTCCGGGAAAATCCGAGTCCGTCCCGGAGATGGTCTTCCGCGACGGTGTCACGCCGGGTATGCGATCGCGCGCGGCAGCCGACCGATGTCGACGGCACGCGACCGGTGCGATCGACCCGCAAGGCTACCGGCCGGCGCCCGATGCGGCAACCGCCGCGGCCAGATGCCCCAGGACGATCGCAACCCGGGTCTTCTCGACAACGTCCCGCCGGCAGGGTTCCTCGCCGGCCGGTACAAGGGCGCGGCCGGCGACCGTCGCGACGGCCTCGTCAGTAGCGCGGGATCGACGGGTCGATCGCGCGGGACCAGGCGTCGATGCCGCCGGTGACGTTGTACAGGTCCCGAAAGCCGTGCTCGCGGAAGTGCTCGGCGGCCTGCCGGCTGGAATTGCCGTGGTGGCACAGGAAGGCGATCGGCGTGTCCTTGTCCAGGGCCGCCAGGCGGGCATGGGAGTCGGCGTCGAGCACCTCGGCGCCGGCGAACGGCGCCACGGCCCGGTCCGCGGCCGGCCGCACGTCGATCACCGTGATGTCCCCAGCCGCCAGCCGCTGCTGCAGGGCGTGCACGTCCAGGTCGCGCACGCCCTTGGGTGCCATCGGAAGCTGGATCGACAGGCCGCTGCCATGCGCGGTCTCGACCCAGTCGATGCGCGCGCCGTGCGCGCGCCGTGCGCTGGCGGCGTCGAAACGCACTTCCAGGCCGTTGGCATCGACGACGATGTCGCCGGCACCGGCTTCCCGGAACTGGAACTGCGGCTGGAAGCGCCCGTCGATGGCCAGGAACAGCCTGGCTTCGCCGGCGTCGGTCATCGCTTCCCGGATGGCCTCGACGGCACGGTCGGAGATCGCCAGGTCCGGCGGCGTCCGGTCCGGCTCCGGGCGGCCGAACAGCCGATGCAGCTCGCCGCTGTCGTAGAGGCCCTGGATGATGTCCGATCCGCCGACCAGCTCGCCATTGACGTACAGCTGCGGGATCGTGGGCCAGTTGCCGTAGTCCTTGATGCCTTGCCGAATCGCCTCGTCGGCCAGCACGTCCACGCCCAGGTAGTCCTCCAGCACGTCGTCGAGCCGCTCGACCGCGGCCGCCGAGAAGCCGCAGCGCGGCGCCTCGCGCGTGCCTTTCATGAACAGGACGACGGGATGGGCGGCCAGCAAGGCCTCGATACGGCTACGGACGGCGGACATCGGCAGATCCTCAGGGAGCGAAACGCCGGCGGATGATACGGCAGCGTGCCGTGCCCGTCGGCTTGGATTGAGAGGTAAGCTTGGCTCATAATCGTTTCAAGGGGTTAGCGTTCGTCGAGCAGAAGCGCAGCGCGCGTCTGCCCGGCGGCGCGCGCATCCGGCGCGGGAACCGGATGCACGCCCACCGCCGGCCATCGGGAATGGCCGGCGGGCACACCGGGCTTTGCCTGGTGCGGCGTGGCGCCTGCGGGAGGCGCGATGTGCGTCGATTCCTGTGGCTTCCGGTCCCTGCCGGATGCCGGGGGCAGTCCGTTTCCGGAACACGTACCGCAATCATTTCGAGAGGGAACCCATGAACCTGCGTCCACCGTCCTTGCTGTCCAGCCTCGCACTGTGCGGCTTGCTGGCCGCCTCCGCGGCCGCCCAACCTCCCGCCGATCCGGCGCCACCCCGCGGCGATGCCTCGGTACCGGTCACCTACGTCGGCACCAACGCGCGCGTGTCGCTCGGCATCGACGACGACGGCGACGTCCTCGGCGAGATCCTCGGGGTCTTCGGCAAGAAGGACGACCGCGCCTGGATCGGCCAGCTGTGGCTCGGCGACGGCGGGGCCGGCGGCGTGCAGATCGACTACCACTGGCTGTACGGCAAGACCACCGACGACGGCGTCGTCGACGGCAAGGGCGTGCTCAAGGTGTTCGCGGCCGGCGACCAGAACCGCTGGAAGGATCGCAAGGTCAGCCTGGGCCTGGGCCTGGAGAAGGAGAACTTCTTCATCGACGGCTACCTCAGCCATGCCGTCACCGACGAGCGCCTCGTCAACACGACCACCGGCGTCGTCGAGACGGTCATCCGCGGCAGCGACGCCAACGGCGACTATTCGCAGGTCGAGACGGTCGAGACCATCACGCGCTTCTTCGATCGTCCCTACGACAACGGTATCGGTGCGCGGTTCGGCCGCTACTTCGAGCAGCCGCTGCTGCGCCTGCGCGGCGGCCTGGACTACGAGCGCGGCAAGCACGACTCGGACCAGCAGACCTTCTCGATCGGCCTGGACAAGTACTTCCGCAACAGCGGCTTCAGCCTCTCGCTGGACGGCGAGTACCTGCGCAAGGACGGCAAGTTCGAGACCGACCGCGACGATACCCGCGGCTGGCTGATGCTGCGCTACGCGTTCGGCGGCGAGAGCTTCCGCCCGGTCGAGCCGTTCCGCGAAGTCGAGGTCCAGCGCCAGGTCGCCGACGCCGCCCCCGCACCGGAGCCGCAGCTGATCCGCAACGAGGTGCGCCTGGACGGTGACGCGTTCTTCGACTTCGACGCCTCCACCTTGCGCCCGGACGCGATCGCCGCGCTCGATGCGCTGCTGGCCAAGCTCGATTCGGACCAGCGCGTCAGCCGCATCGCGGTGGTGGGCCACACCGACTCGATCGGCAACGAGACCTACAACCAGCGGCTGTCCGAGCGCCGTGCCGACAGCGCGAAGGACTACCTGGCCTCGCGCGGGATCCCGGCCGACCAGATCGACGCGCGCGGCGAAGGCGAACTCAACCCGAGCTTCCCGAACGACACGCCGGCCAACCGGCAGAAGAACCGTCGCGTCGACGTCGAGTTCCTGACCATCGAGGAGACCGCCGCACCGGTCCCTGCGCCGGAGCCCCGGACCGTCGTCGAATGGGTGCGCGAGCCGGTGAAGGCCTCGCCGGCCTGGATCGACCGCGCCCTGCGCAACCCCGCGCAGCACAAGCGGACGGTGGACGTCTATCGCTACGAGGAGTCCAGCTCCACCACGACGCTGGGCCCGAAGGTCTACGACCCGCGGCCACCGCTGGCCCAGGACGACAGCGCCCAGGTCGCGCAGAACTCGAGCAACAACCTGATCGACGTGCTCGCCAACGACAGCAGCCCGGACGGCCACGCGCTGACGATCACCGCGGTCTCGACGCCGGCGCACGGCAGTGCGACCGTCGCCGGCACGGCGGTCAGCTACACGCCGGCCACCGGCTACACCGGAAGCGACAGCTTCACCTACACGGTCAGCGACGGCCACGGCGGCGTGGATACCGCGACCGTCAGCATCACCGTCACGTCCGGCGGCGGCGACGGCGCACCGATCACCACCACGTTCCGCGTCGGCGCGCTCAAGCGCGGCGAGGTCACGATCGACGTGCTGCGGCACGTCGTCTCGCCGGGCGGCTATGCGATGACGATCACCGACGTCCAGCACACCGGGCCGGGCCACGGCCAGGTATCGATCCTGCCCGACAGCCGCGTCCACTACCGGGCCCTTCCCGGCTACGTGGGCCTGGACTGGTTCGACTACACCGTGACCGATTCGCGCGGGATCTCCTCGACCGGTCGCGTCGAGGTCATGGTCACCCAGCTGCCCTGGGAACCCTGATGGATCCGGCCGGCGGACAGGCCCGACAGGGCGTGTCCGCCGGCACCGTCGATGCAGGCCGCCGCCGGCGCCACGCGCCGGCTCCGCGGCCGGTCCGGCTCAGCCGGCCAGCACCTTCCACGCGACCGGCTCGATCGTGTCGAGCCAGCGCAGGTACTGCGCGGCGGACGGATGCAGGCCGTCGTCGACCAGCAGGTCCGGCGCCGCACCGGCGCGGCGCGACGCGGTCGTGACGTCGGCATGGGGAACACCGGCCTGGGCCGCGATCTCCTCGACGGTCCGGTTGAACGTGTCGATCGCGGCGGCGATGCGCGCCGGATCGTGGTTCTTCTCGCGCGCGAACGGCGTCACGCCCCAGTCCGGGATCGAAACGACGAAGACGCGATCGGCGCGCCCGCCGGCCAGCGCCACCGCGCGCGCGAGCAGGGCGGCGAACTCGTCCCGGAAGTTGAAGATGCTGCGGCCGCGGTACTGGTTGTTGACGCCGATCAGCAGGCTGACCAGGTCGTACGGGGGCTGCAAGGCGGCTGCGTCGATGCCCGCTGCCAGCTCGTCGGTGGTCCAGCCGGTGGTGGCGACGATCCGCGGCGCGTCCAGGGCGATGCCGCGGGCACGCAGGCGCGCCGCCAGCACGACCGGCCAGCGCCCGTCCGCCGCGACGCCCTCGCCGATCGTGTAGGAATCCCCCAGTGCCAGGTAGCGCATGCCGGCCGGCCGTTCAGGCGACATGGCGCCGCGCATGGCCGCGCTCGGCGATCGCCTGCAGCGTGCGCTCGATGCGCCCGAAGACCTCGTCGATCACCGCCGGCTCCGGCAGCAGCGTCACGCGGAAATGCGTGCGATAGGGCACGTTGAAGCTCGATCCGGGTACCAGCAGCACGTTTTCGCGTTCGAGCAGCTCCAGCGCGAAGGCTTCGTCGTCGAAGCCCGGCAGCCGGTCCGGATCGACGCCCGGGAACGCATACAGCGCCGCGCGCGGCGCCACCATCTGCAGGAATTCGCTCGCGGCCACGCGGCGGCACAGGGCGGCGCGCGCCTCGTGCAGCCGGCCGCCCGGCGCGGTCAGGCCGGCAATCGCGCTCGGCCCTTCCAGCGCCGGCTGGATCGCCCATTGCGCCGGCACATTGGCGCACAGGCGCATCGACGCCAGCAGATCCAGCGCCATCAGCAGCTCGCGCACGCGCGCGTCGGCCCCGCTGACGGTCATCCAGCCGACCCGGTAGCCGCAGGCCAGGTGCACCTTGGACAAGCCGCCGTAGCTGATGCAGGGCACGTCGCCGGCCAGCGGCGCCAGCGGCACGAAGCGGGCGTCGTCGTAGAGGACGCTGTCGTAGATCTCGTCGGACAGCAGGATCAGGCCGTGGCGTGCGGCCAGCGCGACGATCGCCTCCAGGATCGGGCGCGGATAGACCGCGCCGGTCGGGTTGTTCGGGTTGATGAGCACGATCGCGCGCGTGCGCGGCGTGATCAGCGCGGCCATCCGCTCCGGATCGGGCAGGTGGTCCGCGGCGGCCGGGCACGGGTAGTGGACCGGCGTGCCGCCGTTGAGGAAGGTCGCGGCCGTCCAGAGCGGATAGTCCGGCGCCGGCACCAGCACCTCGTCACCCGGGTTGACGATCGCGCGGATGCTGAGATCGATCAGCTCGCTGACGCCGTTGCCGAGGAAGACCCGCTCGGCGTCCACCCGCGCGGACCCTTGCGCGCGCTGGACCACGGCGATCGCCTCGCGCGCGGCCAGCAGGCCCTGCTGGTGGCCGTAGGCTTCGCTGGCCGGCAGCGCGTCGGCGATCGCCTGGCGCAGGTGGGCCGGCACGCGGAAGCCGAACAATCCCGGATTGCCGATGTTGAGCCGGGTGATCGTCTCCCCGGCGGCCTCCAGTTCACGGGCCCGCCGGCTGAGCGGGCCGCGGATGTCGTAGCGGACTTCGTTGAGGCGGGAACTGGTGGCGATCGGACGATCCATGAGCCGCACGTAAGGGGATTCGGCGCGCCCGCAGGGCGCAGGAAAGGGCCATGCTAGCCGATACGCGGCGCTGCACAAGAGTCGTCCAGGCGCTGCCCCGATGCCGCCCCGCCGCTGCCCGCGACGCGCCCCGGATCGCCCGACGCGTGCCGGGAAGCTCCTTGCCGGGGCCGGGGCGCCGACGCGACTCGCCCGCCGTCCTCGACACGCTCTAGAATGCCGCCGATGCAGCTCTCCGCCGACCTGGAAGACCGCCTGGCCCGTATCGGCTGGCGCACGCTGGCCCTGCCGGACGATGCGCCCGCCGACGCGTTCCCGGCCCGGGTCAGCGCCCAGCACCGTGCCGGCTACCAGCTGGACGACGGCGCCGCCACCTTCAACGCCCAACCGGCGCCACGCTTCCTCAAGGCCGGCGCCGATCCGCTGGAGCGGCCCGCGGTCGGCGATTTCGTGCTGGTCGTTCCCGGCACGCCGCCGCAGATCGAGCGCGTGTTGCCGCGGCGCACCGTGCTCAGCCGCGCGGCGGCCGGTGAGCGCCACCAGCGCCAGATCATCGCCACCAATGTCGACCACGTCTTCGTCGTGACGGGCCTGGACGGGGATTTCAATCCGGCGCGCATCGAGCGCTACCTGCTGCTGGTCGCCGAGAGCGGGGCGTTGCCGGTGGTCGTGCTGACCAAGGCCGACCAGGCGCACGACGCGGCGGCCGCCATTGCCGAACTGCGCCGGCGCGTGCCGCCACCGGTCGAGATCCTGGCCGTCAACGCCAAGTCGCCCGACAGCGTCGCGCCGCTGCTGGCCTGGCTGCGACCGGGCGACAGCGCGGTCCTGGTCGGCTCCTCGGGCGCCGGCAAGTCGACCCTGACCAACAGCCTGCTCGGCCAGTCACGCCAGGCCACCGGCGCGGTGCGCGAGAACGACAGCCGCGGCCGCCACACCACCACGCATCGTGCGCTGCTGCGCCTGCCGTCCGGCGGCTGCCTGATCGACACGCCGGGCATGCGCGAGATCAAGCTCACCGGCGAGGAGAGCCTGGACGGCAGCCAGTTCGCCGACATCGAGGAACTGGCCCAGCGCTGCCGGTTCGGCGACTGCGCCCACGCCAGCGAGCCCGGTTGCGCGGTCCGCGCGGCCCTGGCCGAGGGCCGGCTCGACCCGGCGCGCTGGCAGAACTACCTCAAGCTGCGCGACGAACTGGCCGCCGCCGCCGACAGCCTCGAAGCGCAGCTGCGGCGCAAGAGCGAGGCGCGCGTGCTGACCAAGGCGCTCGGCCGGCGGCTCAACGAGAAGTACGGACACCGCTGAAGCGCCACCGCCGGCGATCCCGCCGCGCGGGCGGCACCGCAGCGGCGGCCGGCGAGCGGTAGGGCGCCGTTACGGGGTCGGATCGAAGCCGTCGGCGAAGATCGGATCGGTGACGATCGGCGTCAGCATGAAGCTGCCGATGCTGTTGTCGGCCAGCCGGCCGGTACCGACGATCACGCCGTGCGCGTTGATGGCCACGGCATTGGAGAAGCGCGTGAAGCCGGCAGTATCGTCGACGTGCTGGTACAGGTCGTAGGTCGTCCCGTCGATGTGCACCCAGGCGCGCAGGCCGGGGACGATGCCGCTGGCGGTGCCGATGCCGGCGGTGCCGACGATCACGCCGGCCGCGTTGATCGCGACGGCGCCGCCGTTGGTCTGGTCCAGCGTCGCGCCCGGGAGCTCGGTGAAGGTGCCGTCCTGCGCGAAGACCACCGGCACCAGCACCGGCTCGGTGACCGACAGGCCCAGGCCCACCGCGATGCCGGCGTCGTTGACCGCGACCGCGATGCTGGCGAAGTCCTCGGTCATCGGGCTCATCGGGAGCACCTCCGGCACGCCCACCTGGCCGGCCACCGCATGGATCGTGGAGCTGTGCAGGTTCCAGTGGCCGACCAAGCGGCCGGCATTGTTGAGGGCATTCCAGCGCGCCTGCTGGTCGGGCATCGTCTCGTCCGGCAGGCCGTAGTCGACCAGGCCGTCCTTCGCGGTCCAGACGAACGCGCGGCTCGGCGCGCCGGTGCCGAAGCCGCCCTTGCCGCCGGCGACGACGCCCTGGTCGTTGATGTCATTGGGCTCGGCCGACTCCCCGACGGCCTGGCTGATCACCGTGTACGGACCCGGCGCGGCGGCATCCCACAGGAGCGCCGCGATGCCACTGGAGAAATCGGTGGCGGTACCCACGATCTGGCCGGCATTGTTGATCGCCTTGGCGATGCCGTCGACGTCGACGCCGGGCGTCACCGCGAGCGGATGGGCACCGGCGCCGTCCCACAGCACCGGCACCCGCACGAAATCGGCGTTCTGGTAGTGACCGACCACCTGGCCGGCATCGTTGATGTCGGTGACGGTGACGTTGGCCGCGTCCGGCGCGGTGAGCACGGTCAGGTGGTACTGCGGCGCGGCACCGGCACCGGCGGCGGCGCAGACCAGCGCCAGCGCGAGGGCACGGCGCAGCGAACGGATCGTGACCGGGGTGATGGGCCGGGGAGAGGTCGCAGTCATGGGATAGGGCCTTCGAGCGCGGGAGGGAGAAACGCGGAGCCCGCAAGAGCGGTCCGCCGTGATGCCCCGACGATCCCGTCAATCGGACACGTCTGCATGTAAAAAGCCTGTATCGCGGATGTATCGACGCGATAGATCCGCGGTTCCGGGACCGGCGACGCTCACGGCAGGGCAGCCAGCCCGTCAGGCAAGGGCCGTTCGCCAGCCAGGCGCAGGGCGCGCTCGTGCGCCGCGGCCGCGACCGTGGTCTTGCCGAGCGCCTGGTAGACCTGGGCCTCGCTCCAGGCGGCCCGCAGGTCGCGGTCGGCCCAGGGCGCGATACGGCCGTTGACCGAGACCGCCTCCTCGACACGGCCCGCCGCCAGCAGCTGGTCGACATACGGCTGCCCGACCGCGACCAGTTCCTCGGGGATGCCGCGCCGCGCCGCGCGATCCATCGCGTCGGCGAACTGCGGCAGCGCCGCGTCCGGCCGGTTCTCGGCGACGGCCTGGCCGGCCTCGGCCAGTGCCGCGTAGACCCGGTCGGACTGGTTCGGATCGGCCTCGCTCCAGGCGCGCAGGCGGGCCACCTCGGCTCGCGCCGCATCGACGTCGCCGCCCCCTGCAGCCCGCGGATGCGCGTCAGCCACACCAGCGCGTAGTCCAGGCGGCTGCGCGTCTGCAGCTCCGGCGTCAGCGCGTCGGCCGCCAGTTCCGCCGCCCGGGCCGGCCGGCCGCGCGCCAGCGCGATGCGCGCGGAAAGACCGGTCGCCTGCAGCCGCAGCGCCGCATCCTCCACCGCGTCGGAGCCGTCGAAGATCCGGGCCACCAGCGTCTCGGACTCGTCGAGCCGGCCGCCGGCGGCCAGCGCGCGCGCCCGCGACAGCGTCAGCTCCCAGCGCTGGCGCTGGTTGCCGCCGTGCGCCTGGATCGGCCCGAAGCGCTCGCTGATCGCCAGTGCCGCGGCCGGATCGAGCAACTGCAGCTCGACGTCGACCTGGGCCGCCAGGGTCGCCGCCAGCGCATCCTCGGCGGCGAGCTGCTCGAAACGCTGGCCGGCGCTGCGCAGCAGCGGCAGGGCTGCCGCCGGCTGGCCGCGCTGCATCGCGTTCATGCCGAGGTTCAGGTCCACCGCCGCCACGCCGAACGCGTCATTGCGCAGTTCGTGCAGCGTGCGCGCACGGCCGTAGCTGATCGCCGCCGCTTCCAGCTGCATCCGCTGGCTGGCGACGCCGCCGATGCCGATGTAGGCGCGGGCGAGCACCCCCGGCTCGTCGGCGTCCTCGGTCAACGCGATCGACTCGGCGTAGGCGGCCTCCGCCGCGTCGATGCGCCCGAGCCGGAAGTACGTGGCGCCCAGCGTGTTCAGCGCACGCGCCCGCAGCACCGGCCCATCACCCGCCGGCAGGCGTTCGAGCAAGGCCTCCACCTGCCGGCGGCAGGCTTCGTACTCGCCGGAGAAGAACTCGATCGACGCGCGGCTGAGCGCGATCTCGGGGCGGTCCTGCAACGCCGACGCGGCGCCGGCGATCAGGGCCCGCGCGACATCCAGCTGCCCGGCCAGCACGGCGGCGTTGACCCGCCGCTGCAGCGTCTCCTGGGCCAGGGACGCATCGCCGGACACGTCCGCCGGCGGCGTGTGGCCGAGCTTTATCAGCAGCTCGTCAGCCGCCTCGCGCGCCGCCTTCACCGCATCGTCCGCGCGGGTCTCGACGAGGACCGTGCGCGTGCCGTCGCGCGCCTCGATGCGGACCGTCCAGGCGCCGTTGGCCTGCACCGCCTTCGGGCGGATCAGCCAGCGCGCCAGGTCGTGCCGCGCGCCGACCGCCGCCTCGCCGCCCTGCGCCTTGATCAGGGCGACGACCGTCTCGCCCGGTGCCGTCGCGAAGTTCCCGCGTTGCAGGTGACTGGAGACCAGGTCCATCAGGCCCAGCCGCAGCCAGCGCCAATCCTCGGGTGCATCGACCTCCGCCGGCAGCACCAGGGCCGCCAGCGGCGCCGGAGTCGCCGCGACCGGATCCGCCTTCCGGTGCAGCCACCATCCCCCTGCCGCCAGCATCAGCGCGAGGACCGCGGCCAGGCCGGCGAAGACGGCGCGGCGGCGCCACCGGGAAGCGGGTGCGGCCGTTCCGCTCGCGCCCGCAGCCGGCGGACCGGCATCGACCGGCGCGGCGCCCGGCTCCGATACCCCTTCGACCGTTCCGTCCATGACCCAGCGATAGCCCAGCCGCGGCACGGTGCGGATGATGCGCTGGTCGTTGCCGGTGTCGCCGAGCAGCCGGCGCAGGCGCATGACGGCGTGATTGAGCGAAACCTCGCTGACGTCGACCCGCCCCCACACCGCCGCCGCCAGCTCGTCGCGGCCGACCGGCCGGTCACGGTGCCGGATCAGGTGGATCAGGCAGTCGATCGTGCTGAGCGGGAGGCTGATGCGGCGCTCGTCCTCGAACAGCTCGCGCGCCTGCGCATCGAGCCGGAAGCGGCCGAACCGATAGACCGGAATACTCATGCCGACAGGTTAGCAGCCTGCCGGAACCGCCCGTGCCACCTTTTGCCGCGCGACACGCGCCCGGTGCGAGATCACCGGACGCGTCGTCTCGATCGCGAACACCCCGGGCCCGCGCCCGTCAGGCCGTCGAGAAACCGCCTGCCGGCGCGATCCAGGAAAGGACCGCTCGTTCCCACCAACGTGCCAGCGGCCGGGCGCGCGTTCTAGGGTTCGAAATCGTCGCGGAACAGCACGTCGTCGTTGACGACCGGCTGCAGCTCCAGCGCGCCGATGTCCACGCCCGCGCCGTACTCGCGCAGGTACGCACCACCGCGCTGATCGGTGGCGAGCCCGGTCGCATTGGTGCCGGCGTCGATCGCAGGGCTCGTCTCGGCCAGCGCATGGCTGAGGGTCGGGCCGCCGTTGTCGGCCAGCGGCAGCAGCTGCGGGTCGAGCGTGATCGTGTCGGCCGGCATCTGCGCCGGTGCGCCGCCGGCGTTGTCGATCAGGTTGTGCGAGCCGGCGATCGCCTTCGGGAACAGCCACACCTGGTTGGCCTGGCCATTGGTCGTGTTGGCCGAAACGATCGAACTGGTCAGCTCGACCTGCTCGGTATAGGAGTCGCCGCTGATGCCGGCGCCGCGCCGCGTGGCCTGGTTGAACGCGACCGTGCTGTTGCTGAAGCGCACGCGGCCGCCGCTGACCATGACGCCGCCGCCCTCGCGGCCGGCGTTGCCGGAGATCGTGCTGTTGACGATCATCGAGTCGGCCGGCGCGTACTCCATGTAGAGCAGGGCCAGGCCACCGCCGTCGGCGCCGGCGGTGTTGCCGGTGATGCTGCTCGCCATCAGGTTGACGGTCGCGCCGAACGAAAGGATGCCGCCACCGCCTTCGTCGGTGCCGCCCTCGTTGCCGGCGCTGTTGCCGATGACCCGGGTGCGCTCGAGCGATACCGTGCCTTGCCCCGGGGCGATCATGCCGCCGCCGGCCGAGGCGGCGCGATTGCCGCTGATCGTGCTGTCGAGGATCTCGACCGTGGTGCCGGTGCCGGTGAAGCGCAGACCGCCGCCGCCGCCGTAGTGGCCCGGCGAGGTGACGACGTTGTCGAGCACATCGATGCGGCTCAGGCTGCCGCCGCCGCGCGCCCAGATGCCGCCGCCCTGCGGCGCACAGACGCCGCACTGGCTCTCGGCGGTGTTCTCGGCGATGCGCGTGCCGTCCATGTCCAGCGTCACCAGCGGCGCGCTGCCGCCGCGCGCACCGGCCGCGATGCCGCCGCCGAACACCTCGTAGCTGTCGGAGAACGCGATGTTGCCGCTGATCGTGCTGTCGATCAGCTGGGCGTCGCCGCCGACGCGCAGGCCGCCGCCTTCGGTGATGTTGCCGAACATGTTGCCGCCGCTGACCGTATGGCTGTGCGCGCGGTTGTCGACGAACCGGCTGCGCGTGGCGAGCAGCGTGCCGTCCACGGCCAGGCCGCCGCCGCGCACCAGCAGGTTGCCGTCGGCGACGTTGCCGACGAACTCGGCATCGGTCAGCGTGGCGTTGCCGGCCACCGCCGCGCCGCCGCCGCGGGTGTTCTCCACGCTCGCTTCGGCGGCCCTGCAGTCGCTGACCGCGACGTCGCTCAGCGTCAGGTTGCCGGCGGTCAGCAGGCAGCCGCCGTCGCCGGCGCTCTTGCCGTGCGTGAGGGTCAGGCCGGTCAACGACAGCGTCCCGGTGCCGCTGTGGTCGAAGATGCGGTCGCTGTCGCCGCCGCTGATCGCGAGCGCCTTGCGGCCCGGACCGGTCAGGCGCAGATCGGCGGCGGTCACGGGGATGGCGCCGCTGGTCAGCGTGATCGTGCCGCAGGCCAGACCCGACAGGTCGATCTCGGCACCGCTCGACGCCGCGGCGACCGCCGCACGCAGGCTGCCGGCACCCGCGTCGTCACAGTTCTCGACGAGGACCGCGCCGCCGGCCGGTGCGGCGACGGCAGCAGCGGCCGGCGCCAGCAGCGCGGAGGCCAGGCAGAGGGCCAGGGGGTGGGGCCGCAGCATCTGCCGGGGAGAGGACGGACTACGCGTTGCGCTCATCGAGAACTCCGAAACGGTCGGGAAAGCCCCGCGCGGCGGACCGCCGGGGGAGACCGACCGAGCATGGCCCGGTGCACCGGGCGGCACCATGCCGAGGCTGTTCCGGTTCTGTTCGGCGGCCGTTCGGACGTGATTCGGCGCGGTGGCGGCCGTCACGACCCGTTGCCGAGCGCCGGCTCGCTGCCGGGCGCGCGCAGCAGCGCTGCCGGGATCGGCCGTTCCCCGGCCAGCCGGCGGGCGGTCGCCAGCGCATCGCGCCAGGCATCGGCCCGGCCGAGCGCGTGGTACAGCCGGACCTCCAGCAGGGCCGCATCGAAATCGACGTCGGCATAGCGGGCCGCCATCCCGACGACCGTGCTGGCCTGGGCCAGGTCGCCCTGCGCCAGCAGGAATCCGGCATAGGCCTCCACCACCCGGCCCGCCGTATTGGCGGCACCGCGCTGGCGCGCGAGGTCCATCGCCTGCGCATACAGGGTCCGGGCCTCGCCGGACCGGCCTTCGGCGGCCGCTTGCCCGGCCTCTGCCAGCATGGCGTCGAGCCGGACCATCGGATCGCCGGTGGTGGCCGCCCAGGCGCGGAACGCGCGCACCTCCTCAGCCGCCTCGGGCAGGCGTCCGAGAACCCGCAGCGCCTGGGTGGCGATCCGCCAGCCGGTCGCGCGCGACCGGTCGAACTCCGGACCCGGCAGGTGCGGCAGCGCCTGCCGCGCCAGCAGCAATGCGGTCTCGGTCTCGCCGAGACGAAGGTCCAGGCCGGCCAGGCTGACCTGGGCGATCGCCCGCTGCGGCCAGTCGCGGCTGGCGTCGGCCTCGCGGATCATCTCGTCGAGCAGGATGCGCGCCTCGCCGAGCCGGCCGTTTTCTTCCAGCGCGCCGGCGCGCTGGTGGCGGAACAGGTTGCGCACGTCGCGATCCTGCACGCGCCCCAGGTACGACCAGCCCTGGTCGCTCGCCGCCAGCGCCGACGCCGGCTGCAGCAGCGCCAGGTGCGCGCCGATCTGGTTGGCCAGCGAGATCATGAGCTCGTCGATCAGGCCAAAGCGCTCGAACTGGCGCGCCGCCCGCTGCTGGATCGGCAATGCTTCGGCCTGGCGTCCCTGCGCCATCTCCAGCGTGCTCTCGTTGCTGTCCACGCGCGCCAGCAGCAGCGGATCGCCGGCCAGGCTCAGCGCGATGCGCGCGCGCGCGAAATCGGCCTGGGCCAGCGCATGGCGCTGCATGCGCGCATGGATCACGCCGCGGTCGTTGTAGGTGTGCCCGAGCAGCGCCGGCTGGTTGCGCGTCTCGAGCAAGGCGATCGCACGGTCGCAGGCGGCCAGCCCCGCATCCATCTGGCCGAGCCGGTTCAGCGCGATGCACAGGCCGTCCTGCACGCGCGCATGCAGCACCGGATCGGTCTCGGCGGACACGTCCGCCAGCAGTGCATCCAATGCGGCACGCCCCTCGGCGAAGCGGCCGGTGCGCAGGTCGACCAGCGCGCCACGCAGGCGCACGGCCGGCAGGTCGCGCAACGCGGGCGCCGCACCCTCGATCAGCGCCCGTGCCCCGGCCGTATCGTCCGCCAGCCGCGCCGCGTCGATGCGCTGGACCAGCTCCGTCGCCGACAGCTCCATCGCCGCCGCCGGCGTCGGCACCGACCGCCCGAACTGGCCGAGCAGCCGCTCGACCACGGTGTCGCCGGCCGCGATCGCGCTGTCGGCTTCCGCCTGCAGCGGCCGTCGTGTGCCGTCCGGCTCGATCAGGTCGGCGTGGACCACCCAGCCCTTGCCGGTGCGGCGCACCGCCGGAAGCACCAGATGACGCACGTCCAGCGCCACCCGCACCGCAGCGATCGCCGCCTCGCCCTCGACGCCCGGCCGCACCAGCCGGACGATGCCGTCGCTGGCCAGCACCGGCAGTCCGGCCGTGCGCAGCCGTGTCGCGATCAGGTCCATCAGGCCCAGGCGCAGCCAGGCGTCATCGTCCGTCGCGAACACTTCGGCCGGCAGCACCGCGATCGCGTCGCCCGGCAGGCCGTCGGCGGCGCGCGCCACCGTCGCGGGCGCTTCCGGCGGCGCCTCCGGCGGGCGGATGCGCAGCCAGGCCAGCCCCGCCACCACGGCCAGCCCGAGCACCAGCGCAGCCAGCAGCCACCGGCGGGAATCGCTGCGCGACGGCCGCACCGGTGTCGGGACGTCGGCCGGTGCAGCCAGGTCGATCGCCTCGCCCGCGATCGCCGGCGCCGGCACCGCGTCCTCGACGGTGACCGGGCCTACCCAGTGATAGCCGAAGCGCGGCACCGTGCGCAGCAGCGCCTGGGTTTCGGCGCTGTCGCCGACCGCGCGGCGCGCCGCCAGGATCGCCTTGCCGAGCATCGTGTCGCTGACGCTGGCCTTGCCCCAGACCGCCGCGACCAGTTCGTCGCGGCCGACCGCGCGGTCGCGGTGCTCGACCAGGTAGGCGATGCAGTCGAACACGGTCGGCGGCAGGTCCACCCGTACGCGGTCGCGCCGCAGCTCGCGCGCGGCGATGTCGAGGCTGCACTCGCCGAAATGGTGGACGCGCCGGTTCATGTCGGCAGGGTAGCGTCCGCGCCGGGGCGGGAAAAGCGCGGCCGCGCCTTCCGGGCCTCACGGCATCGTCATATCCGCTCCGCACGGCCGGGCGTACCCTAGCGCGGCGGACCGCCCCGGGCCTTCGACCGGGTCGGCCGCTTCCCCTGACCTGGCCGCAAGGAGACGTCCGATGTCCAGCAATCCCGTCGGTTGGTTCGAGATCTATGTGCAGGACATGGCCCGCGCCAAGGCGTTCTACGAGGCCGTCTTCGCCGTGACGTTCGAGCGGCTCAACAGTCCCGAGATCGAGATGTGGGCGTTCCCGATGGACATGGACCGCTACGGCGCCGGCGGCGCCCTGGTTCGCATGCCCGGTGTTCCCTCGGGCGGCAACAGCACCCTGGTCTACTTCAGTTGCGAGGATTGCGCCGTCGAAGCCAGCCGTGTCGCCGCGGCCGGCGGACGCATCGCGCGCGACAAGCTCTCGATCGGCGAGTACGGCTTCATCGTGCTGGCGCACGACAGCGAGGGCAACCTGATCGGGCTGCACTCGCTGCGCTGATACCGCCGCCGCGTTCCCCCTCGCGCACCGCGCTCCGGCCCTGCCGGCGCGCGGTGCGGATGCCTCAGGGATCGGCCGCGAACGGCAGGAACGACAGGCCGACCGTCGGTGCGTGGCGCAGCGCCGCGTCGGCGGGAACCGTGTCCAGCGACACGCTGGCCGAGCGTTGCGCGGCCCAGAGACGCAGGACCGATCCGGCTGCCTCGTCCCGTTCGAGCGCCAGCATGACCGGTGCCGCCGCCGGCAGCCAGTCGCCGGCCTGTTCGCGATCGGCCTGGATCGTCACCAGCCGCACCAGGTCCGCCGCTCCGACGATGAACCGCTCGATGCGCGCGACCGGCCGGTCACCGGCGAAGACGGTGGCCACGGTCCGCGCCGTTGCCGCAGCGGGCTCGTCGGCGAGGTCGAACACCACCGCCTCCGCGGCCGGCCAGGCAGTGAGCCGCTCCGCATCGGCGGCCGCGCCGTCGCCGTAGCGCTCGTAGCCGTCGCGGAACAGCACCATCGTGGTGGTGGCGCTGGCCTGGTCGTTGGCCGGATTGCCGTCGTTGGCCGCCTGCGCCAGCACCGCGGTGACGAGGGCCTGTTCGGCCACATCCTGGCGCACCGGACTGGTCAGCAGGTAGCTGACGCCGGCACCCGGCGGCAGGCTGAGCGCGCTGTCGGCCAGGGCCCCCTGGCCCGAGGCGGTGCAGCCGCTGGACACCGGGCCCAGGCAGATCCAGCGTGTCGATGCCGCGTCGAGCGGAGCGGCCAGCTCGCTGCCGATGACGACCGAGGACGCCGGGTCGGCTCCCTGGTTGTGGACGGTGACCACGTAGTCGAGCAGCTGGCCCGGGCGCACGTGCTCGCGGCCCGCCACCAGGTGCACGGCGACGTCGCTGCTGCCGATGCTGTTGGTCAGCGCGAAGGCGACCGGCGCGGCGATGCCGGCGACGCTGGCCTGGACCGCATAGCTGCCCGTCGTCGCATTGGCGGTCGCGGTGACGGCCGCGTAGCCGTTGCCGTCGGTGGTCGCCGTCGGCGCCGACAGCACCGCGCCGGCACCGCTTGCCGGTGCGGTGAAGTGGACGGCGGCGCCCGCGACCGGGTTGTTCCAGACGTCGCGCACCTGGACCGCCAGCGGCAGGGCGAACGGCCGGCCGATGGCGGCCGTCTGGCCGCCGCCGCCGAGCGCCGCCAGCACGCTCGGCGCGCCGGCCGCGCCGGTGCCTGCCAGCGCGATCTCGAAGCTGCCGGCGTTGCTGGACACCGGCACCGTGGTCGCCGCCGGTCCCAACAGCGTCGGCGTGAATGCAAAGCCGAGCGTGCAGCTGGTCCCCGGCGACAGGTTGAACGGACCGGCCGGGCAGGTGCCGCCATTGCGCGCGAACGGCGCCTCGACCGCACCGACCTCGATCGCCTCGACCGTGCCGGTACCCGTGTTGCGGACTTGTGTAGTGGCGGTGCCGCTGGTGCCGAGCCCGACCGGGCCGAAGGCGAGCGCCAACGGATCGACCAGAAGCTGGCCCTGGCCCGGCTCGACGTGCAGGTGCACCGAGACCGGGACCGGCGTATTGCCGCCGCCATCGTTGCTGCGCACGCACAGCAACGCGTGGTAGTCGCCCGGCTCCAGGCCGGCCGAGTTGATGCCGATCGCCACGGCAGCCTCGGTACCGGCATTGACGTTGCCGCTACCCGGCGTGATCGTCAGCCACGGCAGCGCTGCCGGCGCGTCGCAACCGGTCGGCGGCGACTGCGGGCCGGCCTCGACCGCGCGGATCAGCATCGACCGGTACTGCGCGAACGGCGTCTGCACCGGCTGCCACGCGCCGCCGCCCGAGTAGTTCCAGTAGTAGCCGCCGGCATGGCCGACCGGACGATCGGCCGATTCGTCGGACAGCACGAAGACGTTCTGCGGATTGGTCGGCTGCCAGCGCAGGCCCACGTAGACGCTGCCGGTCTCGACCGTCGTGTACAGCGCGGACAGGTCGTAGGCGTGCCAGACCGGCGTCGCCACCGGGTACGGCGGGATGCCGCTGGCGGTGACCGCCAGCGCGCCCAGCTCGGTGCCGGGCGTGCCGCCCGGGCCGTTGTCGTCGAAGACGACGATCTCGAACGCGAACGTCGAGACGCCGCCGCTGCCGCCGAACGAGAAGCAAGCCGAGCCGATCGAGGCCGGGTAGCTGGCCGGCGTGAACTTGTCGACGATCATCACGCCGCCGGGCCAGGCGGCGTTGCCGCCGTAGGCCGATTCCGCGCTGCCGTCGTCGTGGACGATCAGGCCCGATCCGGCCTGGCAGTCCGCCGGCGCACCGCGCCCGGCCGACGGCAGCGCTTCGTGCGCGGTGTCGATCGACCAGGCCAGGATGCCGCCGCCGTCGTTGGCGATGGCCAGGTTCTGAGTCTGCGTGCCGGTCTGCTGGACATGGAAATCCAGGTTCGGCGGCTCGACGCGGATCATCGGCGGCGCCGGCATGGTGCAGGTGACCTGCACGCTGCCGATGTCGGTCGCACCGATCGTGCCGCCGCCGTTGGCGACCTGGCAGGCCTGCTCCGGCACCGGCGGCTGGGCGACCGTCACCGTATAGCTGTCACCGGTGGCGACGCCGAGCACGAACGCGAAGCGGCCGTCGGCCGCCACCGTCAGCGTTTCGCTGCCGCCGGCGCCGGTGTCCAGTCGCAGCCGCAGGCCGGTGCCGAGCATGCCCGCCACGGTACCGGCCACCTCGTAGGCCACCGGCCCCTGGTAGTCGGCGAGCGGACCGCCGCCGCGCACCAGGCGCACGCGCCCGAAGTCCAGGTCCTTGGGCACGCCGAGCTGGTGCCCGAACTCGAAGTTCATCACATAGGCGTTTTCGGTCGCATGCTGGAGCGACGTCGAGCTCCAGTGCATCTCGACGTCGGGGTTCGGAAACACGCGCGCGTCGAGGATCGGCATCGCGCAGCGACGTTCGCGCAGGCTTTCCAGTTCCTTGAGGTTGGGCACGCGCCAGTCGCGGAAGCCGAGGTGCCCGGCTGCATTGCGCGCGCGCGCCTCCAGGAACGCCGCCTGCCAGCTGCCGGTCCAGGGCTCGCCCTCGCAACGCGACTTCTCGCCGCCGTCGACGAGTTCCTGGCCGAGCGAGCAGCGGTCCCAGACCAGGCCGGTGCGGCGGTCGAGCACGGTCGGGCCGTCGATCTCGTAGGCGCCGGCGGTGCCGGGCCGGATCTGCGGGTTCTCCATGCCGCCGCAGACCGGCGGCTCGCCCTGGCTTTCGACCAGCGCCCCGCTGACCACGCGGATCGCCAGCAGCCCGCCCTTGGGATGGCTTTCGACGTGACCGTCGGCGAACGTCAGGCCGTAGGCGAACTCGGGACTCGGCTCATGGGCCGTATCGGCGGTCCAGCCGCCGTTGTAGCCACGAAACGGACCGCCGTCGGCGAAGTAGACCGGATCCAGCGCGCCGCCCTCGTCCATCGACCGGCCGAAATCGACCAGGTCGTGCAGCTCGTCCAGGCTCGGCAGCCGCCAGTCGGTGCGGCCGCACAGCGCCTGGGCGTTGACGTAGTCGACGTAGGCCTGCGTGTTGCAGGTCAGCGTGAAGCCGCAACCGAGCTCGACACCCCCCTCCTCGCCGGCGTTGCCGCCGTCGTGCTCCGGGTCGGGCTGGTACCAGTGGAAACCCCATTCGAAGTGCCGCGGGCTGGCGGCATTGGCGACCTTGATCTCCCACAGCAGGCCGGTGTGGTTGTCGCGCGTGCAGGCCCAGCTGGTCGGCGGCGTGCCGAGCGTGGCGCTGGCCGGCAGCGCGCTGCCGTTGTTGGCGATCTTGGTGTAGTCGAAGCCGGCATCGCCGCCGCCGACCTTGACCAGCTGGCCGGCCGCGGCCGCCGCGTCGCGCCCGTGGTGGCCGTCCTCGCCGCGGTAGCCGGGCAGCCGGCAGGACTGGACCTGACCGGCCGCGTCGTAGCACTGTCCCTGGCCGCTGTCGTTGCGTGCCTGCAACGGAACGCCCGCCCATGTGGCGGCGGGCAGGAACAAGAGAAGCAGCGACAAACGCGCAAAGCCAGGCATCGGACCGTCCCACGGCAGTGAAGTACACGGCGAGTCTGGCCCAAGGCCGCCGGCCGGCGCATTCGGGATGGATTCAAGAGCGCTTCAGGGGTGCTTCATGGCCCCGCAACGCCGAGGCGATGGCCGTACCACGGGGGCGGGCCACCGCGCTGCCGGCGCCACGCCGCGTTCCAGCGCCTCATGCCGGTCGGCCGCTACCCGCGGTTCGACAGGGCATTCTTCAGCGGCTCGCTGATCAACGCCTCGGGGACCGGACGCTGGCCCGCCAGGCCGCGCGCGCGTTCCAGCGCGGTACGCCACGGTCCGGCCTGGCCGAGCGACTGGTGCAGCCGCGCCTCCAGCAGCGCGCAGTCGAAGTCGCGGTCGGACCACGCCGCCACGCGGCCGATCACCGTGGCGGCCCGTTCGAGCCAGCCATCGCTGATCAGGGCGTTGCCGTACGAGCCGGCCACCCGCGCGATCTCCAGCGGCACGCCGATGCGATCGGCCGCCTGCAGCGCCGCCTCGTAGAACCGGTAGGCCTGCTCCGGGTCGTGGTCGGCCCAGTGCTGCTCGGCCTGGATCAGGTCGGCATGCAGGCGCGCCTCCTCGTCGACCTGCGCCGCCCACTGCGTGATCCGCGGCAGCTGCTGGCGCGCGGTCGCATCATCCCCTTGCGCCCGCAGGCTCGTCAGGTAGCTGCGCCAGACCGCGCCGGCGTCGCCGGGTATCGCCGCCGCATCGCCGAGCAGCGCCGCCAGTATCGGTGTCGCCTCGGCCGGCCGGCGCAGCTCCAACAGCAACCGTCCCCGCGCATAGCGCACCTGGCGCCATTGGTAGGCCTCGTCATGGCGGCCCTCCTGCTGCTCGATGCCGTCGAGCACGCGGCCGGCCTCGTCGAGCTGGCCGTCGTCGATCAAGGCCAGCGCGTGCACCGCCGCCGCCATCGGATACAGGCGCTGGGACGGCTGGTCGCGCACCTGCAGCCAGACCGCGCGCGAAACGGCCAGGGCCGCCACATGGTCGAGCAGTTCGCGGTGCATCTGCGCCAGGGCGATGCCCAGGCCGTTGGCTTCCGCCTGCGCACCCAGCCGCTCGAAGCGCGCGATCGCGCGCGCCAGGCGCGGCGCCGCCTCCGCCAGGCGCCGGCGGTCCGCCGCCATCGTGGCGAAGCCGGCGTCCACCACCGCCACACCGAACGCATCGCCGGTGCCTTCCAGGATCGCCCGCGCCCGGCCCAGCGCCGCCGTGCTGTCGTCGAACCGGTGCAGGCTGCCCAGGCTGACGCCGAGATAGGCCCAGGCCGTGCCCAGGTGGCCCGGCTGGTTCAGCGGCTCCAACAAGGCGATCGCCTCGCGGTAGAGCGGCTCGGCCTCGTCGAAGCGCGCACGCGTCCGCGCGATCGAACCCAGCCCGATCAGGCTGCGAGCGCGCAGCAGCGGCTGCGCCTCCGGCGTCAGTTCCTGCAACAGCGCGCGAAAGCCCTGCCCGGCCTGGTCCAGCCGGCCAGCCCGGTAGTCCAGCTGGATCGCCTGGAACTTCAGCTCCGGGCGGTCGCGCACGGCCGGCGGCGCGGTGTCGAGCAGCACCGCCGCCGCGTCCAGCCGGTCGGCCAGGAACTCCGACTCGATCCGCTGCACCCATTCGGCCAGCACCCGGTCCGGATCGGCCTCCACCTGGTCGGGCAACGGCTCGCGCTTGAGCAAGGCCAGCAGGCGGTCGCTGGCCAGGCGCGCCGCGTCGAGCAGCTCCGGCGCGTCCGCCACCACCGACGCCGGCAGGTCCGCCGCACCGTGCAGCGTGAACCGCACCTGCCAGCGGCCGGCGCTGCGCTCCGCCGCCGGCTCGACGACGATTCCGGCGCCCGCCTCGCGCGCCAGCCGCGGGATATCGGCGCGCAAGGCTTCTTCTCGCACCAGGGCCACCGCCGTCGCACTGGGCACCACCGGCCAGCCGCCGGCGCGAACGCGGTCGGCGACGGCATCCATCAGGCCCAGCGGCACCCAGGCCGTCTCCGCCAGCCGCGGTACCGCCACCGGCAACACGAGCACCGGCCGCGCGTCCGACGTCGCGATCGCCGGCGAAACCGGCACCGCAGGTGCCGGCGCCTGCCGGGTGAACCACGCCAGCGCCAACACCGCCACCGTCACGATCGCCAGGCCGAGCAGTGCGCCCTGCCAGCGGCGCGCCGGCCGCGCCATCGGGATCGGCGCCGGCAGATCAGGCGGCGGCGCCGTTTCGACCGGCGGCGGCGCCAACACCGGTGTTTCCGCCGACTCCGCCTCGGCCGGCGATTCAGCGCCGGTCTGTACCGCCGTGATCCAGCGATAGCCGAAGCGCGGGATCGTGCGGATCATGCCCTGCTCGCCGCCGCTGTCGCCCACCGCGCGCCGCGCGTGCATGACCGTCTGCGCCAGCAGCGTATCGGTGACCTCGGCCCGTCCCCACACCGCCGCGATCAGCTCGTCGCGGCCCACCGCGCGCTCGCGGTGCCGGACCAGGTAGGCCAGGCAATCGAACACCTGCGGCGTCAACGCCAGCAGCTGTCCCTCGTGCTCCAGCTCGCGCTTGGCCGTGTCGAGGCGGTATGCGCCGAAACGGAAGGACTCATCGTTCATCGCCGGGGAGCATAGCAAGAGGCCCTCGAACGGACCTTGGCGCGAGGCCGGCGAGCGCCCCGAACGCAGGACGCCGAGAGTACAGGCATCCCTGCCCGTCGCGGACGCTCAGCCGTCCAGGGATCGGGTCAGCTTCTCGAACGACTGGTGCCGGCCCGTCTCGGCGTGGCCGCCCATCACCTCACTGTACGGACCGTCGATCGCGACGACGCGCGTACGACCAGGCCCTCCGGCATGGAACTCCGTGTGCGTGCTGGTGCGCACCAGCAGGCCCATCGGCGGTTGCGGGGCGAAGGACAGCAACAGCATCAGAAAGAAGAGGCCATCCAAGGCCAGCCGCTATGGCTTCTCACAAACGAGAATGTCTTCACCTGATCTGAACAGCACCACCTTCTCGGCTTTCGAATCGATCACGATGACACCATCGTGGCGATCTTTTGGACACGAAGGGAGCCTGCCGAATCCGGATCTCGCTCTGCTGAGCACCAGATGCTCTCCCGCTATGAGGCCGCTATTAGCTCCAATTTCTCTATATTTATCAGCAGCCCACATATACGTGAAGGTCAGGGTCGATACATATGCCGCGACTATGAACGCGGTGACAAGCATTAACTTTACTCTACGCACGAGTGCCTCGCGCGATCTTCGACCAAGCCCAGATACTAACTAGCTCGTCGCAACAGCAGTTCATTTCGGTGGAATTGGATCCCTAGCTTTTCTCATCTTTCTCGCCCACAGCTCCCCGCCTTGATTGCGGCGTAATTGCGAGAACGAAGAACGACACGATTATGGATCCAAGCACAACCCTTTCTTTTTTAATTGCGGACGAAAACGACGAAATACCCCGACGATATTCCTCTGAATACGTCCCTTTCTTAACCTCTCCACCCACGAGTATTCTCGAATACAGCCCAACGAAAATAACTCATACAGTCCAAGAAAAGAAATTGCCATGCAGAACCACAATCTTGCAATTGCTCCTCTTTTTTGCACCACCAAGCAAATAATAAAAACCGCGACCGCCACCACAACATAAATAATATCCATAGTCTGCTACCAAATAGCAAAAACCACGCCGCCTTTCTCTTGAACTCTCCACATGCTTAGCCAGCGCCTCCCATGGATACCTCGCGACTATCCAACATGCGAACAAGTTCGGCATCGCAATTGGGCGACTCCCTGATATATCGCCTAACATCCGCTGCCATAATCTGATCAGGATCAAGAAAACTCAGCTCCGCGAGCTTCCTTAAATCTTCCTTGCTTGGCGAGTGCCTTAACCACCAATGAAACGCCCCGTTTCTATCATGCTCCGGCGACTCTTCGTGCTCTCTCTTGTACCCGTTCTTATGTATTTCCCAAAGCGCGTCGGGAAACATTTCAATCCATTCTTTCGGAAAACCGAATCTGTTTAAATACTCATCTTTATTCAAGGCCCGAATCCCCAGTGGCCTCATTAGTTTTTGAATTCAACAGAAGGGAACTCTCGACATATCTTCGGCAGCGTCCAATCCTTACCTCTCCACCTCAGGTAAAGCTCCAGTTCCCGCTTCCGTACCTGCGAATTTTCTCTCAACGCAAATGAAGCCTCCAAGCCTTTGGAGCATATTGTCCAGTTGAGCCACCCATTACGCCAGACAGGAGGTTTCAAAACATGCCATTTTTGGCTTGTCGCTCTTTGTTTATAGAAATCAAATACGGAGTCGAAATTTTCTTCCGTAAGGAATGAATTGTGAACACTAATGGTGGAGACCCTGTTTTGGACCTCAGGCTCAAATGAACTGTCAATTTCTGGGTAATCGAAGAGAGCGAAGAACTCCTCTCTCATATATTCGAGAGTCGGTTTATCTCTGTAGGACGCAACCGAAAAGAGAAGCATGGTAAGTGCCCCGATAATCACTGCCCCCCCGGCCAGCAACTTGAATACTACGCTTGTCGGATCAAGAAACCTCACCATCCGCCCCCCCATTCGTAGTCTCTTATGGATTGCTCACCAGGCGTGACAGAGTAACCAACACCCACCCCTAGGATCGTTGCCGTTTCCCCCGTGGTCGGGGACCACCCCATACCACCGCCGACCCCGTAGTATCCTCCGGCAAATCCCTGACTGAACCCGCTCAAATAGTTATCCACCTGCTGACCTGTGGGCGTCTTGCATTGATTCAGCCACCCCATGGATACACTCATAGAGAATCTAAGTGGATTACCCCAATTTTTGGATATGCCGCCCGCAAAAAAACTCGCTCCACTGCGACTAAAACTACGACTTAAACTAAAAACATAATAATTTATCGACACTTGGGCAAAATCAGGTCCACGAGCGACGGGCTGCCCATAATTGTCTCGCATTTCTCCTGGAGGAAAAGTCCACGGCCCAACTGACTCCAACCCTGAGGGATCAATCACATTTGAAGGGCTGTTCCGAGCGTAGGCATACGTATTCAACCCTCCGGCAAGCCCGATCGGATCAGACTGAATATAACGCCCAGTATTCGAGTCATAGTCTCTGAATCCGTTGTGCCAAAGGCCGGTCTCGCTGTCGTACATTTGACCCGGGAAGCCCAGGTTAAGTCCGCCTATCGAGTCCTGCGTCACTACGCGATCGAAGGCATAATTCGCCGCTCTCCAAACCGTGTTGCGGCCGGCATTCGTCACTGCTTCTGGGCGGCCTAGGTGATCGGTGTGGATCGCGTAGTAGTCCCTCTTGCGTACCAGCGCGATCGGCTCTCCATACAAACGAATGATCCAGCGCCAATCCTCGAGCGGCGTCTGTTCGTAGTCGAGCAACAGGTTGCCATCCGGCTGATAGACATAAAGCCCCAAGACACCATTGCTGCTGTTCTTAGCCGGGCCGGGTCGCCTCGACCCGGCCTGCGATGCCGTCCTACTCGGCCGGAATGCCCTTGGCGCGGACCATGAACGCGCCCGGCAGCACGACGAACTGCGTGTTGTCGTTGCGCGTGCCGAACGGCGCGGAGGCGAGGTCGTCGATCACGTCGGCGATCTCCGGCGCGTAGAAGAACCAGGACTTGTCGCCGGAGGCATCCCGGTCGACGCGGGCGGGCTTGTCCTGGCCGCCGTCCAGCTTGGCGCTGGCGCCGACGAAGAATGCGCCGCTGACGCGCGTCGGCGGGATCTTGACCGTGAAGAAGTTGTCGTTGAACACGTCAGGCGTGGCCTGCACCGAGGTCAGCGCGGTGGCGTTGCGCGGGTCGAGGTCGGCGTCGGGATCGTCCAGCAGCCAGAACGTGACCGGCCCGTTGGCCAGCGACGGGAACGTGGGCCCGAACGCGATGGAGATCTCCGTGATGACCTCGGCACCGGCTTCGGTCAAATAGTAGTTGCCCCAGAGCATGTCCGGATCGAACGTGGACGGCGGACCCTGGTTGGTATCGCCGTCGCCGTCGTCGTAGAGGTAGGTGACGCTGGTGACCGGGGCCTCGAAACCGTCGCGGAAGATCAGGTCGCCGGCCGGAACCTCGAACGCGCCGATGTCGGAGGCGGCACCGACGACGCGTGGATGGCCCTCGCCGCGCTGGTCGTAGGGATAGGCATTGGGATTGGCACCGGCGTCGATCGCCGGGCTGCCCTCGCCGAGCGCATGGGTCTGCGTGGGACCGCCGTTGGCGGCGAGCGGCTGCAGCAGCGGATCACTGCCCACGGTGTCGCCTGGCAGCGTGAGCGTGCCGGCGTCACCGATCAGGTTGTGCGCGCCGGCGACGGTGAGCCCGCCTTCGGTGGCGGCAAGATCGGCGGAAAGGCCGCCGCTGGGTGCGGTGTTGCCGAAAACGATCGAGCTGTCGAACGTGAAGGTGACCGCCGCGATGTCGTCGGCACGGAATACCAGGCCGCCGCCGCCGACACTCGCCGCATTGGCGGTCAGCGTGCTGTTGGCCACGATCAGCTCGCGCTCGCTGAGCACGCCGGCACCACGGGCGCCGCGATTGCCGGAGACCGTGCTGTTGGCGATCGTCAGGCGCGTGCCGCCCGGCGGGTCGCCGTAGTTGCTGAACTTGGCCTTGAACACGCCGCCACCGTCGCCGTCGGCCTCGTTGCCGGACACCGTGCTGCTGTCGAACACGCTGGTATCGCGCAGGAACACGCCGCCGGCGATGCCGGCCTGATTGGTGCCGCTGGCGGTCACGGTGTTGCCGCTGATCGTGCTGCGCGTGAGGGTCAGGCTGCCGCGTACGTAGAGGCCGCCGCCGCCGGTGATGTAGAAGCCGTCGCCGCCGCTGACGGCGGTGATGCTATTGCCGCTGATCGTGCTGTCGACCAGCACCGCATCGCCGGCCACGTAGGCGCCGCCGCCGGAAGCGACCGCGTTGCCGCCGGCGGTGCTGCTGGAGTCGCTGATCGTGCTGGACTGCATCGTCAGCGTGCCGGAGACGCTGAGCGCGCCGCCGAAGGTCATCGGCGAGCCGCCGCTGGCGTGGCAGTCGGTGATCGTGACGTTGGTCAGCGTGATGTTGCCGGACGAGTCGATGCAGCTGGCGAGCCCGTGCGTGTAGTTGCCGTTGCGGATGGTCAGGTCGCTGATCGCCAGCGTACCCAGGCCGACCTGGAAATCGCCGTGCAGGAAGACGCGGTCGCCGTTGCCGTCGATCGTCAGCGCGTCGCGGCCGGGGCCGAGGACCGTCAGGTCGTTGATCTGATGATCGCCGAGCACGCCGATGTCCAGCGGCCCGCCGGTCAGCGTGATGGTGCTGCAGGTCAACGCGGTCAGGTCGATCGTGTCGGTTTCCCCGGCCGCTTCGAGCGCGGCGCGCAGGGTGCCGGCGGAGCCATCGTCGGCGCAGCTGGTCACCGCCCAGGTGGCCGCCGGCCGGTGCGGTACGGTGCGCGGCGCGGGCGCGGGCGTCCGGCCCTGCGTGCGGTCCTGACGCAGGTCCATCCGCAGCCGGTAGCGGTCGGCGGCAGTGGGCGCGTCGGCCTGCGCCGGTATGGATCCGGCAAAGGCGGCGACGGCGATCGCGGCGGCCAGGGGAGCCACACGCGGGAATGTACGGCGAATCGATTTCATCGTGGAAAGTCCTCTCGAGCGAATGCGAGCGTTGCGACGGACCGGTGCGGGAGGCCGTGCCGGTCCTCGAGCATCAATAGCGCAGTCGCCTGCCGGGGAAAAGGGACTTCCGGCCTACGCTCCACGCAACGCGCAGCGTACGGGCACGACGCGCTGCACCATTCCCGCGTGCGTCGCCGGCCCGCCCTCGGGCTCTGCGCGGCGGCGCAGTGCGATAGGATCGGCGCGATCCGGCGATGAACGACGATATGCTTCGTCGTGACGGGTGTTCACCGAAGGAAAGCGATGCATCCTGCGAACCTCACGCCGTGCAGCACACCGCACCGGCCGGCACGGGACCGGCCATACGCGCTACCACCGTCGTCGCGGAGCGCCGGATAGATGGACGCCTCTACCGACAGCCTGGCCCGTCATGCCGACCTTGATCGACGCCTGGTGGCGGCGGTCAAGGGCATACGCGTGCTGGCGATGCTGAGCTGGCCGGCGACTGTCCAGCGTGCGTTCCTCGACGGCTGGCAACGCGGCAATGCGCGCCTGCCGCAGGTCGACTACCCGCGGCCGGACCACGGCGCGGCGCGCGAGGCCCTGACGGCGATCGCCGCGGAGGCCGATGCGCAGCACCCGGTGGGCGACTACATCCGGCGCAGCGCCGATTCCTGGCGGGTCGCGACCGACCTGCTCGACGCAGCCGGCA
This sequence comes from Dokdonella koreensis DS-123, assembly GCF_001632775.1. Taxonomy (NCBI): domain Bacteria; kingdom Pseudomonadati; phylum Pseudomonadota; class Gammaproteobacteria; order Lysobacterales; family Rhodanobacteraceae; genus Dokdonella; species Dokdonella koreensis. The sequence goes on from NZ_CP015249.1 coordinate 4,405,909, forward strand.
GCGCTGCGATCGTGGAACCTTCGGTGCGCCTCTACGGCCGCCCGGGCTACCGGATCCCGGGGGGCGAGGTGACCAACCTCGACGCCGCCCGGCACTTCGTCACGCTGGCCGACGAACTGGACCCGAACCTGGTCGCGGGTGACGCGGAGGACGGCATCGCCGCCGAGACGCTGCAGGCGGACCTGCAACGCGAGCTGGACGCCTTCTTCGGCCCGGCGACGATCCGGGTGGAGGTCGATCCGGACCTGATCGCCAAGGCGGCGGCCGGCGCGACGCGCATCCGGCTCCACTCGGCCACCTGCTTCAGCGAGTCGGACCGCAACCAGCTGCTGCAGCACGAGGCTTTCGTGCATTCGTTGACGGCGCTCAACGGGCGCAACCAGCCGCACCTCAAGTCGCTGGGCCTCAACTCGCCGCGGATCACCGCGACACAGGAAGGGCTGGCGGTGTTCGCCGAGCTGATGACCGGGGCAATGGACATCGTGCGGATGAAGCGGATCAGCCTGCGCATCATCGCGATCGACATGGCGCTGCGCGGCGCGGATTTCATCGAGGTGTTCCGGTTCTTCCTGGACGCCGGCCAGACCGAACCGGAGAGCTTCTCCTCGGCGCAGCGCGTGTTCCGCGGCGCCCCCACCACCGGCGGCGCGGCGTTCACGAAGGACACGGTCTACCTGCACGGTCTGCTCTCGGTGCACACGTTCTTCCGCTGGGCGCTGCGCAACCGCCGGCTGGACCTGGGCCGCAACCTCTTCGCCGGCAAGCTCAGCCTGCACGACGTGCTGGCGCTGGAGCCGTACTTCACGTCCGGCTTCGTCGCGGCACCGGCACGGCTGCCGCCGTGGCTGCAGCACGCCAACGGCCTGGCGGCGATGCTGGCGTTCTCGCTGTTCGCCAACCGCATCCGGCTCGATCACGTGGAAGCCGAGGACCTGGTGCTGGCGCTGTAGCGCCCCGGACGGGTTCAGGCGGTGGCGGCGGGGTGCGGCAGGCGCCGTCCCAGGTGCGCGATCACCGCCCGCAAGGCGGCCGGCTTGACCGGCTTGCGCAGCAGCACGTAGCCGAGCTGGCGCGCCTGCGCCGACAGTTCGGCGCTGTTGTCGGCGGTGATCAGCGCCCCGGGCGGCGGCGGGTCGCAGAGCGCGCGCAGGCGCGTCAGGGCGTCCAGACCGTTCTCGTCGGCGTCGAGGTGGTAGTCGGCCAGGATCAGGTCGGGCCGGCGCGCCGCGGTGGCCCGCATCGCCTCGGCGGTGGTGGCCGCCAGGTCGCAGCTGATGCCCCATTGCGTCAGCAATGTGGCCATGCCGTCCAGGATCGTCGCGTCGTTGTCCAGGCACAGCACGTGCAGCCCGCTGGCGATGCCGATGGCCTGCGGCCGGTTCTCCTCGCGCGGCGGCGGTGCGGCCGGTGCCGGTGCGCGCGGCAGGTCCACCGAGAAGACGCTGCCGTGGCCGACCCGGGAGCGCACGCCGAGCCGGTGGCCGAGCAGGCGCGCCATGCGATCGCAGATCGCCAGCCCCAGCCCGAGGCCCTTCTCGCCCCACGGCGAAGCCTGGTTGCCGCGGTGGAACTCGTTGAAGATGACGCGCTGCTGGTCCGCCGTGATGCCGGGGCCGGAGTCGCGCACCTCGATGCGCAGCAGGTCGCCGTGCCGCCGCACGCCGAGCAGCACGCTGCCCTGGCGCGTGTAGCGCAGCGCGTTCGAAAGGAAGTTCTGCAGGATGCGGCGCAGCAGCTGCGGGTCGGTGCGGACCCAGGCGCGGGAATCGAAGAACTGCAGGCGGATGCCGCGCGCGCCGGCCTGCACGCCGAACTGGTGCTTGAGCGGCTCGATCACCTCGTCGACCGACACCACGCCGATTTCGGCGCGGTACTTGCCGGCGTCCAGGCGCGAGGCCTCGAGCAAGGCGTCGAGCAGGTCCTCGGCGGTCTTGAAGGCGGTGTCGATGCGCTCGGCCAGGCGCTCGGACTCGGTGTCGAGCTGCGGCTGGTGGCGCAGGGCCGAGGTGAACAGCCGCGCCGCATTGAGCGGCTGCAGCAGGTCGTGGCTGGCGGCGGCGAGGAAGCGCGTCTTGGACTGGTTGGCGGCCTCGGCCTGCCGCTTGGCCTGCTCCTGCGCGGCGAGCGCCTCGGACAGCTGGTGCGTGCGCTGCTCCACGCGCTGCTCGAGCGTCTCGTTGACCTCGATCAGCGCCTGCTCGGCGCGCTTGTACGCAGTGACGTCGGTGAAGGTGGTGAGGTAGCCGCCGCCCGGCAGCGGGTCGCCACGCGTCTCGATCACGCGGCCGTCGGCGCGCGTGCGCAGGAACACGTGCGGCCGCGCGCTGCGCAGATGGCCCAGGCGGCGCCAGACCTGCTCCTCGCTGTCACCGGCGCCCAGCAGGCCGCTGGTCGCGTTGTGGCGGATCAGGTCGGCGACCGGCCGGCCGACGTAGACGAAACCTTCCGGGTAGTCGAAGAAGTCCAGGTAGCGCCGGTTCCAGGCGACGATGCGCAGGTCCGCGTCGACCACGCTGATGCCCTGCATCATGTTCTCGAACGTGACCGCGAGCAGCTCGCGGTTGAAGCGCAGCTCCTGCGAGGCCTCGTCGAGCATCGCGACCGCTTCGGACAGGTCCAGGCCGGTGCCGCGCAGGGCCGTGGTCAGCATGCGGCGTGCCGAGGCGGCGCCGACCGCACCGGCCAGCAGGCGCTCGGTGTACTGCAGCAGGGCGCGGTCGGCATAGGCGTCGGGCGCCAGCGGCTTGCCGCCGCTGTGCGCGTACTCGGCGAATGCGCGCGTGGTGTTGTCCTCGCCGACGATGCGCTCGGCGATCGTGCGCAGGTCGGCGACCGTCACGCGTCCGCGCCAATCGGCCACCGGCGGCGGGCGCACCACCGCCGGCTCCAGGAACGCGGCGGCACGCAGCCGTTCGTCGACGCTGGGATGGAAGCGCAGCGAGACGAACACCAGGCAGCCGATGTTGAACAGCAGCGACCAGAACGCGCCGTGCGTGAGCGGGTCCCAGCCGCTCAGCTGGAACAGCGCATGCGGACGCAGCCAGCCGATCGCGAATGGGCCGTCCACGACCCAGCCGGTCGGCAGCCAGCCGGCGCCGGCCAGCGTCGGCAGCAGCAGCGTGTACGCCCAGACCGTGAAGCCGGCCACCAGGCCGGCGATCACGCCGATGCGGCTGGCGCTGCGCCAGTAGAGGCCGCCGATCAGGGCGGGTGCGAACTGCGCCACCGCCGCGAACGAGAGCAGGCCGATCGAGGCGAGGTTCTGCGTGTGGCTGGCCGAACGGTAGTAGGCGAACGCCATCAGGCCGAGCGCGATGATCGTGACGCGGCGCACCGCCAGCACGATGCTGGACAGGTCCGCACGCTGCTCCAGGCGCAGTGCGCGGATCCGCAGCAGCGCTGGCATCACCAGGTCGTTGCTGACCATCGTCGCCAGCGCGACCGAGGCGACGATGACCATGCCGGTGGCCGCCGAGAAGCCGCCGAGGTAGGCGAAGACCGCCAGCAGCCGCTCGCCGTGCGCCAGCGGCAGCCAGAGCACGTAGGCGTCCGCGGAGACCGCCTGGCCGCGCGCGGCCTCGGCGCCGGCGTGGACGATCGGCAGCACCAGCACGGTGATGATCGCCAGGTACAACGGGAACATCCAGCGCGCGCGCGCCAGGTCCGCGGTGTTCTCGCATTCGACCACGCCGACCTGGAACTGCCGCGGCAGGCAGAAGATCGCCGCGAACGCGAGCACCGTCTGCGCGACGAAGCCGGTCGGCAGGCCCTGGTCCACCACGGTCGCGACCGGCCGGGCCAGCACCTCCAGGCCGTCGGTGGCCGTCAACGCGTAGATGCCGACGGCGACGAAGGCCAGCAGCTTGACCAGCGACTCCACGGCGATCGCCAGCATCATGCCGTGATGGTGCTCGGTCGCGTTGATGCCGCGCGTGCCGAACAGGATCGCGAATACCGCCAGCAGCAGCGCGATATAGAGCGCCGTGTCGGTCAGCACCGGGGTGTGCTCGAGCGGGCCGCTGCCGACCATGACGTCGAAGCTCATCGTCACCGCCTTGAGCTGCAGCGCCAGGTAGGGCACCACGGCTGTCACCGCGATCACCGTGACCAGTGCGCCGAGCACGTGCGACTTGCCGAACCGCGAGCCGATGAAGTCGGCGATCGAGGTGATGTTGCGTTCCTTGGCGACGACGACGAGGCGGCGGAACAGCCCGAAGCCGAACACGAACAGCAGGATCGGCCCCAGGTAGATCGGCAGGTACGACAAGCCGTCGCGCGCGGCGGTGCCCACGGCGCCGTAGAACGTCCAGGACGAGCAGTAGACGGCCAGCGCGAGGCTGTAGACGATCGGGCGCAGCCAGCTGCGGTGCGGATAGAGCGGCCGCCGGTCGCCGTAGTAGGCCAGCGCGAACAGGCCGCCCACGTAGAGGACCGAAACCAGCAGCAGGATCCAGCCTGCGATCATCGCGCGCACGCCCGGGGCATCAGAACGGCCATTCTAGGTCAGGCGGCCGCGGGCGCGGCGTCCCGGGCGCGGCGTCCCCTTGACACCCCGGCGCCGGCCGCCAAGCATCGGCGCATGTCCGACCTGCCGCTTTCCGCCGGCGGCGCCCGCAGCGCGCCGCCCCCGCTCGCCGACGACGAGATCCACCTGTGGCAGCTGCGCGCCGATGCCGGGCTCGGACCGCGCGGCGTATCGGCGCTGGCGCACCTGCACCTGGGACGGCTGTTGAGCGCCTACAGCGGCGGCGGCCGGCCGCTGGCGATCGCGCGCGGGCCGCACGGCAAGCCCTACGCGCCGGAGGCGGGGGGCATCGAGTTCAATGTCAGCCACAGCGGCCACTACGTGCTGATCGCGTTCGCGCGTGGACAGCCGCTGGGCGTCGACCTGGAGTCGGTGGCCGGGCGTCGCCGCGCGATCCTGACGATCGCCGAGCGGTTCTTCGCGCCGGACGAGGCGGCGGCGCTCGCCCGGCTCGACGGCGACCGGCAGCACCTGGCGTTCCTGCGGTTGTGGACCTGCAAGGAGGCGGTGCTCAAGGCGATGGGTAGCGGACTGCACTTCGGGCTGGACCGGCTGCGGTTCTCGCTCGACGCCGACGGCCAGCCGCGCGCGGTCGCGCAGATCGTCGGCGATGCCGGCGACCCGGCCCACTGGCACCTGCACCGGCAGGAGGCCGCCGCCGAGACGGTTGCGGCGCTGGCCTGGAACGGCCCGGAGCGGCGCGTACGGTCCCTGACGATCGGCACCGCGGCTGAATCGCCGGGGGGCGAGGCCGGGCCGCCTGCGACGGATCGGCCCCTGCCGACGTCTACGTCTGCGTGATGGCCGATGGCAACCGACAACACGTGAGTCAGGGCTTCGGACAGGCGCTGGATCCGTTTACGCTCGAACGCGCGCGTCGCGGCGACATGCGCGCGTTCGAGGTCATCTACGGCGTCTACGGCAAGGCCTGCTACAACCTGGCGTTGCGCATCCTGGGCGAGCCGGCGGCCGCCGAGGACATCGTCCAGGACGTGTTCCTCAAGCTCATGGACACGATCGGCAGCTACCGCGGCGACGCGCCGTTCGGTGCCTGGCTCAAGCGCATGGCCGCCAATGCCACGATCGACCGGCTGCGGCTGGACCGGCGGCAGGGCGTGGACGATCCGGACGCGCTGTTCGCCAGCATGGGTGCCGCCGATCCGCCGGCCGATGCGATGGTCGACGCCTGGACGCTGCTGCAGCGCCTGCCGGCGCGCGCGCGCGCGGTGATCGTGCTGCACCAGATGGAAGGCTATACCCATCGCGAGCTGGCCGAGCTGTTCGGCCAGACCGAGAGCTACTCCAAGTCCGTGCTGTCGCGCGCCCTGCAGCGACTGCACGCCACCCTCGACGAGGCCCCCTCGCAGGCCGGCGTCGGTACCCCGGTGATTCCCCATGTCTGACCTGCGCTTCGCCACCGATCGCCTGTTTCCGCCCGTGCTCGACGGCCTGCCGGAGTTCACTCCGGATGCCGCGCTGTGGTCGCGGATCGAGTCCGCCCGCCGACAGCAGCTGGGCCGCCGCCGCTGGACGCGCGCCGGCGGCTCGCTGGCCGCCGCGGCCGTGTTCGCCGCCGCGCTCGTGGTGCTGCCGCGACCGACGCCAGCGCCTGTCGCTTCCGACGCGCTCGCCGGCCGGCTGCAGCAGTCGCAGGCGTTGGAACAGGAATGGTCCCGCCTCGACCCGCAACCGGCGCTCGCCGCCGGGATGCCGCCGGGTTCGGTATCGCTGCGCCGCATCGACGCCGCATTGCAGGCCGCCTACGATCGCGGCGCCGGCGACGAGGAGCTGGCACCGTTGTGGGAGGCGCGCAACCAGGCGTTGCGCGTGCTGATCGAGAACCGTCGCGATGCCGTGGTCACGGTCCGGATCTAGTGCGAGACCTGAAGATGAAGAGCCTGCGTAGCCAATCCCGTTTCCTCCGTCCCCTGGTGCTGGCCGTGCTGGCGCTGACTGCCGGGTCGGCCCTCGCGCAGCCGCAGACCGGTGCCTCGGCACCCGCGATCGGCGGCGGGTCGCCGGGCGAGGAGCGCCTGCGGCAGGAGCTGCGTGCGCTGATGCTCGACCTGGCGGCCTCCGGCGCACTCGCGCGCACCGGCGACGTCGCGCTGGAGATCGACGAACCGGCGCGCCGCGTCAACGACCTCGGCTTGCTGGTCGACAGCAGCAGCGCCGACCGCGCGCGCGACGGCTTGCGTGTGCTGGCGGTCACGCCGGGGGGAACTGCCGAGCGCCTCGGGGTGCGCGGCGGCGACCTGCTGGTTTCGGTCAACGCGCAGTCCCTGGCCAGCCTGGGTGCCGATGCATCGGGTCAGGCCCAGGCGGCGCGCGTGCTGCGCGACAACGTCTCGGCCGTGCCGGACGGCGATGCGCTGAAACTCGGCGTGCGCCGGAACGACCGGACGTTCGCGGTTTCCGGCCCGGTGGCCAGCGTCCACGTTCCGGCGGTGCGCCTGACGGTCGGTGCCGCGGCGAACGCCGGCGGCGGTACCTCATCGGCTTGCGGCCGCATCAGCGTCTTCGGCGACGCGCCGCGCAGCCAGGACCTGCATGCCGCCAAGCTGATCACCGTCGATGGCCGGCTCCCGGGCCCCACCGACGCCGCGGCGTTCCGCCTCGATCCGGGCGAGCACACGCTGACCGTCAGCGAGGGCATCGAATCGCGCTACCTGTCGTTCAACGAACGGCTGCGCAACGCGCAGTCCAACCGCTACAAGACGCTGACCGTACGCGTCGAGCCCGGTACCACGTACTTCCTCGCCGCCCGCCTCAACAAGGACAAGGTGTCCGAGTGGAAGGACGGCGCGTACTGGGATCCGGTGATCTGGAAGGAAGTCGCCGAAAGCTGTCGCTGAGGTCTCGCGGCACGGCCTGCGGCCGCGGTGCGGCCCGCCCGGCTCGGCTTCACGAACACGCGCGGCCCTGCCAAGCTATGCGCCGGACATGCCGGCGCGCGGCGCTTCCGGTATCGCATGCCGTCGCGGACACCGCGGCCGGCGCAACGACGACCGGGTCTCGCGGCCGTCTCGACGAAACGCCGCCCAAGAGCAGCCATGACCCTTCTCAGCGTCAACGTCAACAAGGTCGCCGTGCTGCGCAACTCGCGCGGCGGCTTCGATCCGGATCCGGTGCACGCGGCGCAGGTGGCGATCGCCAGCGGCTGCCACGGCATCACGGTGCATCCGCGACCGGACCAGCGGCATATCCGCGTCGAGGACGTCGCGCGCATCGGCGCGGTGCTGGACGGCGTGGAGTACAACCTCGAAGGCAATCCGTTCGCGCCGGCACGCGGCAGCTACCCGGGATTCGTCGAGCTGGTGCGCTCGGTCCGGCCGGCCCAGGCCACCCTCGTGCCCGACGGCGACGGCCAGATCACGTCCGACCACGGCTTCGACCTGCACCGCGATGCCGATCGGCTGCGACCGCTGATTGCCGAGCTCAAGGCCCTCGGATGCCGCGTGAGCCTGTTCATGGACGCCGGGACCGCCGGCATCGAGCGGGCCGCCGACATCGGCGCCGACCGGATCGAGCTCTACACCGGTCCGTTCGCGCAGGCCTTCGCCGCCGGTGACGCCGCGCGCGAGCTGGCCGCCTGCGTGGCGTCGGCCGGGCAGGCGCGCGCCGCCGGGCTCGGCGTCAATGCCGGTCACGATCTCAACCAGCACAACCTCGGTGCGCTGGTGCGGGCCATCCCGTTCCTGGACGAGGTCTCCATCGGGCACGCCCTGTTCGGCGAAGCCCTCTACGAGGGGCTCGCCGCAACCGTCGGCAACTACCTGGCGATCCTCAAGGGCGACTAGCCCGGACGGAGCGCTGTCCCGACGTAGGGCCGTGCGCGTCTACGGGACGGCCGGTGCCATGCGCAGATGGGTCATGCCGCTGGAGCGGGCGATCGCCAGCGCGTTGGCGACGTCGTCGTAGGCGGCTGCGGCCTGCGCACGCACTTCGAGCACCGGAGCCTCCGCTGCGGCCTGCACGGTTCGCTGCAGGCGCTCGGCCAGGCTCGCGCGGCTCACGGCGATACCGTCCAGGTACCACTCGCCGGTATCCATGATCGACAGCTTCAGCACGGCGGGGTCGGTCTGCGCGGGCGTATCCGAACCGGCCAGCGGCAGCGTGATCTGCCGGGTCACCACCGGTGCCGCGATCATGAAGATCACCAGCAGGGCCAGCATCACGTCGATCAACGGGGTGATGTTGATCTCGGCCTGGGGGTCGACACGCTGAAACGAGATTGCACGCGCCATGGCGCATCTCCTCACGGGGGCGACGAGAGGCATCGTACGCCGGCCGCGGGCAATCGGCCACACGGGTGCCGGCCGGGCATGGGCCGTGGAACGCAAAACGGCGCCGGAGGACGTCCGGCGCCGTTCGATGCTCGCCCGCCCGGAGGACGGGTACCGCGCGATCAGTCGGTCGCGGCGGTGATGAAGCCGATCTTGACCATGCCCGCGGTCTTGGCGTTGGCCATGACCGTGGCGATCAGCTGGTACTGCGTGGTCTTGTCCGCGCGGATCTGCAGTTCCGGCTGCGGCTGCTTCTGGGCAGCCACGCGCAGCTGGGCCTGCAGCATCGCCTCGGTGATCGGCTCGTCGTTCCAGTACAGATCACCGGTTTCCTTGACGGCCAGATCGATCGGTTCCGGCGGATTCTCGGTCTGGACGTTGGGATTGGCCTGCGGCAGGTCGATGCGGATCTTGTGCGACATCAACGGCGCCGTGATCATGAAGATGATCAGGAGCACCAGCATCACGTCGACGAGCGGCGTGACGTTGATTTCCGACATCGGGGCGCCACTGCCCCCCGAACCCGAACTGAATGCCATGACTTACTTCCTCGCGGTTTGGACCGACGCGACCGCACCGCTCTCGATGCGCGAACCGGTTGCAAAGAAATCGTGCAGGTCGTGGGCGAATTCGTCGAAGCGGGCGTAGGTCAGGCGGTTGGAGCGCACGTAGAAGTTGTACGCGAGCACCGCCGGAATCGCGACGAACAGACCGAACGCCGTCATGATCAGCGCCTCGCCGACCGGGCCGGCGACCGCTTCCATCGAGGCGTTGCCCGATGCGGCGATCTTGATCAGCGCGTGGTAGATGCCCCACACGGTACCGAGCAGGCCGACGAACGGGGCCGACGAACCGACCGTGGCGAGCACGGTGAGGCCGGTCTCCAGACGCATGCTCTCACGCGAGACGGCCTGGCGCAGCGCGCGATCGATGAACTCCGAGCGGCTGAGCGCGTCGACCAGACGGCTGCCTTCGCTGCGCTGGTGGTGCGCGGCGGCGGATGCACAGTCGAGCGCGATCTTCGAGAACGGCTCGGCCTTGGGCTGCTCTTCCATGAAACGAACGGCGTCCTGCGTCGAGGGCGTGTCCCAGAACGTGCTGATGACGCGCTCCATGCGAGCACGAATCATCGTGTTACGCAGGAAGTTGGCGACGATGTAGAACCACGACATCAGCGACATCAGGACCAGCGTGACGAACACGATCCAACCAAGCGGGTCGAAATTCTGGATCAGATGGTCGAAACCCATCTGGTTCAGGGCTTCGGCGTTGGATCCACCCGGGGCCGATCCACCGGCCGGAGTCTGCGAGGCATCTTGCAACATGACGTTTTACCCTTTGATCACTGTTCGGAAAGATCAAACTTGATTGGCACCAGCACATACCCACGGGTGGGCTTGCCGTCCTTTACGCCCGGGTTGAACACCCAGGTTTTCACGGCGGCAATCGCGGCCTGATCGAGCAGACGCGAACCGCTGGATTTCTCGACCGTGACATCTTCCGGCTCGCCGGTCGGACCCACCAGCACCTTCAGCATGGTCGTGCCCTGCTGGTGCTGGCGAATCGCCTGCGGCGGATAGCGCGGCGGACGCATGCGACGGTAGCTGACATTCTCGCTGGGCGCGATGTCGGAGGGCGGCGCCGGGGGGGCCGGAGGTGCCGGCGGCGGCGCGGGCACCGCCATCGGCGAGGCCTCTTCGACGACCACGACCGGCGGCGGCTCCGGTGGCGGAGTCGGCGGCGGCTTGATCTTCTCGATCACCTTCGGCGGCGGCCGCTTGGGCGGCTCCGGCGGCGGCGGTGGTGGTGGTGGCGGCGGCGGCGGCGGCTCGATGAACTCGACGACGACCTTGTTGTCCTTGGGCTTCTCTTTCGGCGGCGGCGGTGCCGCCGGCGTCAGCAGAAGCGCGAACGCGAAGGTGTGCAGAGCGAACGCCGTGGACAGCGCCGTGACGCGCCGCCAGCTCCAGGTGGCCGGGCTGTTTCCGATTTGATTGGTGTCTGACATCAGCTATGGACCAGCGATATTGATGTGCCGACCGTCCGTGTCGTATTGCTCATGCGCAGTTCAGTCAGTAATCGGAACAGCGAGCCCTGCACGGTACAACAGCGGGGCTGCGTCACACAAGAGTTGATCCCGTTACGAAAATTCATAGTCGTCCAGTGCCCGAAGCCCTTGCTTACTTCTTCGCGGGGCGGGCCAGCTTCTGGCCGCTGCGCACGATCTTGAGGCGCTGGTCGGCCATCTGCTTGCTCGACGGGAACTGGGTCGCCTTCTCCCAGTCGGCGATCGCCGCGGCGCTCTGCCCGCTGGCGTCGCTGGCGTCGCCACGCAGGATGTAGGCCTCGCCTTCCTGCCGCAGGCCGCCCTTCTGGATCGCCGCGTCGAGCGCCTGCTTGGCCTCGGCGTAGCGCTCCTGGTAGAAAAGGGCATAGCCGCGCTGGAAGTCCACGTAGCCGTCCTTCGCGAACGGTGAGGCCTTGGCGTAGGCGTCGATCGCGCAGGTCTCGTCGTCGGCCTGCGAGCAGACGTCGCCGAGCAGGCGCCAGGGCTCGTAGCCGGACTCGATGATGCCCTTGTCGAGGCCTTCCTTCAGGACCACGGCGGCTTCCTTGTGCTTGTCGCCGGAAGCATAGAGCTTGGCGAGCTGCAGGTAGTCCTCGCCGGTGCTCACCAAGCCTTCGTTCTTGGCCTTGGCCATCACGGCGATCGCCTGATCGGGCTTGTCGGCGTTGATGTAGACGGTCGCGAGCTGGTTGATGAGCCGCTTGTTCTTCGGGTCCTTGGCCAGCTGCTGCTGCAGCACCTGGGCGGCCTGGTCGTACTGGTCGAGCTCGAAGTAGCTCGCGATCAGGATCTGGAACCAGCTCTCCTTCGGCTCGGGCGTCATGCCGATGGCCTTGGTCATCTCGGCAGCCGCTTCGGGGAACTTGTCCATGCGGTAGTAGATGTTGGCCTTGATCGCCTGGGCGTCGGCGGTGTTCTTGCCGCCTTCGCGCGCCCAGCGATCGAGCGTGGCCAGCGACTCGGGGTACTTCTCTTCCTGCAGCTGCAGCTGGGCGACCTGATACATCGCATCGAAGTGGTTGGCGTTGGGCAACGCGTCCATCTCGATGGCCTGGTTCAACTCGGTGATGGCGCCGTTGCCGTCGTCCTTGCCCCACAGGATCTGGCCCTTGAGCAGGTGCGCGAACGCGATCGCGTACGGCTTGGCGCGCTTGTCGTCGAGCACCTTCTGGATCAGCTCGACCGCTTCGTCGTCCTTGCTGTCGGAGAGCAGATCGTTCGCCTTGTTGAGGTCGCGCTGGCTCTTCTCCGACATGTCGGGCTTGGGCTCTTTGCGCGTCGCGTTCGGATAGGCGACTTCTTCCTTGTCCTTGCCGGACTTCTTCTGCGCCATCGCGCCGTCGGTGACGAACATCAGCATCAGCGCGCACAAGGCGACGCGGATCAGGCTCTGCAACTTCATGGAAACCTCACCTGAGATAAAGCGGTGAATGAAAGATGAAAATACGCACGTGAAAAGAGCGTACCCCCACCATTACGACCGGCACAAGCGCAGCGGCAGGCACCTGCGTGCTGCATTGCAACGGTTCCACGGCGTACGGATGCAACGTCGTACAGAGCTGGCCGGGGTTCCGGCTGGCGATGAATCCGACAATCTACGATGACTGTCGTATGTTTTCCAGTCGCGTCAACGACGTACCGGCCGCAGCCGCGCCATGGGGCGGTGTCGCTTCCGCGATCGCCGCGCACACGGTCGGCAAGCTGCGCTGCCGCATCGTGCCGTTCCTTCGCGCCGCCGGCCGCACCGGTACCGCCGGCGCAGAGCCTTCCTCTCGCTCGCACAGCCCCTCCCCGGGCCGCTGCGACACCCACACGTCGTTGAGCCAAGGGCTGTCCTGCCCGTGCTCGACGCCCACGTCGCGGCAATGCCGCGCCACCGGTTCCGCAGATCAACGGCTGGCGCCGGCGACCCGCGAGCGATCCGTCCCTGGATCGCGCCGGCAGGCTGTTTCTCGACAACCTGCCGGATGTCAGATGTCCAGGTTGCTGACGCGCAGCGCGTTCTGTTCGATGAACTCGCGCCGCGGTTCGACGATGTCGCCCATCAGTGTCGTGAAGATCTGATCGGCCGCGACGGCGTCCTCGATCGTGACCTGCAGCAGGCGCCGCGTATCGGGATTGACCGTGGTTTCCCACAGCTGCTCCGGGTTCATTTCACCCAGGCCCTTGAAGCGCTGCACGGTACGGCCGCGCTTGGCCTCTTCCATCAGCCAGACGAACGCCTGCGAGAACTCGGCCACCGGCGCCTGCTTGTTGCCGCGGCGGATCTGCGCGCCGGGCTGGATCAGGCCGTCGAGCTGGCGGGCGATGTCGGCGATCGGCCGGTATTCCGCCGATGCGAAGAACGCCGCCGGCAACACCTGGGTATGGCCCAGGCCATGCTGGTTGCGGTCCACGACCAGGGCCGCCGGATGATCGGCGGTCGCCGACTGGATGCGGAACGTGTAGCGCGCCCTGCCGAGCCCGTTGCCGTTGAGCCGGGCGGTGAGCTTGGCGGTCCAGGTCTCCAGGGCCGCCGCGTCCTGCCAGGCCTCCGGCGCCGCCGGGGCCGGCGCGTCGAGCAGCGCCGTCAGCAAGGTGGTGTCGTAGCGTGAGCCCAGGCGCTCGATCTGCGCCAGCGCGGCCTGCCAGCCGGTCAGCAGGCGCTCGAGCGCCGGGCCGCCGATGGGCGGCATGTCGTGGCCGTAGGCCAGCTCGGCGCCGTCGACCGCACCGGCGATCAGGTAGCCGTTGAGCGCGCTGTCGTCCTTGAGGTACAGCTCCTGCTTGCCCTGCTTGAGCTTGTACAGCGGCGGCATGCCGATGTAGACGTGGCCGCGCTCGATGAGCTCCGGCATCTGCCGGTAGAAGAACGTCAGCAGCAGCGTGCGGATGTGCGAGCCGTCGACGTCCGCGTCGGTCATGATGATGATGCGGTGATAGCGCAGCTTGTCGGCGTTGAACTCGTCCTTGCCGATACCGGTACCGAGCGCGGTGATCAGCGTGCCGACCTCGGCCGAACCGAGCATGCGGTCGAAGCGGGCGCGCTCGACGTTGAGGATCTTGCCCTTCAGCGGCAGCACGGCCTGGTACTTGCGGTTGCGCCCCTGCTTGGCCGAACCGCCGGCCGAGTCACCCTCGACGATGAACAGCTCGGACAGCGCCGGATCCTTCTCCTGGCAGTCGGCCAGCTTGCCCGGCAGGCCGGCGATGTCGAGCGCACCCTTGCGCCGCGTCATCTCGCGCGCCTTGCGCGCGGCTTCGCGCGCACGGGCGGCGTCCACCACCTTGGCGCAGATCGCACGCGCCTCGGCCGGGTGTTCGAGCAGGAACTCTTCCAGCTTGTGGTTGACCACCTGCTCGACGACGCCCTTGACCTCGCTGGAGACCAGCTTGTCCTTGGTCTGCGAGGAGAACTTCGGATCGGGCACCTTGACCGAGAGCACCGCGATCAGGCCTTCGCGCATGTCGTCGCCCGACAGCGGCACCTTGGCGGTCTTCTGCAGGCCGGTCGACTCGACATAGCCGGAAATCGTGCGCGTCAGCGCCGCGCGGAAGCCGGCCAGGTGGGTACCGCCGTCACGCTGCGGGATGTTGTTGGTGAAGCAGTACACCGCCTCCTGGTAGGCGTCGGTCCATTGCATCGCGACTTCGACCGTGATCGCGTCCTGCTGCATGCTGAAGTTCAGCACGTTCGGGTGCAGCGGCGTCTTGAGCTGGGCCAGGTGCTCGACGAACGACCGGATACCGCCTTCGTACTCGAACACGTCGTGGCGCTCGTTGCGCTCGTCGATCAGCTCGATGCGGACGCCGGAATTGAGGAACGACAGCTCGCGCAGGCGCTTGGCGAGGATCTCGTAGTGGAACTGGATGTTCGAGAACGTCTTGTCGCTCGGCTTGAAGCGCACCGTGGTGCCGCGCTTGTCGGACGGCGCGGCCTGCTTGAGCGGGTACAGCGGCTCGCCGTGGGCGTATTCCTGTTGGTACTCGTGGCCTTCGCGGCGGATCGTCAGCCACAGGTGCTCGGACAGCGCGTTGACGACGGAGACACCGACACCGTGCAGGCCGCCGGAGACCTTGTAGGAGTTGTCGTCGAACTTGCCGCCGGCATGCAGCACGGTCATCACGACCTCGGCGGTGGACCGCCCCTCTTCGGGGTGGATGCCGACCGGAATGCCGCGGCCGTTGTCGGAGACCGAGACCGACTCATCCGGATGGATCGTCACGACCACATGGTCGCAGTACCCGGCCAGGGCCTCGTCGATCGAGTTGTCGACGACCTCGAAAACCATGTGGTGCAGGCCGGTGCCGTCATCGGTGTCGCCGATGTACATGCCCGGGCGCTTGCGTACCGCCTCCAGGCCCTTGAGGACCTTGATCCTGCTGGAGTCGTACTGGCTTCCGGAACCGTCGTGGTCGATCTTCTCGCTCATGGTGCTCCATCGTCGCGAAAGGGCCTCATCGGCGATCCGCGCAAGGTAAAGAAGATGCCGGCCAGATTGGCTGAGGCATCAGGCGATTATAGCAGTCGCTCGACCCTGCCCTGTTCCACGTGGAACATCGCCGCCGCGCGACCGGCGGGCACGGCCAGCGCGGCGGTACCGGTCAGCAGGATCTGTGCATCGGTACCGGCCAGGAACCCGAGTACGGCCTGCTGGTGCGCGACATCGAGCTCCGACGCCAGGTCATCCAGGCAGATGATCGGCCAATGGCCGGCCTGGGCATGAAACAGGCGCGCCTGTGCCAGGATGCAGACCAGCGCGCAGAGCTTCTCCTGGCCGCGCGAGAAGTACTCGCGTCGCTCGGCCCGCTCGAAACGCAGTGCCAGATCCGCACGATGCGGCCCTCCCCGCGTATGGCCGCGCTCGCGATCACGCAGCCGGCCCGCCGCGAGGCTGTCGGCCAGGGACAGGTCCGCCGCCCAACCCGCATGGAAATCCAGGCTGACCTGGCCCAGTTCACCGAGGAAGGCGGCGGCGACCACCTCCAGATGGGGGCGCAAACGGTCCAGATAAACGCCGCGCAGCTGGGTTATCGCCGCTCCGGATGCGGCCATCTCCTGTTCCCAGGCCGCAAGCTCATCGTCACGTGCCCCCAGGCGCAGCGATGCATTGCGCTGCCGCAGCGCGCGCTGGTAGCGCCGCCACTGCGCCAGGAACATGTGTTCCACGTGGAACACACCCCAATCCAGGTACGCACGCCGGTACTCTGCGCCGCCGGCAATCAGCGCGTGCGAACCCGGTTCGAAGCACACGACCGCGGCATGCTCGACCAGATCACCTAGCGTCGTCGCCGATCCGTCCAGCCGCGCTTCGAGCCTGCCTGCGGTTCGTGCCAGTCCCACGCGCGATGAGCGGCCGTCCCGTTGCACCGTCACGCCGAAGACCGAGAAGCCCGCCGCCCCTTGCCGGACCAGACCATCGCGCCCGCCCGAGCGGAAGGTCCGCCCGTGCGAAAGCAGGTAGGCCGCTTCGAGCACCGTGGTCTTGCCTGCCCCGTTGCCCCCGACGAACTGGTTCCAGCCGGGGTCCAGCGGCAGGTCCAGGCGCTCGAAGCGGCGCAGGTCCACCAGTCTCAGTTCTTCAAGGTGCATCGGTCTCAACGGACGTCATGGTCGGGCCGGCGCCAAACAAAAGGCCCGCAGCGCATGGCATGCGGGCCTTCGAAACACCAGGCGAAGAAACCGATCAGAGCCGCAACGGCATGATCACGTGACGGGTGTCTTCGGTATCGGGCTTGCGCAGCAAACAGCTGGACTGCGCATCGCGCAGGCACAGCAGCACCTCGTCACTGTCCAACGCGCCCAATGCGTCCTGCAGGTAGTTGACGTTGAAGCCGACCGAAAGCTCGGAGACACCGGTCCGCGCTTCGAGCTCTTCCACCGCCTCTTCCTGCTCCGGGTTGTGCGCGACGATGCGCAGGCGGTTCGGGCCGACCTCAAGCTTCACGCCGCGGTACTTCTCGTTCGAGAGGATCGCCGCACGCTGCAAGGCCGCGCGCAGCTCCTCGCGCACGACGTGAACCTCCTTGTCGACACCGATCGGCACGACCGCCTCGTAGTCCGGGAACCGCCCGTCGATCAGCTTCGACGTGAAAACCACGCCACCGCGGCGCACGCGTAGATGATTGCGCCCGAACTCCAGGTCGACGTTGCCCTCACCGCTCTCGAACAAGCCCTGCAATTCCAGCACGCCCTTGCGCGGGATGATGATCTGGCGCCGCGAACTGATCGTGGCTTCCAGGCGCGTTTCGGCGAGCGCCAAGCGGTGGCCGTCGGTCGCGACGCAACGCAAGGCGTGCTCACGCAGGTCCAGCAACATGCCGTTGAGGTAGTAACGCACGTCCTGGTGCGCCATCGCGAAGGCCGTCCGGTCCATCAGCGACTTCAGGGCTGCCTCCGGCAACGTGACGCGCTCGACCAGGTCGATGCTGTCGATCACCGGAAATTCGGTTGCCGGCAGCGTCGCCAGCGTAAAACGGCTGCGGCCTGCACTCAGCGTCACCCGTTCGCCGTTCTGCTCGATCTTGATCTTGCTGCCGTCCGGCAGGGCCCGGCTGATGTCGAAGAGCTTGCGCGCCGGGATTGTCACTTCGCCAGGATCGAGCGATTCGGCTTCGGTCCGGGCGATCATCTCGACCTCCAGATCCGTACCGGTGAACGAAACGCCGTCCGCGCTGACCTGCACCAACAGGTTGGCCAGCACCGGCAGCGTCTGTCGGCGCTCCACCACGCCGGTCACCTGCTGCAACGGCTTCAATAAAGCTTCGCGTTGGATGCTGAATCGCATGGGCCTCGTCCGTCTCGTCCTGTTATTGGTTTTTGGGGATTAGTTTGTGGTTGTAGGGCCTGGGGACAACCCGAAAACAGCAAATTTTACCTTTATCATCAACCGGTTATCGCTGTTTCTCGTGGTGTACTACCGCCCCGCTTCGGTGTGCATGGGTTGTGGATAACAGCAGCGCCGAAAAAAGTCCACGTATTATCCACAGCCTGTTCACCCCGTCAGCGCGCGGACCAGCTTTTCCCAGTCCTGGCGCAGCCGGCCGTCGGTCTCGCGAAAATCGGCGATCGTCCGGCAGGCATGCAGCACCGTCGTATGGTCGCGGCCGCCAAAGGCGTCGCCGATCTCCGGCAAGCTGTGTTCGGTCAGCTCCTTGGCCAGGGCCATGGCCATCTGGCGGGGCCGTGCGATCGAGCGGCTGCGGTTCTTCGAAAGGAAGTCGGCGAGCCGCAGCTGGTAGTAGTCCGCCACGGTGCGCTGGATGTTGGGAATGGTGATCGCCTGCGCGTGCACGGTCAGCAGATCACGCAGCGTTTCCTGGGCGAATTCGGCGGTGATCAGGCGGCCTTCGAAGTTCGAGCGCGCCACCAGCGTGTTGAGCGCGCCTTCGAGGTCGCGGACGTTGGAACGCATGCGCTTGGCGATCAGCACCGCCACCTCTTCGGGCAGCTCCACGCCCTTGCTCTGGGCCTTGCTGAGCAGGATCGCGGCGCGGGTCTCGAAATCCGGCGGCTCGACGATCACCGACAAACCCCAGCCCAGCCGCGACTTCAATCGCGGTTCGAGGTTCTCCACTTCCTTCGGATAGCGGTCGCAGGTCAGGATGATCTGCTGCTTGCCTTCGAACAGCGCGTTGAAGGTGTGGAAGAACTCTTCCTGCGTGGTGTTCTTCCCGGCGAAGAACTGGATGTCGTCGATCAGCAGGGCGTCGACCGAACGGAAACGGCGCTTGAAGTCGTCCATGTTCTTCTGCGCCAGCGCCTTGACCATGCCGCTGACGAACTGCTCCGAGCGCAGGTACAGCAGCTTGACCTCGGGGTTGTTACGGCGCATGAGGTTGCCGGCGGCGTGCATCAGGTGGGTCTTGCCCAGGCCGGTGCCGCCGTAGAGCAGCAGCGGGTTGTAGGCCCGCCCGGGGTTCATCGCCACCTGCAGGGCCGCTGCCTTGCCGAGCTGGTTGGACTTGCCCTCGACGAACGTCTCGAACGTGTAGTGGGGATCGAGGTTGGAATCCTCGCGGCTTTCGCGCCGGACCGGCCGCGCGGCGGTGCCCGTGCCGGTCTCCCTCGCCCGGCTCGCGTTGAGCGAGCCGACGTCGACGCGCACGTTGACCGGATAGCCGGCCAGGTGTTCCAGCACGGTCGCGATGCGCGGCAGGAACCGCTCGCGGATCGCATCGACCGTATAGGCGTTTGGCGCAAACAGCCGCAGCCCGGCATCGCTCTCGCTGGCCTGCAGCGGCGCCAGGTAGGTATGCACATCCTCGGCGGCGGATTCGGATTCAAGCCGCGCCAGGCAGCGCTGCCACAATTCACTCACGGGTCGGAACCTTCGAAACGGAACATCGGAAACACGCAGGAAGGCCGATCAGGGGCCGTCCGCGGTCAGGGGAAGCGCGTACCGCAAGGCGGCAGGCCAACGGATGAGTCTACTCCATGCGCCCGGCGTGGGCGGGCCGGGAGCGGTGACACGAGCGCCCGCAGTCCACCGCGGCGAACACGGCTTTTCCTTGACAGGATCGGCAGGTATGCCTACTATCCGCGGCCTTTTTCCGTTCCTGATCCGGTCCCGCCATGGCCACGAAACGCACCTATCAGCCCAGCAATCTCAAGCGCGCCCGTGATCATGGGTTTCGCGCGCGCATGAAGACCCGTGGCGGCCGCAAGGTCATCAACGCCCGTCGCGCGCGCGGCCGCAAGCGCCTCTGCGTGTAACGCTCCGGGCGGTCGCATGGGTTGCGCAAGCTT
The DNA here is from genome assembly GCF_001632775.1 of Dokdonella koreensis DS-123. Lineage (NCBI taxonomy): Bacteria > Pseudomonadati > Pseudomonadota > Gammaproteobacteria > Lysobacterales > Rhodanobacteraceae > Dokdonella > Dokdonella koreensis. Next base: position 4,425,516 of record NZ_CP015249.1, read on the forward strand.
CCCGCGCGCCGCTCGATTGCTGCGGCCCGGCGACTTCGCCGCGCTGCGCCGTGCCAGCCGCCGCGTAGGCGTCGATCATTTCCATGTCGAGACAGCCTCGCGGCCGATCGGCCCGCGGCTGGGCATGGCCGTCTCCAAGCGTGTCTCCAAGCGCGCCGTCGAGCGCAACCGCATCAAGCGGCAGATCCGCGAGAGCTACCGGCACGTCCTCGGCAGCCTGCCCGCACTCGACATCCTCGTCGTCGCCCGTACCAGCGCCTCCACCTGCGACAACGCCGTGCTGCGCGCCGACCTGGCGCGCCTGTGGGGCAAGCTCCAGCGCCTGGTCGCCGAATCCCCGGAGGGCGTTTCCGTTGAAGCGTCACCGCGCCGGCGGCACAATGGCAAGGCCGCCGACCCGCGGCCCGATTCTCCACCCTCCCCGTCATGCGACTGACGTCCGGCTCGTGCGCGCCGCGTCGGTGCGCAGCGCAGCGCATCGCGCGACCTGAAATCACGACTCCACGATGACCAGCCCTCGCCCGTTTCTTCTGCTCGCCCTCCTGCTGCTCGGCTACCTGCTGTGGGAGCAATGGCGCACCGACTACGGCCAGCCGTCGCCGCCGCCAGCGCCCGCCGTTGCCGTCGAGGACACCGTGCCGGCCGCGACCGTGCCCGGCGATACGCCGGTCGCCGCCACGGCGCCGGGCGACGTACCGGTCACCGCGCAGCCGGAACCGGCGGCCGCGGGCCAGCGCATCGTCGTGACGACCGACGTCCTGCGCGTGGAGATCGATACGCGCGGCGGCAGCGTCGTCGTCGCCGATCTGCTGGCCTATCCCAAGCAGCCCAAGCAGCCCGAGCCCGTGCGCCTGCTGGACGACAGCACCACCGGCTACTTCGTGGCCAACAGCGGCCTGGTCAGCGCACAGGGCGCGCCGGCCGCACCCGACCACAACGCGGTGTTCTCGGCCGCGGCGACCGACTATGCGTTCGCCGCCGGGCAGGAACGCATCGAGGTGCCGCTGACCTGGCAGGGCGAGTCCGGCCTCACGGTGAGCAAGGTCTACACCTTCGAGCGCGGCAGCTACGTGATCGGGCAGCGCCAGGAGATCCGCAACGCCGGCGCCGCGCCGTGGACCGGAAACGCCTACCGCGAGCTGCGGCGCGTGCCGCTGGTCGTGGACACGCGTGGCCTGAAGGGCTACACCAACCCGGAGCAGTACAGTTTCACCGGCGCCGCCTGGTACAGCCCTCAGCACAAGTTCCAGAAGTTCGCGTTCGACAAGTTCAAGAACGACCCGGTGAACATCGGCGTGGTCCCATTACCCGAAGGGGAGCGTTGGGCCTGGCGCGACTGGTGGCTCAAGCGCGTCAAGGTTCCGGCTGACGCTGGCTGGATCGCTCAGGTTCAACACTACTTTTTCGCCGCCTGGATCCCGTCGGGCAACGAAGCCAGCGAGTTCTCGCGTGCGGAGCTTCCCAACCCCGCCGGCACGCGCTACCTGATCCGGGCGGTCGCGCCCTCGACCACGGTCGCGCCGGGCGAGACACGCGTGCTCGATGCTCGCCTTTACGTCGGCCCGAAGCTCCAGAGCACGCTCGACGACATCGCCCCCGGCCTGTCGCTGACGGCCAACTACGGCATCTTCACCTTCATCTCCGCGCCGCTGCACTGGGTGCTCGACAAGCTGCACGCGCTGACCGGCAACTGGGGCTTCGCGATCATCCTGCTGGTGCTGCTGATCAAGGCCGGGTTCTACAAGCTCAGCGAGGCCCAGTACCGCTCGATGGCGCGCATGCGCAAGGTGGCCCCGCGCATGCAGGCGCTCAAGGAGCGCTACGGCGACGACCGGCAGAAGCTCAACCAGGCCATGCTGGAGATGTACCAGAAGGAGAAGATCAACCCGCTCGGCGGCTGCCTGCCGATGCTGATCCAGATCCCGGTGTTCTTCGCGCTGTACTGGGTGCTGATCGAGAGTGTGGAGCTGCGCCAGGCGCCGTTCATCGGCTGGATCCAGAACCTGTCCGCGCCGGACCCGTACTTCGTGCTGCCGATCCTCAATGCCGCGGCGATGCTGCTGACCCAGCACCTGACGCCGATGACCGGCATGGACCCGACGCAGGCCAAGATCATGAAGTTCATGCCGGTCGCGTTCTCGGTGCTGTTCGCGTTCTTCCCGGCCGGCCTGGTGCTGTACTGGGCGACCAACGCCATCCTGTCGCTGATCCAGCAGTACATCATCACCAAGCGCGTGGAAGCCGGCGAAACGGCCAAGCCCGCCAAGGGATGACGGCAGGCGGCGGCATCGCCGCCGCCGGTCCTGCGTCCGCGGAGGGAGTCGAGGTACCCGCGTGTCCTCTACCGACACCATCGCCGCGATCGCCACGCCGCCCGGCAACGGTGGCATCGGTATCGTGCGCGTCTCCGGCCCGCAGGTTCCGCGCCTCGCCCAAGTCCTGCTCGGCCGCCGCCCGCGTGCGCGCCATGCGCACCTGTGCCGGTTCGCCGATGCCGCCGGCGAGCCGATCGATCACGGCCTGCTGATCCATTTTCCGGCGCCGCACTCGTTCACCGGCGAGCACGTGGTCGAGCTGCAGGCCCACGGCAGCCCGGTCGCCCTGCGACGCCTGCTGGCACGCGTGGTCGAGCTCGGCGCGCGCCATGCGCGACCCGGCGAGTTTTCCGAGCGTGCCTTCCTCAACGGCCGCCTCGACCTCGCTCAGGCCGAGGCGATCGCCGACCTGATCGCCGCCGGCTCCGAAGCGAGCGCACGCGCGGCGATGCGCAGCCTCGACGGCGTCTTTTCGCAGCAGGTGCATGCGCTGACCGAAGCGACGATCCGCCTGCGCGTATGGATCGAGGCGGCAATCGACTTCCCCGAGGAGGAAATCGATTTCCTCGCCGCGCCGGCACTCGCCGGCGGCTTCGCCCAGCTGCGCCAGCAGCTCGCCTCCCTGCTCGCCGATACCCGGCGCGGCGTTCGCCTCAATGACGGGCTGCACGTGGTCATCGTCGGACGCCCCAACGCCGGCAAGTCCAGTCTGCTGAACGCGCTGGCGGCGACCGAGCGCGCGATCGTGACCGACATCCCGGGCACCACGCGCGACGTGCTGCGTGAAACGATCGACATCGACGGCATTGCCTTGACCCTGGTCGATACCGCTGGTCTGCGCGAGGCCGAGGACCGGGTCGAGCAGGAAGGCATCCGCCGCGCCCGCCTGGAACTGCAGCGCGCCGACGTCGCCATCCTGGTCAGCGACGATGACGACACGGACGCCGACCGCGTTCTGCTCACCGGCCTGCCGGCGACAGCCACGCGACTCCTCGTGCACAACAAGATCGATCGCACCGCCGCCGCACCGGACCGTCAGGTCCGCGCCGACGGTACCCACCTGTGGCTCTCTGCCCGGACCGGTGCGGGCCTGGCGCTGCTGGTCGCCGAACTCACGCGGCTGGCCGGCCAGGGTGAAGCGCCCGCGGGCAGCTTCAGCGCCCGCGCCCGCCACGTGGCCGCGCTCGAGCGCGCGGCGCTCGCCCTGGAGGCCGCCGAGCATGCGCTCACCGACGCCCGCGCCGGCGAACTGGCCGCTGAGGAACTGCGCCAGATGCAGCATGCGCTCGGCGAGATCACCGGCGAATTCACCAGCGAGGACCTGCTCGGGCGGATCTTCGCGGATTTCTGCATCGGGAAGTAGAGCCTCCCGTCACTGCGGATTCTTCGCCGGGGGTGCCAGCACGCTGCGCCGTATCAGCGAACGGGCCCCGCTCTTCCAGGCGTCGTCCGAGCCGGTATAGAACGCCGACGATTGGTTGATCACCTCGCCCGTCGCGGTATCGGTGACGCGGATGGAGACATAGTATTCCGTCTGCGCAACGCGTCTCACGACGCCGACGAGGGATTGCTCGGCACCCAGCTTCAGCGCGATACGCGCGTCACAGCCGTCGCAGTTCCGCAGCGATCGCTTCCTAACCGGCTCGTCGTCGACGCCACCGGCGTCCACGAGGCGGTAGCGTCCCGACTGTTCCAACACCCGGCGCGCTTCGCCGGTGACGGCCTGCATCTTTTCCAGGTCGCCGGCCGTTTCGCCGTTCCACAGGGCGCCCGCCGCACTGACGTCCTCCAGCTCGAACTCGAACACGGCGATCTTCACGGGTGTGGTTTGCGCGCGCAGCGAAGAGGACGGCATGGCGACGGTCAACACGACCACGATGCCCAGGGATCCGATCGTTGCGAAAACGCGGTTGCCGAAGCGCCTCATCGTTCCTTTCGCGTCGGTGGATACGTGCATGGCGGCCCTCCCGATGGGAATGGACATGGGGCATGGAATCCCGGCGCATTGCGACTCGAGCCGGAGGCAGCGACCGAAAAGGTCCCCATCGCGCGGTGGTGCCGAAGCGCCTCGCGACATCGTACGCCGCCGGCCGCCGGGGCGCCGTGCTTTCCGGGCGTCCCGGTCGACCTCGCCGGACGGACCGCCATCGGCCGGCGACTTCGACGAGCCGACACACGCGGCAGACGCCGCGGCCCGGCAGTTTTCCGACCTTCCCCGAGCCGGTTCGACCGAGCCCGGCATCCGGACCGCTACGCGCCACTACAATAGCCCGATGACCCGGCGCAGCTACCGATTCGGCGACAGCATCCTCGACGTGGATGCCCGCCAGCTGTTGCATGCAGGCCAGCCTGTGCAGGTTCCGGCGAAGGTCTTCGACTGCCTGGTCTATCTCGTCCAGCACAACGGACGGGCGATCGGCCATGACGAGCTGGTCGCTGCCGTCTGGGGCAAGACCGAGATCAGCGAGTCGCTGCTGCGGCAGACCATACGCCGGGTCAGGAGCGTGCTCGGCGAGGACGGCAGTCAGAAGAACATGCTTCGAACCGTCCCCGGCTTCGGCTACCAGTTCACGGCCGAGGTCAGGGTCGAAGACCGAAAGGACGGCGGTCCCGGCCCGGAGGCCGAATCCCGCATCGACGATGCATCCGCAGTGGAAGACGACGGGTCCGTCGTGCCGACGGCCGGTCCTGACGCTCCGGTCGAGCGGTCGGCCCTGCCGCCATCGGCGGGCTCGCGCGGCTGGCGAGCCGTGCTCGGGGTGGGCGTACTCGTGGCCGTCGTGGCCGCCGGAGCGGTCTGGTTCCGGTTCGGAACCGAAGCTCCCCGACCCGCCGCTGCTGGGCCGCCGGCGATCGAGGTCGCTGCCGTCCTTCCGGTGACGGTCAGCACGGCCGATCCGGCCTGGTCCTGGGTACGGTTGGGGCTGATGGATCTGCTGGCGACGCGCCTGCGCAGCGGCGGGCAACTGGTCGTGCCCAGCGAGAGCGCAGCCGCGCTTGCGCTCGCCAGCACGCCGAATCAGGTCGCCGATGCCGTGCGCACCGGTACCGGCGCCCGTTACCTGGTCGTTCCGACAGCTCGGCGCACGGACACGGGTTGGGTGGTTCGCCTGGAACTGCAGCCGCGTGATGGAGGCTATCGCGAAGTCGAAGCGCACGACGCCGATCTCGTCGTTGCCGGTCGTCGTGCCGCCGATCAGCTGCTGGTCATGCTCGGAAAGCCCGTGCCGGTCGATCGCGCCGGCTCGGCGGACGTCCAAGCCGACGAGCTGCTGGCGCAGATCAAGAGTGCGCTGTTGCGCGATGACGTGAAGCTGGCCCGTAGCCTGATGGATGCAGCACCGCGCGAACTCCAGCAGGTGGCCGAGTTCCGGTTCCAGCGGGCCGACGTGGACACGCGTACCGGACAATTCGAGGAGGCGCGCCAGCGGTTCGAGAGCCTGCTGAGCGAAACAGGGCCTGAGAACGATCCCGTGATGCGTTCTCGCATATTGAACAGCTTGGGTCTGGTCGCCATCCGCAGGGAACAGTCCGATCGCGCCATTCCCATTCTCGGCGAAGCCATCGCGGTGATCGGAACCCGCAATGAGCCGGTAGCGCTCGGCAATGCCTACAACACCCGCGGCATGGCCTACTCGCGCCTGCGCCAGGACGATCTTGCCAGCGCCGATTTCGCGCGATCACGTCTCGCCTCGGAAATCTCCGGCAACATGCAGCTTCTTGCGTTGGTCGATACCAATGAAGGGGTCCTGGCGTTGGGACGCAATCAACTGGTCATTGCATTGCCGCTGTTCGAGCGGGCAGCCGCTCTCAATGAGCGTCTCGGCAACCCCACCGGACTCGCTCTCGCATCCGGCTACAGGATGTGGATTCATTCGGCACTTCTCGAGCCCGGCCGGGCATTGGCCATCTATGAGCAGGTCGCCCCCAAGCTCGATGGATTGGAGAATCCCATCGGTGTGCTGAGTTTCGAGTTCTCGGCTGCCAGCGTGTTGCAAGGCAATGGCCGACACGGGGAGGCGCGTGCCAAGCTCCGGCAGCTGGCCGAGTCGCCTCATTCGGAAATGATCATGGGCGTCGTGCGCGCCCAGCAGGCCTTGCTCGAGTTCGAGATGGAGCAGCTGCAACCGGCATCGGCATTTGCGCAGCAGGCGGTGGACCTTCTCGTCCAACCGGACGACGCATACACGCGTGCGCAGGCATGGCTCATCGTCGTGCGTGCCTTGCGCGGACTGGACCAACCAGCGGTCGCGGATGCCGAGCAGCAGCGGTTTTCCGCCTGGGCCGCCGGCATCGACAATGCGGCGACGCACGCATTGGCACGCCTCGCTCGAGCGGAACACGCGTGGAGCAGGAATCGACACGAAGAGGCGATCGGCGACTACGAGGACGCCCTGCGCATCGCCGTCGGCGAGAGCATTCCGGGGGACATCGCGACGATCGTCACCTCCTATGGTACGGCGCTGATCGAAGCCGGTCGGCTCGATCGTGCCAGCGCCGTGATCGGGCGGGTGGCGCGCTGGAGCGAGCAGGACTTTGCCTGCGCGGTGATCCAGGCGCGCTTGTATCGCGCCCTGGGGCAGCGCGAAGCCTGGCGGCTCGCGATCGACCGTGCGCGGCGGCTGGCCGGGGAGCGCCCCCTTCCCGCAGGGGTCGCCACGTTCCCCCCCGAGCTGTCGATCGGCACGCCGGACAGCGGGCACTGAGGTTCGCCGGGCCGGTCGCCCCCGGTGACCGAACGCCGGCATCCGCCGATTCCCGCAGGCGGACGCTGCTACCGCCCCCCACGCCGCCCGACTGCTGGGTCCCGGTCCGCGCCGAGACGGCGCTCTTGCAGTGGCATGACAACGGCCCTGGCGGGCGCAAAGTCACGCGCTTTACCGCGCTTTTCACGCAAAACGCATGGGTATGACTGCGGCCGTCGACGCTGCCGGCGTATATCTGTCGGACCGACACCGGGGGTAGGCTAGGCGCAGTGGCGTCGCGCCCCCCCGGAACCTCCCAGGGTGGAATCCGCAGATGCCAGTTTCATCGCCTACGATGTTCCGTGCGATCGCATCGTCCGTACCGGTGCGAAGGGTCAGAGCCTTCTTCTTCATCGCGCTGGCGCTGGTGGTCGTCACCATTCCGGCCCGGCCGGCGGATGCACAGACGCAGCCCACGGACGTGCAGGCCGCCCCGGCCGCGCCCGCCGCCTCGAGCGTGGCCGGACCCGTCGTTGATCAGGGCATCGGGAGCCTGCTGGCCAAGGGCCAGCGCCCCGATGTGATCGTCAGGTTCCGCGGCCGTGCGGACCTGGGCAGCGCCCGGGCGATGGCCTATGGCGCGCGCGGCCGGTCGGTGTATCAGGCGCTCAAGGCACAGGCCGAGCAGTCCCAGTCGGCGGTCCGCCAGCAGCTCGAACGCCGGCATCGTCGCAGCCCGTCCAGTCGCGGCTATACCGTGCTGTGGATCGACAACAGCCTGCTGATCCCGGAGGCGGATGAGGCGGTTCTCGACACGCTGCGGCAGGCGGCCGACGTGGAATCGATCCGCCTGGACCGGGCCATCCCCCCGCCGTTCGAGCCGCTGGCCGAAGCGCCGCCGACCCTGCGCGCCGCCGGCAGCAACATCGCCCATGTCCGGGCGCCGGAGGTCTGGGCGCGCGGCTATCGCGGCGAGGGCATCGTCGTCGCCAACATCGACAGCGGCGTGCGCTACACGCACCAGACGCTGTTCCGGAGCTACCGTGGCTTTACCGGTACGGCCTTCGACCACGACTACGCGTGGTACGACCCGTACGAGCACACCGCCGAACCGCGCCGCAACGGCGGCCACGGCACGCACACGATGGGCACCATCGTCGGCGACGACGGCAGCGGCAACCAGATCGGTGTCGCGCCGGGTGCGCGATGGATCGCCTGTGTCGGCAGCGCGCTGGATGGAAGTCTCTATTTCTCCGGCCTGATCGAATGCGGCCAGTTCATGCTGGCGCCGACCGACACCGACGGCAACAACCCCGACCCGGATCGTCGTCCGGCCGTCGTCAACAACTCCTGGGGCGGCTGCGGATCGGTTTACGAGGACTTCTACGAGGGCGTGATCGACGCCTGGATCGCCGCCGGCATCGTGCCGGTGTTCTCCAACGGCAACAACACCAACTGCGGCTACCCGGCGCCGCCAGGCCTGAACACCGTCGGCAGTCCGGGTCGTTCCGGCAAGGTGCTCGGCATCGGCTCGACCGGCACCAGCGACGGCCTGTACGCCGCGCATTCCAACCAGGGTCCGACCGACGACTTCAGCCCGGGCTATCCCACCTACCCCGACCATCGCGGTTTTCCCGACCTCAAGCCGAACGTATCGGCGCCGGGCGTGAACATCCGTTCGGCCGGCGACGCGAGCGACGGCGGCTACGCCGGTGGCACCGGCACCTCGATGTCGGCACCGCACGTAACCGGTCTGGTCGCGCTGATGTGGCAGGCGGCACCGTGTCTGGTCGGCGACACCGCGACGACCGGCGCGCTGATCATGGAAACCGCGAATCCGATCGCGTACGCCAGCGGCAGTTCGAGCGACGGTCCCGGCAACGTCCCCAACCAGGCCACCGGCTGGGGCGAGATCGACGCATTGACGGCGATCGACACCGCGATCGTCGCCTGCGGTCCGCACGGTGCGCTGGCCGGCACGGTGGTCGCCGGCGACACCGGCCAGCCGGTCGCCGGCGCCCGCCTGGTCTTCCACGGTCCACGGCCGTACGCGCTCCTCGGCGACCCAAGCGGCGCCTTCGCGCGTGAGCTGGCCGCCGGCGACTACAGCGTCGACATCGCCGCCTTCGGCTATGCGCCGACGACGCGGACGGTGACGGTGTCGGCCGGCCAGCCGACGACGCTGGCCGTCGAACTGGCGCCGACGCCGCGCAATACCCTCAGCGGCATCGTGACCGACGGCACCACCGGCTGGCCGCTGCATGCACGCATCCACATCGCCCAGCCGGGCGGCAGCACGCAGACCTGGAGCGACCCGCAGACCGGCGCCTACGCGATCGCCTTGCCGGCCGGCCACGACTACACGCTGACCGCCAGCCCGACCGTGTCCGGCTACTGGCCGGGCAGTGCTGCCGTAACCGGCCTGAGTGCGGACATGAGCCTGCCGTTCGGCCTCACCGCCGACACGATCGCCTGTACTGCGCCGGGATACGCCGGTGGCGGCGGCATGTACGAGGACTTCGAGGCCGGCGCGTTGCCGCCGGGCTGGACCCGCAGCACGGATCGTCCCGGATGGGCGGGCTGGGAATTCGGCGAGGACCTCGGCAGCGGCCACTTCGTGATTCCGCCGCACGGGCACTACGCAGCCTCGAACGACGACGCGCGGCCGCTCACCAGCATTGCGCGCCGCGAGCGGCTGATCACGCCGCCGCTGACGATCGAGGCGAACGGCCAGCTGCGCTACGCCAGCGCCTACAGCGGCGGCTTCGGCCTGCTCGCTTCGATCGAGGCCAGCACCGACGGCGGTGCCACCTGGACCGCCGTCGCCTCCCCGATCGCCACCGGCAGCGTCGATGCACCGCAGTGGCGCCGCGAGACGGTGGATCTGTCCGGCTACGCCGGCCAGACGATCCGGCTGGCGTTCCGCACGGACGACGGCGGCGGTTGGGCCAGCGGCTGGGCGATCGACGACGTGCACGTCAGCCCGCCCTGCGGACCGCCGGGCCCCGGTGCATTGGTGCTCGGTCGCGTCATCGACAGTGCCCTGGGCAGCGGCGGTCTGGACGGCGCAACCGTCGCCGTTGCGGGAGGCGCTGCCCCGGCAACGACGGCCAGCAGTGCCGACGCGGCGCTCGGCGCGGGCTGGTACACGCTGCACGCATCGGCCGGCACGCGCATGCTCAGGGTGCGCCTGCCGCCTTACGCCGACCTCGAACGCAGCGTCGACGTACCCGTCAGCGGCGTCGTGCGCATCGATTTCGATTTCGCGGCCCCCGGCGTCGCCGACCGCATCTTCCTTCAGGGATTCGAGTAACCCGCTTTGCGCGACGGCAACCGAAGCCCGCGCGATGTCACCGACGTGAGGAAATCCACCATGTTGAGGTCAACACTCCGCCATTGGATGCGGGTTGCGTCACTGGCATTGATGCTGGGGCAGGCGGCACCGGTCGCTGCGCAAACCGCCTACGACGGCTTCAATCCACCCGCGATGAACGGGTTTCCGACGGCCCTGGCCGTGCGGGCGGATGGCAAGATCCTGATCAGCGGCCACTTCTCGCTTGGAAACAGCGGCATCGCCCGGCTGTTCCCCGACGGTTCGCATGATCCGACCTTCGTGGCCGGCGGCTTTTCGTCCGATACGCTCCTGGGCATGACCGTGCGAGCGAACGGCGACGTGCTGCTGGTCGGGGAATCCACGGCCGGAAACGGGGGCGGTGCCGTCGCGCTGGTGACGCACGACGGGTCGACCGTGTTCCATCGCTTCGCCATCGCCAATGGCGCCGTGCACAGCGCCGTCGAGCAGGCAGCCGGCAAGATCCTGATCGCCGGAGCGTTCACCGAGGTCATGGGCCAGGCCCGTCCGCGTATCGCGCGGCTGAACGCCGACGGCTCGCTCGATGCCGCCTATGTTCCGCCCGCCGGCGCGAATGGCACGATCACCCGCCTGGTGAGCCAGCCCGATGGGAAAGTGCTGGCGATCGGTGACTTCACGACCTTCGGCGGCCGGCCGCGCGTCCGCATCGCGCGCTTGAATGCCGACGGCTCGCTCGACGCGGGCTTCGACCTGCCGACCGGCGCGAACGGCTCGATCAACAGCCTCGCCGTGCAGCCCGACGGCAAGATCCTGATCGGCGGCGCGTTCACGGCGGCCGGTCATGCCGCGCGCAACTATGTCGCACGAATGAATGCGGATGGCTCGCTGGACGCCGGCTTTCCATCGGGCGCCGGTCCCAATGGCCCGGTCAACGACATCGTGTTCCAAACGGACGGCCGTATCCTGATCGTCGGACACTTCCTCGCAGTCGACGGCCGGCCGCGCACGCGCGTCGCCCGCCTGCACCACGACGGCGCGCTGGACGAGCGCTATCCACCGAACGACACCCTCGCCACGGGCACACTGCGGGCGGCGGCGGGCGTCAACGCGCCGGTCACCGCAGCGGCGCTGCAGCGGGACGGAAAAGTCGTGGTCATCGGACCGTTCACCGAAGCGGACGGCAAGCCACGATCCGGCGTCGCCCGTCTCAACACGGATGGATCGCTCGACGCGAACCTGGAAATCGGACCCTACGCGCCGATCCTGGGCTGGCAGAACGGGGGCACCGCCAGCGTTTTCAACGCGACCACGATCCAGCCGGACGGAAAGTTCCTGATCGGCGGGCAGTTCGACCAAAGCCATGGGGTGCCTCGCAAAGGTATCGTTCGATTCAATGCGGATGGATCGCTCGACCTCGGCTTCGATCCCGGTGCCGGCGCCAGTTTCCCGTTCGGCAACGGGGATGCATTCAGTGTCGCGAGCATCGTGCTGCAGTCGGATGAAAAAATCCTGGTGGGCGGCACGTTCACGTCGTTCGACGACGTGCCCAGCCCCGGGCTGGTACGGCTCCATCGCGACGGCAGCCGTGACGCGACCTTCTCGCTGCCGGCCCTGTATCCGTCGGACAATTCGATCCCGGCTGTCTCCCACATCGCGGTACAGCCCGATCACGCCGTGCTCGTCGCCGGCTACATCCAGACGCAGGAAGGCGGGGGCTATCGGAAGATCCTTCGGTTTCTCCCCGACGGCTCGCTCGATCCGAGTTTCCGGCCCTACGATTTCGCGGCCACCAATCCGTGGACGAACTACGTCATCGGACTGCAGGTGCAGAACGACGGCCGGATACTGCTCAACATCGTAGCGGGCGATACTCAGGCCATCCATCTTCGCTACATGATCCGCCTGTACCCGGACGGTTCGCTCGATCCCAGCTTCCATCTGAATCTGGATCTGACCGCGAACGGTCAGAACGGCGGCATCGATGACGTCGTAGTCCAGCCCGATGGGAAGATCTTGATCTTCGGCGGCTTCAAGGTCATCCGTGGTCAGCCGAGGACCGCGATCACCCGACTCAACGCCGAAGACGGATCGCTCGATCCCAGCTTCGTCGCCAACGTCGATCCCAGCACCTCGCCGCGGATTGCCAGCGTAGCCCTGCAGCCGGACGGCTCGATGCTGATCACCAGCGACCTCAACTACCTGATCGATGGTGCGCGAACCGGAAAAGTCGCTCGCTTGCTGAGTGACGGCAGGCTGGACCGCCGTTTCGATTTCACGCCCCCTGTGGGGCCGTACTCCGCCGGGTTCGCATCGCGTCTTGCCGTCGATGCCAGCGGAAAAACGCTGATGGCCGGCCAGTTCAACTGGCAATATCCGGGAACGCAGTGCTGCGACAGCGTCGCGCGGATTTCACCGCCCGAGCCGGCGCGGCAGGCGCTGGTGCTCGACACGGCGCAAACCCATGCCGAATGGCTGCGCGCAAGCAACGGACCGGAGTTCAACCGGACGACGTTCGAATGGTCGGTCGACGGCCAGACCTGGGCGCTGGCGGGCGCCGGCCGCCTGATTCCGGCCGGCGTCGGTAGCGTTGCCGCGCCTTGGGTGCTGGCAGTGCAGGCGTTCGACGTGCAGGCCGGCCAGGTCGACACGGCTCGGCAACCGGGGCCGTACCTCGCCTCCCCGATGGGCCAGGTGGCCCGGCTCATGCACATCGCGAGCCTGGCCGGAGCACGGACCGACGCAGCGCCCGGGCGGACGGCAGACGCGGCGGGTGCGGCAGCGGGCGATACCGAACACGCCACCGGCGGTGGCCGCGGTGGCGCGTTGAAGATCACCGCGACCGGCGGCACGCCGCAAAACACGGTGGTCGGCCTGCCGCTGGTCAATGGCCTGGGCGTTCGGGTGACGGACGTCGACAACCTGCCCGTCGCCGATGTGCCGGTCACGTTCAGTGCGCCTGCCAGCGGTGCCGGTGCCGTGCTGTCGTCGACCACGGTCACGACCAACGTATCGGGCAATGCGGTGGTCGACGCGGTCGCCAACGGTATCGCCGGTGGCTACGTCGTGACCGCCAGCATCGCGTCATCGTCGAACGGCGATGCCACCTTCCGGCTGGCCAATCTGGTGTCGAGCGACCTGACGGTCACCGCCATCGGTGCGACCACCCAAAGCACGCCGGTCGGCCACGCGTTCGCCGACCCGATAGCGATCCGCCTTGCCTATGCGAACGGCGCCCCGGCTGCCGGCGTAACGATGATCTTCGCGACCGACAACAGTCCGTCGCAGGCGATGGCGACGCTGACCTCGACGGACGGCGAGTGCTGGAACGATCCGGTGCTCTACGTCGGAACCCGGTGCGAGATCACGACCGACGCGAACGGCGAAGCCCAGGTCAGGGCTACCGCGAACGGCCACGTCGGAACCTACACCTACTACGCGTACATCGAGACGCCCGCATTCGTCTATGCGGACTTCCAGCTGACCAATACCGAGGCGACCGGTGAGCCCAAGGTCGTCATCAGCCAGCTCTACCGGTCGAGCACGGCCACGGCGCCGTACAGCAACGACTTCATCGAACTGTTCAATGCCGGAGACGCGCCGGCGGACCTGACTGGATGGTCGGTACAGTACGCGACCGGCTCGTCGACGGCCTGGACGCCGATCGACCTGACCGACGTCCTGCTGCAGCCGGGCCACTACTACCTGATCCAGGGGGCGGTCGGGTCCGCCGGCACGCCCGCGCTTCCGGCGCCGGACGCGACGACGGACCTTCGCCTCAACAACCTGACCGGTCGGGTGGCGCTGGTGCGCACGGGAACGCTGCTGGACGGCGCGGGGTGTCCGACGAACACGGGCGATCTGGTCGACTTCCTTCGCTATTCGGCGGCGTCGGTCGATGCCTGTGGCTGGGGAACCGGGGCGCCCACGCCCACCTCGGCGCTGGCACTCAAGCGCCTGGGCGAGGGCTGTTCCGCCAGCCACGACAACAGCCGGGATTTCTCGCGGCAGACGCCGACACCGCGCACGACGGCGAGTCCCGCGCATGCCTGCGTGCAGCTGAACATCGAAGCCATCGGCGGCACGCCGCAATCGACCGATCCGAACACGGCATTCGCCGTGCCGCTGACCGTACGGGTGACCGACGAAGGCGGTGCGCCGGCGGACAACGTCACCGTGAGTTTCGCCGCGCCGGGCAGCGGCGCCAGTGCCGCGCTGTCGGCGGCGACGGCGACGACGAACGCGGCCGGCGAAGCCAGCATCACCGCGACCGCCAACGCGATCACCGGCCACTATCAGGTGACGGCGACCATCGACGGCGCCAGCGTCGGTTTCGAGCTGACCAACGCCCTGTCCAACGTCACGGCGACGGCGATCGGCGGCACACCGCAATCGGCGCGCGTCAATCAGCCGTTCGCGGCGCCGCTGACCGTGCGGCTGACCGCCCAGAACGGCCAGCCGGTCGTGAACGTCGCGGTGACGTTCGCGGCGCCGGGCGGCGCCGCGGCCAGCGCCGCGCTGTCGGCGACCACGGTGACCACGGACAGCAACGGCGAGGCCCGCGTCGACGCCACCGCCAACGGCCGGGCGGGCCGCTACACCGTGTCCGCAACCATTGCCGATGCCCGCGCGGACTTCGTCCTGACCAACACCAACACGGTGGTGATCAGCCAGTTCCAGGCCGGTGACGACGGGTTCGTCGAGCTGTTCAACGCCGGCATCCAACCGCAGGATCTTTCCGGCTGGTCGGTCCAGACGGCGGCCGCCCCGTCTTCGAGCGTCTGGAGCCTGACGCCGCTCACCGGCGTCGTCCTGCAACCGGGCCAGTACTACCTGATTCAAGCGGGACAAGGCGCGGGCTGGCCGGCGTTGCCGGCGCCCGACGTGACCGGTGCCGCATTGGGATTGAGTACCTTCTGGGGCCGCGCTGCCCTGGTGGATACGACCGGTCCGCTGACCGGCACGTGCCCAGCCGATGCACGCATCGTCGATTTCGTCGGCTACGGATCGGGCATGACCTGCTTCTGGGGATCGCCGGCGCCGGCACACAGCGACGTATCGTCCGAGTTGCGCCGCGATCACGGCTGCGCCACCACCGGCGACAACGGTGCTGATTTCGAGGTGGTCTTTCAGCCGGTCCGGCGCAGCACCGCCTCGCCGGTCTACCGGTGCGACCAGATCGACCTGGCGATCTCGGCGATCGGCGGCACGCCCCAGAGCGCACCCGTCCAGCACGGCTTCGCAACCCCGCTGGCGGTACGGGTCGTCAACGGTACCGGCCAGCCCGTCAGCGGCGTCGAAGTCGCGTTCGCCGCGCCGGCAGCCGGTGCCGCCGCGATCCTGTCGTCGACCACGGCGATCACCGACGGCAACGGCGAGGCAAGCATCACGGCGAGCGCCAACCAATGGGCTGGCCGCTATCCGGTCACTGCCCGCCTGGCGACCGACGCGGCCGCGCAGTTCGACCTGACCAATACCGGCACCTTGAGCGGGCCGCGGGTGGTGATCAGCCAGATCTATCCCGGCAGCGTCTCCGGCAGCGGCAGCTACTTCCGCAACTTCGTGGAGCTGTTCAATGCCGGGGACCAGCCGGCATCGCTCTACGGGTGGTCGCTGCAGATCGGAGGCGCCGTGACGGCCCTGCCGGGCATGGCGCTGCAGCCCGGCCAGCGCTTCCTGATCGCGCTGGACGGCTACGGCGGCACCTTGCCGCCGGCCGACGCGAACGGTAGCGGCAATGCCGGAGCACCCTGGCTTGCGCTGGTGGCGGGTACGCAGCCGCTGACCGGCAGCTGCCCGGCCGGCGATGCGTCGATCATCGATTTCGTCGGCCATGGCACCGGCACCTGCGCCTGGGGCACGGTCGCGCCGGCCCCGTCCGGGTCGCGGGCATTGATACGCAACCAGAACGGCTGCGCCCATTCGGCCGACAACGCTGCGGATTTCAGCATCGCCGATCCGGTGCCGCGCAACAGCGCCAGCCCGTTCGAGCCGTGCGGCGGCAGCGCACCGGCAGCGCTCGCGGTGACCGTCCTCGACGGTGCCGGCCAGACCGCGGGATTGAACAAGCGTTTCACCCGTCCGCTGAAGGTCCGCGTCACGACCACCGGTGGTGTTGCGGCGCCGGGCCGCACCGTGAACTTCCTGGTGCAGGCCGAGGGTGCAACGGCAGCCTTGTCGTCCGTGGCGGTCGAGACTGACGGCAACGGCGAGGCCAGCGTGATCGCCACCGCCAATGCCGTCACCGGCCCCTACGCGGTGCGCGCCGTCGTCGGTACGGCACGCGCCGACATCGGCTTGAGCAATATCGGCGAACTGGATGCTCTCTCGACACCCGGCCAGCAGGCGTACGTCAATGCGCCGTTCCGCGAACTGCGCGTGCGTGTGATCAAGGAGCCGAGGCCCAACGGCAACGCCGAGGGACTCCCGAACGTCCCGGTGCAGTTCACCGCACCAGCCAGCGGAGCGTCGGCCCTGCTCTCGGCGACGACCGTCGTCACCGATGCCAACGGCGAGGCGCGGGTCGGTGCGGTCGCCAATGGCTTGGCCGGCAGTTACGCGGTCACCGCCCGCATCGCGGGAACCGCTGCGCCGGTGAATCTTGCATTGACGAACCTGACGCCCGATGGCTTCGCGCAACCGTGGGACGGCTGGTCGGTCGACGGCCTGAACCTGCCGCGCAACCGCAATGTCTGGGTCCGTGCGCGCGGCTTCACCGCGGACGGCTCGATCCATGAATCGGTGAAGCTGTTCTACCCGACCGGCGGCCATACCGCGACGCCGGTAGCCGGCGCGCACGGACGCATCGAGCCGGCGATCGCACAAGGCGGGGCCGCCGGCACGGTGCTCAGCTTCACGATCGTGCCGGACGCCGGCCATGGGATCTCCAGCGTCACCGGCTGCGGCGGTTCGCTCAACGGGTCGACCTACCTGACGGCGCCGCTGGCGGCCGATTGCGAGGTGGTGGCGAGCTTCAGCGGCGGCGTGGCGACGCATACGGTGATCGCGAGCGCCGGCGCGGGCGGAACGATCGCGCCGGCCGGCGCACAGACCGTGAACGAAGGCGAGACGATGAGCTTCCTGCTGATCCCGGGCGCCGGCCAGCAAGTGGCCACGGTTGCCGGAACCTGCGGTGGCGTCCTGACCGATGAGGTGTTCACGACCGCACCGGTGACGGGTGATTGCACGGTACAGGCGACGTTCCGGCCGGCCTCGACCGGCGACCGGATCTTCGTGGACGGCTTCGACGGTCCTTCGCCGTAGCGGATGGTGCACTGCCGGCCGGTGCCGGCCGGCAGTGCACGGCAAGTGCCCCTCCGTGCCAGAAGAGCGGCGCCTTTACCGACAGGCACGGTGTGACGGGAATGACGGGCATGGGGCCTGAGGGTCTCCGGCGCCAGCCGGGACGGTCCGGTTCTCACCGGCCCCCGCGCCAGACGCCTGCCGGGTCGGCTCACCACGGACCCGGGCATTCAGGCGGGGGCGCACCACTACAATAGCCGGATGACCCGGCGCAGCTACCGATTCGGCGACAACATCCTCGATGTGGACGCACGTCGGCTGCTGTCCGCCGGCCGGCCCGTGCAGGTCCCGGCCAAGGTGTTCGACTGCCTGGTCTACCTCGTGCAGCACAGGGGCCGGGCGATCGGCCATGACGAACTCGTCGCGGCCGTCTGGGGCAAGACCGAGATCAGCGAGTCGCTGTTGCGCCAGACCATTCGCCGGGTGCGGAGCGTGCTCGACGAGGATGGCAGCCAGCAGAGCGTGCTTCGGACCGTTCCCGGCTTCGGCTACCAGTTCGCGGCCGAGGTCGCGGTCGAGGACCGGCAGGACGGCCGGCCCGGCCTCGACGGTGCCGATCCGCGCAGCGCGCGCGCAGCGCCGCCGGCGGGCGATGGGTCTGTCGTGGGCGATACGCCCGCGCGATCGCCGATCCGGCGGCGCGGCTGGCGCACCGCGATCGGCGTCATCGTGCTTGCCGCTGCCGTCACCGCCGTCGGGTTCGGATTCGACCGCTGGACGGCCCGCACGCCGGCTGCCGGGACGCCGTCGCTGGAAGCCGCCGCCGTCCTGCCGGTGGCGGTCAACACCGCCGACCCGACCTGGTCCTGGGTGCGTCTTGGCCTGATGGACTTGCTGGCGACGCGCCTGCGCAGCGGCGGCCAGCTGGTCGTACCGAGTGAAAGCGTGGTCGCGCTCGCGCGCGGCGACGCCGCGAACGACGGCAGCGACGCGATACGGACCGGCACCGGCGCCCGCTACCTGGTCGTTCCGTCCGCACGCCGGACCGACAAGGATTGGGTCGTCCGCCTCGAACTGCGCGAGGCGGACGGCGCCACCCGTGACGTCGAAGCGCGCAACGCCGATCTCGTCATCGCCGGCCGCCGCGCGGCCGATCAGCTGCTGGCCTTGCTCGGGAAAGCTCTGCCGGTCGATCAGGCCGGCACCGCGGACGCGCAAGCCGACGAACTGCTGGCGCGAATCAAGAGCGCCTTGTTGCGCGATGACGTCGACTCGGCGCGCGCGCTGATCGACGGCGCGCCGGCGCAGCTCCAGCGCTCGCCGGAACTGCGCTTCCTGCACGCCGACATGGATGTCCGCAGCGGCCGATTCGACGAGGCGCAACGGCGCCTCGAAAGCCTGCTGGCCGAGGCGGGCGCCGAGGAAGCCCCGGTATTGCGCGCGCGCGTGCTGAACGGCCTCGGCCTGATCGCGGTCCGCAAGGAGCAGCCCGCACACGCGATCGCCCCGCTCGACGAGGCGATCGCGCTGCTCGGAGAGCGCAACGAGCCGGAGGTGCTCGGCAATGCCTACAACACGCGCGGCATGGCGCACTCGCGCCTGAGCCAGTACGACCTCGCCAGCGCCGATTTCGCGCGGTCGCGCCTCGCGTCGGAAATCGCCGGCAACATGCGGCTGCTCACGCTGATCGACAGCAACGAAGGCTTGCTGGCGATAAGCCGCAACCAGCCGGCCGCCGCGCTGCCGTTGTTCGAGCAGGCCGCCGAGCGCAGCGAGCGGCTCGGTATCCTCAACAGCTTCGCGCTGGCATCCGCCTACACGATCTGGATCCATCTGGCCCTCCTCGAGCCGGAGCGCGCACTGGCGCTCTACGAGGCGGTCTCACCGAAGCTCGATGGGCTGCGGAACCCGACCGGCGTGTTCACCATCGCGTTCTCCGGCGCCATCGCGCTGCAAGGCAACGGCCGTCTTTCCGAGGCGCGCGCGCAGCTGGACCGGCTCGCCGAGAATGCACAGGACACGGTCACCAAGGGCGTCGTGCGCGGCCAGCAGGCGCAGGTCGAGTTCGAACGGCGGCAGCTGCAGCCGGCGCTGACGTTCGCGCAGGAGGCCGTCGATCTGCTCGTCATGCCGGATGACGCAGGCACGCGCGCGCAGGCCTGGCTGGTGGTCGTGCGCGCGCTGCGCGGGCTGGAACGGTCCAGCGATGAGGCTGCAGCGCTGACGCGGTTCGCCGCCTGGGCCGAGGGTGTCGACAGCGCGCCGGTCCGCATGT
The DNA here is from genome assembly GCF_001632775.1 of Dokdonella koreensis DS-123. Classification (NCBI taxonomy): domain Bacteria; kingdom Pseudomonadati; phylum Pseudomonadota; class Gammaproteobacteria; order Lysobacterales; family Rhodanobacteraceae; genus Dokdonella; species Dokdonella koreensis. The sequence continues at coordinate 4,445,343 of NZ_CP015249.1, forward strand.
CGGCCCGCATCGCCCAGGCCGAGCAGGCCTGGAGCGACCGGCGGTACGACGAGGCGATCGGCGACTACGAGGATGCCTTGCGCACTGCCATTGGCGAAGCCGTCCCGGCGGAGATCGCACTCGTCGTGACCTCGTACGGCGCGGCGCTGATCGAAAATGACCGGCTCGACCGTGCCAGCGCGGTGATCGGGCAGGTCGCGCGCTGGAGCGAGCACGATTTCGCCTGCGCGGTGGCTCAGGCGCGGCTGTACCGCGCCCTCAGGCAGCGTGAAGCGTGGCAGCTCGCGATCGATCGCGCGCGGCGGCTGGCCGGGGAACGGTCCCTGCCTGCTGGTGTCGCCACCTTCCCTCCTGAACCGACGATCGGTACCCCGGGCGCCGACCACTGACGTTCGCTTGGCCGGCTGCCCCCTGAGGAGCCCAGGCCAGCACCCGCCGATCCTCCGTGGACAGGCCGACCTGGCAGGTGGGCCGGATACGACGCGCCATTGCAGTCGCGTGACAACGGCTCCTCCCAGGCGTGAATCACGCGTTTTATCGGTTTTTTCACGCGAAATACATAGTCGTGACTGCGGTCGTTGCGGGTGGCGACGTATATCTGCGGGACTCAAACGGGGGTGGTCAGGTGCTGCGGCGCCGCATCGGCCTCCGGAACCTCCCAGAGGGGATCCACAGATGCCAGCTCCACTTCGTGCGGTCGCATCGTCCGTACCGGAACGCACGGTCAGGACCTTCCTCGTCGCACCGGCGCCGGCGGCCAGCCTGGTTTCGATCCTGTTAGCGGCGTCGCATGCGCCCGAGGCGGATGCGCGCGCCATCGACGCCCCCGGCAGCGGCGTGCTGCGGGTCGACTTCGCCTTCGCCGACCCCGGCATCACCGATCGCATCTTTCGCAGCGGCTCCGAACCGGCCGCCCTGCGCGAGTGGAACTGAACACCGCATCGCGTCATCGACCCGAGGAAATCGAACATGTCGTACACGTCAGTATTCCGGTACCTGCTGCCGATCGCGCTGCTCGCCATCGCGCTTGGAAAGGGTCCACCCGCCGCGGCGCAAAGCGCCTACGACGGCTTCAATCCGCCGTCGTTGAACAACGGCTTCCCGACCAAGGTGGCCGTGCAGGCGGATGGCAAGGTTCTGATCGCCGGCTATTTCCAGCTCGACAACGACAGCATCGCGCGCCTGTTTCCGGACGGATCGCACGATCCGAGCTTCAGTATCCAGTCGTTCTCGACCACCCAGGTGCTGGATCTGGCGGTGCGCAGCGACGGCTCCGT